>JBFWRL010000224.1:0-6860 GCA_050248915.1 Candidatus Sericytochromatia bacterium
GAATACCACCATGGAGGCCCTCCCAATTCCCACCAAAATGGAAGCGACCTTTAATTGCCCGATCAGAATCTCTGCCAATCGCGATTTGGGGGCCGCTGAATGGACTGTCAGCGATTTGGAATACAAAGATTCAATTCGCAAAACCTGTAAAACAGCAGATGGTAAAACGGCCGATGACGTTATCAAAGGGGCCAATCCCCTTGGGGGCTTTGGCTTTTAAGTTTTAAGGCTATGCCAAAGGCCCATCTGTCAACCAGATGGGCCTTTTCAGTGGTGATTTTGGCATTGAGGGACAGAATTAAAAATAAATTAAGGAAACATTAATTTATAAGCAAGATAACCTGTTGATTGGCGATAACTAGTAGGTTGGAGTATATTTCGAGGTGTCTATGAAATACGTCCGTTTGCCGTTCACATTCGCCGCTCTCTCCGCCCTTGCTTTGCTCAGTGCCTGCGCTGTCAGTAGCTTCAATCCCTCTCTGTTTCGCTCTTCTCCCCTGCAAGCCCAATCGACGGGCCGATCTGATTGGATCGAAAACCGGGTTGAAAAAGCCCGAATGGAAAAACACCTGACAGTTTTAACGGGCAAAGCCCCCATTGGCGCAGACGGCATTATCATGGAGCGCGGAACCTCTCCAGGCCGGGCCCTGACACGTACTTACTTGACTCAAAGTCTCGAATCTCTGGGTTATAAACCCGAACTCCACAATTACCGCGCCAGTGGCACCAATGTGATGGCCCGCCTGATGGCAGATGTTCCCAGCGATGAATACATTGTGGTCGGTGCCCATTTGGATTCCGTTCGCAACGCCGGGGCAGATGACAATGCGTCTGGATCGGTCTCCGTGTTAGAGGCTGCCGCTGTTTTAAAAGAACTCAAAGGCCGCAAGGTCAATATTCTCTTTGCCTGGTTCGACGAGGAAGAAATTGGTTTGGTTGGGAGCCGCGCTCTGGCCCGCGATTTAAAAAAACAGGGCATGAAAATCACCAGCATGCACAATATCGACATGTTGGGCTGGGATGCTGACAAAGACAAAACCATTGAGGTGGCTCAGCCCGATGGCATTTTGTGGGATTATTACCAAATGGTCAACAAGACCCATGGATTAAATCTGCCCTTTGACCGCACGAATACGGGGCAATCTGATCATGAGTCCTTTCACAAAGAAGGATTTCCTTCGGTCTGTCTTTCAGAAGAGTATACCAATGGAGATATGACCCCCCATTATCACCGCCGGGGGGATACCTTTGAAACCATCAATCTCGATTACCTCACTCTGGGTACCCGTTTGGTGGTGGCTGTTGTGGGTGATCTGAGTCTCAAAGTTCCCGCGCCAACGGGGATTCGTCAAATACCCCACAGCCAATTTCCCGCTCGCCAGCGGGAGTTTCATCGCTCTTACGACGAACATCTCGATTAAATTTGGTTTTTTACGCATAAAGTGCTAATATATTTGAATGCCCAGGCCGAGTTGCCTGCCCGAAAGGACCCTTGAATGCCCCAATTGCTGCCCCGTCTGTCTTCGGTTTTGATGCTGTTGTTGGTCGCCTGTCAGGTTTCCGCTCCCCGTTCGCCGCTGGTTTTTCAACCTGCGGGTGTTCAAGCTTTAAATCTGGCTCAAAATCGGGCCAAGGCTCCCAACAAGACCTATCGGGCCTACTTTGGCAATTTACACTCTCACACGTCATATTCAGATGGCATTCTCAACCCCCGTGAAGCGTATCGCATGGCCATTGGCAATGGCCTGGATTTTATGGCCGTGACCGAACACAATCACTCTGCAGCTGGTGGCAACGATGGCATTCATTTAACCCCGGATCGCTACGAAGATCTGAAAAAAAATGCCAAAGAATTTTCGCAACCAGGTAAATTTGCAGCTTTGTATGGGCAGGAGTTCTCGACCATTTCCAGTGGCAACCATGTCAATGTCTTTAATGCTGCCACGATTATTGATGTCGACCACGGCGACTTTAAAACCCTGTTTGAAAAATGGTTGCCCGCTCACAACGAAGTGGCTTTTGTGCAAATGAACCACCCCAATTACAAACGAGATATGGGACTGGCTGAGAAAAAAGCCACCCCTCAAATTCTACTCAGTGATGAAGCCGGCCACAAACAGTCCGAAGCCCGACTCTTACCCTTTGGCGTGATGAATTCAGACCTGTTTAACGATTACGGCTACGACGATTATAACCGCAATTTTCAGGCCCTGGCCGCTGCCGCGAATCCCTGGGTACGCAGTATCGAAATCCTCAATGGCCCAGGCACCAATCCCAAACCGATCGCCAAAGCCGAAGCCTACATGGAAGAAGATTATTTCTTCTACCTCAATCAGGGCTTTAAATTGGCCCCAACAGCAGATCAAGACAATCACTTTGCCCACTGGGGCTCATTACATCCCGGCCGCACAGGTGTTTTGGCCAGTGAATTGACCCCAGAAGGCGTTTACGAAGCCCTCCGCGCCCGACGGGTTTTTGCCTCAGAGGATCAAAACCTGGCTGTGTATTTTACCGCCAATGGGCAATACATGGGGTCAGAATTGCCCTCCAGCGGCGAGGTCAAACTTGACGTACAGATCATCGACAAAGATGAGCCCCAGGCCCGCTATCTGCTGCAAATTTTTGCCGATGTCCCGGGCAAAGGCACAGCATTGCCCATCGCCCAAGAAAACCTCAATCCCGGTCAGAGCCAGTTTTCTTTTCTCTGGCGGCCCGAGCCGGGGGTTGAAAATTATGCCTTTGTCAAAATTACCCAGACCAATGCCGATGGCAGTTTTGATGATGTCTGGACCGCGCCTGTTTGGGTGGGGAAATAAGCTGTAAAACACTATTTACTTAAAAACGCCTCTGCCTCTGCGTGGCGGCTCTTCAGATGGGTATAAAGCTGTTCCTGTGACGATTCAAAGGCCTCGGGACTACTCAAAAGTGTTGCGTCTTTTTGCTCGCCTTCGACACCCACAACAAAGGGGCGAATCAGGTTGTGGGCCTTTTGGTACATGGCTTGGGTGGGTTCAACGGCAAAGGCCACTTTGCGGGCTTTGTCAACATATGCCACATATTTGGCATGGTAGACCGGATCATCGATCAAATAGCGAATCAGGGGCCAGCTCTCGTTGACCTCTTGGGGGGTCAATTCGAGTGAAAATGCGCCACCGGGGCCCCCGCCCAGACCTCCTCCTCCAGGGCCGCCTTGAAAGCCGGGAGGGGGTGTCCGGGTCGGAGCTGGGGTGGCACTGCTTGAGGTGTTTGGCACAGGGGTAAGAGGCATCATGGCCCCATCGGGGCGACCAGAACCCGATAGCGCCATATTATTGTCCCAGGGAATCCAATGCACGAGACCGTCGCCAGGATCCGTGTAGAGGTAATAATTGTGTGCCATCCGGCCATAGGTATCCCAGCTTTGAATCAGGGTATTGGTGGCCAACCAATTTAAGAAGCCTTCGACATCAAAGACCTTTTCGAGCCCGGCCCGCCACTGTTCGGGATTGCTGCGGCTGGCGTGTAAGGCCGAGAAGACATTTTGAATGTCTTGCCAATTGGACGTCGTTTCGTTGCTCTTTTTGGGAAAAGACTTTTGGTCAAATGTGACAAATTTAGCCCCATTGCCACTGGGTTTGTATAAATTGCCTTCGGCATTCTTAAACTGCGTGGTCAACATGGGTTTGTCGGGGGCTTCGACCAGGGTATAGAGGCCAAAGTATTTTGAGCCCTCGCCATAGTCCAAATAGACCCGGTAAAAGGCAGTTTGAGCTGAGGGCAGTCCAGCTTTGCGAAAGATATCTGCCGCCACCTTTTCTCGGATCAGGGAATTGTCGCTAAATCCACTTGAAAAGGTCAGGCGTTTAAAGCCAAAAAAGCGCTGGTTTTTGATCTCAGGGTGTTCTGATTCAAATTCGTCAAAGTCAAAGCGAAAGGGCATTTTGAGTGTGCGTCCCCAAGAGGACCGCAACGAAGAATTGCCTTTGTAGCGAATGCCAACATAATTCCAGGTTTGGCCTTCAAAGCTGATCGTCGCTGGCCTGTAAATGGGATCCTCTTCTGAGAATTCAAGTGGGCCGCCACCTCCCCCGGGTCGCATGCCCGGAAAGCCGCCCACAGGTGTGGGTCGGGGAGTTGGGCTGGCATTGGGATTGGTATTGTTTGGGGCTGGCGCAGAAGCACTCGCGCCAGGGCTGGGGGTGGGAAAACCAGGGGGAAAGCCTTCAGGCGGCACAAACCCCTCAGGTGGCACAAACCCAGCCGGAGGCGTAAAATTTCCCCCGGGTCCCCCGGGTCCAAAGCCGCCGCCTGGCCCACTGCCCCCGCTTCCAAAGAGTTCAGTCATATTGTCTTGCATCAGCTTCCAGTCTTGAGCGGCAATTTTGATCTCAATCCGGTTGACCCGATCCTGGGGAAAGACCCGTGCATAATCAGGGGCTGTGTCATTGCCATGGGAGACGTCACTCCAACCAGCGGGGCGGCCCACAGCATTGTTTTTACCCAAGAGGGAATAGTTTTGGCAGGCCTGCAGACTCAAGGCAAGTGACAAGGCCAGTGAAGTAACCATCAGGGTTCTTTTGAGATGAGACATCGGTAAATTCCTTTCACGTCAGGGGTTTTTGAAAATCCTTGCAGGGACTCGCAAGTTGAAAAGTGGGGCTAAAGTTAAAGATCCACCTCCTGTTGTCCCATCACGAGGGTGACCTTTTGATTGCCATTGGTTTGGCGCAGGGCCTCCAATAATTGCTGGGGTGAGCTGTCTTTGTGGAGTACCACCGAATAGACAATTTCTTGGAGTTCGCCAGCTCTGACTGTTTCAAGCGAGACCAAGCGCCAGGATTTGAGCAGGGGTTCAAATATCACGGGAAAAATGCTTTCGTATTCCAGCTCCAGCGGTACGCGGATGCGCAGAATGCGCTCTTGCATTTCACGGGCGAAGAGATTGCCTTTAAACATAATGATCACAAACAAAGCCAGCAAAAATGTCGCCAAGATGCCGAGCAAGTAAAAGCGGGTGCCGATCGCCATGCCAATCGCCATGCTCATAAAGATAAACCCCACATCACGGGTTTCTTTCATGGCATTGCGAAAGCGCACAATCGACAGGGCCCCAACCAGTGCAAAGGCCCGCGCGATATTAGAGCCGATGATCAACATAATCAGGGCCACCACCGTGCCCATCATCACCAAGGTTTGGACATAGGACTGCGAATAAGAGACCCCGGTGTGGGTCCAGCGGTAGACATAACCCAGCACCAGGGTCAGAAAAAAACTCAAGGTCATGACCAGCAGAATATCCAATTGGCTAAAGACCCCCGAGCTGTCTCCCAAGGTTAAGAGCGTCGATACAGATTGATTCATGGGACGGCGATCCTTTCAGGGTGGGGTAATGGGAAGAGAGAGGTGTGATTCACTTGAAATGCTTTGTTGTGGGCCAAGCCCGAACAGTATTTACTCACCCTGCGCAATTCACAATTGTGGGCATTTAAAAGGGAAGCGAGCCAATCGGGCACCTTGTCGTTGAGTTTGATCTCCAAAATGCACCAATCGGGGGGTATAAAATAACGGTTTTCTGCCGCGACAGCGGGTGAGGGATCCAAGATCAATTGGGTGCAGCGGGCCTTGAGTTCGGTATCGAAGGTGATACGCAGACCTGGGTTGTAGCGATTGCCGTGAAACGCTGTGCGGTGGTAACTGATCAAACAACTTGGGACCAAATTTTTGTTGAACACCAGATCTTTGACCTCGGCCACCACGGCCGCGTCAAGCGGGTCGAGGTCCATTCCACTGAATTGCCCAGCACAGAGTTCGTAGGCTTTTTCTAGGGGCAGACGCAAACGGCGCTTTTGCACCGTCTTGTTGATGCGCTGTTTGATCTCGACCATCACAGATTCCAAGGCCTGATTATCTGGCCCCGGATAGGCCCGAATGCGCAGTTTGCGTCTAAATTTTAGCCCTTCAATCTTGTCCCAGAAAAATTCGTATGTGGGGCTGTCGTAATAGAGACTCCAGACGTGATACCCTGTGCGGCCACTGAAGCTGTCGGTTTCAACTTGCCCGGCCAAATCAGCTTTGAGGGCTTCAGCGGTTTCCAAAGGCAGCAGGTATTTTAATTCAAAGCGGTTAAAGCGGCGTATCATGGCTGTTTGGTGTTCTTCTGGCTAATCAGCTTTTGTGGCAAGTGCTTAAATTCGGATAATCCCAAGGATTGGAGCAAAGGGGCCAGCTGGCGCTTAGCCGCCAAATTTGAGCGAATGTTATCCGCTGAGTTCGTATCGAGCTGGGTATAAACGGGAGGGGCAATGGCCTTTTCTGAGACACCATCCAAGGCCAAGGGCTGTCCTCCCGAGATAAACAGGTGCTTGCCCGTGATGCGACTCCAACCCGGATAAAAGGGGGATTCTTGGTGAATTTCCAGGCCTTTGAGGTTCTCAAACAGCAGGCTCTGGGTCATTTGGACCACGGAGGCATTTTTGGCGAGAATACCTGTGCCCGCGTGGGCAATCAAGCTGTGGGACACGGTAACTTTTGACTGTTCACCCGCTGAAATGCCATTTCCCTGGCTGTCCTGAATCAGGCTGCGCGTTAATTCCAGCACGTTATCCATCAGGTCGAGGCCATCATCCCCACTGCCTTGAATCTGCAGATTGGCAATTTTAGCTTGTGAAAATTCCAGATCCCAGGCATCAGAATAAGCCTGGTTGAGGGTGATTCTCTCGGCCTTGAGATCTTGGACATAAGCGGTATGCAGCAAATCATCGGAGTGCAGATTATTGCTGAATTGGCAATCTGACAGGGAAATCTGGCGTGTATCGTGGAGGTTGACCATGCCCGGAAAGATATACGGGGTGGAAACAGGCTGGCTTCCCCCACTGGCGATC
>JBFWRL010000225.1:0-6792 GCA_050248915.1 Candidatus Sericytochromatia bacterium
TTTCTTGAGGCTCTCAGCAAAAGGCTGACGCACCTTGAGAAACCGGCGCATGGTTTCGTCTTGCAGACGATCGTGGCTCTCTAAATAAAGAGTCAAATAAGCTTGGCTCTTGAGATTGAGCCGATGGGCTTCTTGGGCCAAAGGCAGTGCTTTGCCAAATTCATAATTGCGGAAGGCAGCCAGGCCTTTGCGGTAATAAGTTTCAGCAATTTGCGGGGACAATTTTTCGAGCAATGAGGTAATTTCTGCTGAGAGCGGGGTAAAACGCTGGGCCATTTTGAGCTCTGACTGGGTTTCTATCCATTTGCCCATGCTCTGATAGGCTTTGGCTTTTAACATGTGCAGTTCAGAGCGGAGCTGATTGGAAAGGTGGGCCGCATTAAACTTACTCTCGTCCAAGACCTTCAGGCCTTTTTCGGGTTCGTTTTGAATGAACCAGGTTTTGCACAACAATAAACGTGTGTGGATGTAGAGGGCCGTGTCTTCTGGGGCCCGCTCGTCTTCGGGCAGAATCTTGTCTTCGATTTGTTGCAGCAATTCTTGCGCTTGATCCGGGTTCAATTCTCCCAGATAGGTCTCTGCGAGTCTGAGTTGAATCGCCATTTGGTCGGGGTATTTTTGGCTTAAGGGCTCCAAAAGTTCACGTGCGAGTTCAAAATTATTTTCTCTGACTGCACCTTGGGCTTTATCTAAGGTGGCATTCTCTAAGGTGCTGAGCCCGTTGGCGGCAGTATAATAGGCTTCAATTTGGCGCTGGCTATCCCAGATGGCCTCATCATCGGCCTGAGCCATACCAATGGCCGACAGGCTCAGGGTCAAACTTAAACCAAGTGTAAACAGGGGTTTGAGGTGGATTTGCACGGGTTAATCTCCATCTATAAAATCGTCATCGTCGTCCAGATGTATTTCGGCGAATTCTTCCTGCTCAAAAGGCAAATATTCTTCAAAACGGGTGGGTTTGTCTTCTGTGTTGTCTTCAGGATTGAGATCGGCGGTGGGGGTTAAACGCAATAATCTGCGTGCGTCCACCAGTTCAAAATGAACATTTCCATCGGTTTCCGTGCGGATATTCAGATAGTCAAAACCGCAGACATTGAGGTAAATCCTGCGATTGGCGATCACCGTTGCGCTGTGGTGATTGGCCACCACGCTCATGATATATCCTTCACCTGAGACCCGGATGTGACCGTCTACCACTTCTGCATAGCGCACATGGCCCATATCTCTGATGATGCGATAGATATCTTTGAGACCGTAGACAATGCCATTTTCAATAATGCAGGGGATCTGTTGATCCGGGTGCGGTTGCTTCATGCTAACTAACCTCTTTCACCACCACGGGTTTCCCTATTATACAGAATCATTCAGTCAAAAGAGAATACAGAACTCGATTGTCTTCAACTCTGCAGGCGGGCAATCAACCCTGTGGTGGAGTGACCTTGGAAAAAAGGCATAAAAGCGACTTCTATCCCCAATTTGATTAACGTTTCTCGTTCAGGCAGTGTCTCAAGCGTATAGTCTCCAGCTTTAAGGTAGAGATCGGGCTGAACTGCGGTGATCAATTGATCTGCGGTGTCCTGATCAAAGAGTGTCACAAAATCTGTACAGGCCAAAGCGGCCAAAACTTCAGCCCGGTCCATTTCTGAGTTCAGGGGACGGGTAGGACCTTTGATAGCGCTGACCGAACGATCACTATTGACCCCAATGATCAAATGGGTGCCCTGTTGTTTGGCTGCCTGTAAATAGCGCACATGGCCAATATGCAAGAGATCAAAACAGCCGTTGGTCAGGACCAAACGGTGTTTTTCTTGGCGCAGTCGGGCCAATTCGTTGGGCAAATGGGAGAGCGAAAAGAATTTATTGAACATTGTCTTGCGGATATATTGAGGTTAACTTTTGTTTAATTTAAGCCAGAATGGGGATGTGATTACCGATAGCTATTATAACAGTCTTGAGGTAGGGAGAAAATCATTATGGAAATTCGTGCAAACCAGCAGCAAGTATCGGTCAAGCCGGTACAGCCAACTGTTTCTGAACCCCGTCCTGCGGCGATGCCACAAGACAAGACCTATACCCAGATTCCAACCCAAGACACGGTTCATTTTAGTACCCGTGGAAGCCAAGTGCCTTCCACCCGAATTTCCTTTACAGAACCAGCTGCCAAGGAGAAAAGTGAATTTGGCAGTGCCGTGCAGGTGGATGCCTCCAATCACAAAGAGATGAAAACCCTGTTGGGCTATTTTTCGATGACCTCTGATCAAGAGCGTCAGATCCAGGCTGCAGAATCCCGTGCCTTTGACCGCTTTACCTCTGTGGGCTATTCGCCGGAACGGGGATCCATTCAAGCCAAAATGCGTCAAGCTGCTGTGGATGTTTACAATCCGGGATATTCCGTGCACACCTCTGCCCTGAGTATCAGCGATGGTGAAAAAGATCAAATCATGGATGCTTTGAAAAAGTATGGCGAAGATGTGGCCTCAATTGCCGTAACGGGACGCAATCGCAAAGATTTGCAGCGCCACCTTGAAGACAAGTTTTTTATCACCATCTTCGACCGCGACAAAGAAGAGTTTCAGGATTATTTTAAAGGGGGCTTCCAGAATTTTGCGGCTGATCAAAGCGGTCAAAATGCAGTCAGCAATGATTTAATTCAGCCCAATTCTGTTTCAACCGCCAGTGCGCCTGCTGCGGTGACAGCCCAACCTGAAGAAGAAAAATACAAATGGCGTTTTGTGCGTCCCCGTGTTGGCGTCAGCGTTCGCGGTTTGGACTTTAAAGAGATCAAAGTCAAACCCAAAGTTGATTTGATTCAACTGCGTGGTCCTGCCCATACCGAAGTGCGTGTAACGGCTGAAGTTCCGTTTGAATTCAGTGGCAAATATTATCCCGAAGCAGAGATCAGTGCCCGCCGCATGTTAAACGCCAAACCCGGCGAGTATGGCACGCTCAAAGAAAATGTCTACGCCGAAACACGGGCCCATTATAATTTTGAAGAAAACCGTGTACAGGCCACCCTGGGTGTGCGCAAACAAATTTCTCCCGACTCTTCGATGGGACTGTATGGCCTTTACAGCCAGACTTTTTCGGGTCTTGAAGTCAAAGATGTCGGATTGGGTGTCAATTACCAGTCGCGTTTTGAATAACTCATCTTTTGACCCGAAAAAAATGAGTCTGGCGCTTTGCTTTCGGGACGTCTCATAGTATAGTGATCGCCATGAAAGCTCTCTGTTTGCGCTTGAAATGGATCTTACCTTTGTGCCTGTTGCTCTTGCTGGCCGGTTGTATTTTTCGTGGCTCTGAGAAGACCTCAACAGAAAAACAGGTGCTGCGCCGCAGCACGGATCCTGTCACGGTTGATTTTTGGCATACCTTTAATGACGAAGAGGCGGGCACCCTCAAAGAGGCTTTGTCTAGCTTTAAACAAGAATTCCCCTATATCACTGTCAATTTGCAACAGGTGCCTTTTTCTGACGCTTTGAACAAATACAAGACCTTGGCTCAGGCAGGCAATGCCCCCGATATCTTCAGGGCAGAAATTGCCTGGACGACAGAATTGGCTTCGATGGGCTACCTGATGTCGCTTGATGCCTTTGTCGATGCCAAAGCCCAGGCAGATTTTGTGCCGCAAGCCCTGGCTTATTCCCGTTATAAAAATCGGATTTGGGGTCTGCCACAAGTCACTGATTGTCTGGCGCTCTTTTACAATAAGCGCATGGTCGGGCCCGAAGCACCCAAAACCTTGGAGCAATTATTGCTGCGCGGCCAAGAGTTGACCGATGTTTCTAAAAAACAATATGCCTTCTTTTATCGCGGTGATCCCTATTGGTTTACGCCTTTTGTTTGGGCCTTTGGGGGAGATTTGATCGACAGCCAAACGCTCAAAGTCAAAATTGCCGAAGAGCCCGCCGTCAAAGCTTTAAATTTCTTGATTGATCTGCGCAAAAAATACAAAATTGTGCCAGAATCTGTTGACTTTGCCAATGATTATGAAAATATGCAGATTGGCTTCAAAAATGGCCAATATGCTATGATTATCAATGGCCCCTGGTCCACTGCCGATCTCTTGGCGGGACCCGAATTCAAAAATCCTGAAAATCTCGGCATTGCCCGCATTCCTCAGGGACCCGGCGGTTGGGGGTCACCTGTGGGTGGCCACAATTATGTGATTGCCTCCAATACCAAAAAACTTTGGGCCTCTTGGGAAGTGATTCACTATCTGAGTCGGCCTGAGATTCAGGCTCGTTTTGCCCTTAAAAACAATTTATTGCCCACCCGCAAATCGACCTATGATTTGCCTGCGGTTAAAGCCAACCGAGTGATCCAGTCCTTTAAACATGTGCTGGACGCGGCCAATACCCGGCCGGTTATTCCCCAGTCTGGTGCTATTTTTATCGACCTCAAGCCCGCCTATCAGGCCGCGCTATTGGAAGAGAAAGATGCCACATCTGCCTTGAAGGAGGTTGAAGAGGCCTGGAAACGGCTTCTGAGCGCAGACTAAATTATGTTAAAAGTTGAACGTCAGACCCCTTATCTCTTCCTTTTTCCCGGTTTTGGCATGATGTTGCTGCTGGTGTTTTTGCCGCTGTTTATTGGCATTGGTTTCAGTTTTCAGAATATCACCCAGCGCAATGCGTATGAACAGGTCTTCCGCGTGACTGAGATGCAGGCCGATGGCGCAGTGGTCGTGAAAACTGAGGTGCAGCCCGCGACAGTCAAATATGTGGGGCTCGAAAATTACAATAAGGTCTTTGCCAGTCGGGATTTCTGGAAGGTCTTTGGTCAGACCCTGATCTGGACCTTTACCAATGTCTTTTTTCACTTTGTCTTGGGTTTGGGCTTGGCCCTGATTCTCAATCAGCAACTCAAACAAAAGGCGATCTGGCGCGCGCTCCTGTTGATTCCCTGGGCGGTGCCTTCGTATATTACCGCTTTTTCCTGGCGCTGGCTGTTTAATGGCGATTATGGTTTTTTTAACTATCTCTTGGCCAAGTTTGGCATTGCCGGTGTTTCCTGGTTGTCTGATTCGACTTGGTCGATGTTTGCGGTCTGTGTAACCAATATCTGGCTGGGTGTGCCCTTTATGATGATCACCCTGTTGGGTGGTCTGCAGGGCATTCCCGACGAACTCTACGAAGCAGCCCAAATCGATGGTGCCACCAAGGCCCAGCAATTCTGGCAAGTAACCCTGCCCATGCTCAAACCTGTGGCCATGGTGACGGTGCTTTTGGGCATTGTCTGGACCTTTAATATGTTTAATATTATCTATCTGGTCACCCAAGACAATCCCCACACGGACATTCTCGCGACCTTTGCCTTTAAAGCCTTTTTTGTGCGCGGCGAATACGGCTTGGCCTGTGCCTATGCTGTGGTGATTCTGTTTATTCTGAGCCTGTTTAGCCTGCTCTATTTAAAAGTCAACAAGGACAATCAGGTCAGCGCTTGAGGCTAGTTCTGTGAATGGCCACCTGAAGCCGCTTCTGTTGGTGCGCGAAGGGCCCGCAATGCGTTGGTGGGGCCTGGCTATTTTGCTTGCCTTGCTCTTGGCTTTGGCTTGGCCCTTTGAAATTCTGCGCTTGGGACTGGTTGGGGGCTTAGCCCTCGTCTTGACTGTCTTTTTTTTGGCCTCTCCTAAGCTCTCTGTACAAGGGGTGACACTTTTTGTGTTTCTCGGTATTCTCACGGCTGTTGAGATAGGTTTTAGTTTTAAAGCCCCCCAGCTCTTTGCGCTTTTGGCACTAGCTGCCTGGGCCATTCGCTGGTGTTTGGGAGAGCGCTCTGAGCATAAATGGCCATGGGCTTGGTGTCTGCCTTTTGTCTGGATTGCTCTGTCTTGGTTGCCGTCTTTGGGACGGGCCGAAACCACCCATTTGGCCTTAAATCAAGACATGACGGGCATTCGCCTGGTGCTGAATTATGGGCTGCTGGTGTTAACGGCTGGGGTCTTGTTTGCCTCTGTGACTACTGCTGAGGCTCTTTGGAATCGCATCTCTCTCCTGCTCTGTTCCTGTGCCCTGTCTTTGGGGGTGGGTTGGTTGATGCAAGTGGGTTTTTATACAGGCCTCTACAATCCGCTCGATTTTATTGGCAAACATGCCTCACTTGTGGATTTTTATGGGCCTTTTTTGCGCATTTCGCCAGGGACCTTTGCCAATGAATATGGCGAAATTTTGCAGACCGTTGGCATTGTCTTGATCGGTTTGCTCTATCTCGACCCCTTGCGTTTTCAGGGCCGTAAGCGCCTGGTTTTGAATCTGCTTTTGGCCTGGGTAGTGGCTTCGCTGGTGATCAATTTTACCCGCGCTTCGTGGCTGGTTTTTGTGACCGGGGCTTTTTTTCTCTTGGCGTTGGCCCGTCCGCCTTTTTGGCGACTCTGCCTTTTGGGGGGAATGTTTTATGGCATTTTTGCAGGACTCTTTCGCTTGAGTCAGCTGATCAGCGAGGCGGGCCTGCTGGTGACGGTGGGACAGCGCTTTGGTGAATTGTCTGACGTGACTGTCGAGTCTGCAGGACAGCGGTTGGAGACCTGGGGACAGGCCTGGCAGTATTTTTTAGAGAGCCCTTGGATTGGCAATGGCTTGGGGCGGTTTGTCGACACCCACAATGTCCCTTTGCAATTATTGGCAGAGACGGGCCTTTTGGGGCTCTTGAGCTTTTATGGAGCCATGGCTTGGATTGCGTGGACTTTTTGGCGGGCCTGGCGTGTGGCCTTGGATCCCGCTTTGAAAGATGTACAGATGATCTGGTTGGTGGCTTTTGCTGGCTGTCTGGCCTTTGACTTGACCAATCACGGCA
>JBFWRL010000226.1:0-6784 GCA_050248915.1 Candidatus Sericytochromatia bacterium
TTTTCCCGTTTGCGGGCCTTTCCCAAACAAGTCGATGACGTGATTGACAATCTCAAATTGGGGATTGAAACGGGGTGGGTTCAGCCCCGTTTTGTGATTGAGCAAACCCTGCCCCAAATGCAAAATTTAATGCCCGAAAAAACCGAAGACAGCGTCTTTTTTATACCCTTGCGACGAGAGGGAGCTTTGGATGGCATCGCCCGTGAAAAATTGGGCCAAGAGCTGACAGCTGTTCTGGAAGAGGCTGTCTTCCCCGCTTACCAGAAGCTTCATGATTTTACCCGCGATCAGTACCTGCCCCACTGCCGGGAGACCGCAGGCGTTTGGGATTTGCCCAATGGCGAAGAATATTATGAATACCTGATTCGCAAATACACAGCTCCCGGCCTCAGTGCCCACGAAATACACGAAATTGGTCTGGCCGAAGTGCACCGCATTCATGGCGAAAAAGCAAAACTCAAAGACCAATTGGGCTTTGATGGCACCGTTGAGCAGTTTAACCACTATTTGCGCACCAGCCCCGACTTCTATTTTGAAAGCAAAGAGGCGCTCTGGGAAAAATACCAAGCAGTGATGGCAGAGGGCCTGGAAAAATCCAAGGCACTTTTCAACCGCATGCCCAAGGCCCCCTGTGAACTCAAAGAGGTCGAAGCATACAAAGCAAAATCCGCACCTCAGGCCTATTATATGCCCGCCCCCGAAGATGGCTCGCGGCCTGGCTATTATTATATCAACACCTACGATTTGCCCTCGCGGCCCAGTTATGCTGTCACAGCTTTGACGCTGCATGAAGCGATCCCTGGCCACCATTTGCAATTGGCCCTGGCCCAGGAATTGGCACATTTGCCGTATTTCCGCCGCCGCTTGCACGTGACCGCTTATCTCGAAGGCTGGGGGCTCTATGCCGAGCACCTCGGTTATGAAATGGAGATGTACCACGATCGCTATCAGCACTACGGGGCCCTGAGTTTTGAAGTTTGGCGTGCCTGCCGTTTGGCTGTGGACACAGGCTTACATGCCAAAAAATGGAGCCGCGAAGAAGCGGTGGCTTTTATGAAAAAACACGTCGCCAATACCGAACTGGATATTCGCTCTGAAGTCGATCGCTATTTGATCATGCCGGGCCAGGCCCTGGCTTATAAAATTGGCGAACTCAAGATCAAGGCCCTGCGCCAAAAAGCCGAAGCCACTTTAAAAGAGCGCTTTGATATCAAAGACTTTCACCAGGTCGTGATTGAAAATGGCGCGGTGCCCTTGGCGGTGCTGGAGCACAAAGTGGAGCAGTGGTTGGCTGCGCAGGCTTAGCTTGAATTTTGGGCTCAAATAGGGGAGAGAGTTACCCCCTCGGGTCTATGTAGGGTACGGGGAGGCGGATGTTTTCGGAATATCCGCCCCCCCCCGTGCTGATTAGGTCTGCGGGGGTGAAATATGACCCAATTGAATCATCAAACCGAGGCTGTCAGCATAATTGTGAGCTTCAATCGCTTGGCCTTCAGCATTAAATTTCCAAACTTCACAGACGTCTAAGCTGAATTCGCGGTTGCTGACCGGAAACATGGGCGTTGCCCCATCTTGCACACCCACAGCCCGAAAGCGAGCGGTGACATAGTCTCCGCCATCAATATAAACAGCGTCCACGATCTGCATATTTGAACTCATTTTTTTGTGCTCATCGAGCCAGCCCTGAAATTCTGCCCGACTGTGGGCACTCTGTTGGCGACCATGATCAGTAAATTCAAAGCTATCGGCGATCATACTCGCTGAACGCAGATGATCCCCTTCTGAAAATGCATTGTGGGCTTGGCGTAAAGTGTCAACATTTTTACTCATACGGATCAAAACTCCTTCAAAATACAGAATAATCTACATTTATCATGATAATTCTGTTTGGGCAAGCCAAAAATGATTTATATATGGTTTAAATGAGTGGTGCCAGGTGTTTTAAGGGCAGCTCAGCCCCACTGCCTGGTAAAGTCGCAACCAATTTTCGCGTTCTTGCTTGGGGCCAAACTCCTGGCTCATTTTTAAACGGCCCGCCGCTCCCCAGGCTTGAGCCTTTTCGGGCTGCAAATAGACTTCTTCCAAAGCATCTATCAGCGGGGCCAATTGATACGCCGGGATCAATCGGCCCTCTTGGCCATTGTGGATCAAATCGGGAAAACCTCCCACGTCGCTGGTGACCACGGGCCGGGCGCAGCTCAAGGCCTCCATACAGGCATTGGCCAAGCCCTCTTGCAGCGAGGGAAAGACCACTGTGTCGAGCCAGGCATAAAGCGCGGGCAATTCGGTGTGGGATTGAGAGGGGATTTCAATCAGGCGAGGGGCCAAATTCGGATTTTGTTTGCGAAAGAGCTGCAGCAATTGCCGATCGGGGCCGGGGCGCACCTCACCAATGAAAAGCAGCGAGAGATCGGTATATTTTTGCGCCAGGGCCTGAAAAGCCAAGAGCAGCAGGCCCAGCCCTTTTTTCTGGCGCAGTTCACCGACAAAACCCAAGCGGGTGCCCCTCTGGGGGATGCCCAAACGGGTGGCCAGATCGCTTGAACGGGACTGGGGAGCAAAACAATCGGGATCAACACTGTTGGGCACCCATTGAATCACAGGGCAGGCGGGGGCCAGGACCGCCAATTGCCGAGTCAAAGCAGAGGTCACCCCACTCAGAGCGGAAGCCTTTGGCAGTAATTTCAGCAGCAGTTCGCGTTGTTCAGGCAGCCAGAGGTCGCGGTCGAGATCATTGCCCCGCGCCGACAAGACCACAGGCACCTGCCAATGTTCTCCCAAGGCCAAAGCCAATTCAGCAGTGGCGCTGAGGTAATAGCCGTGAATGAGATCTGGGGGTGGGCCAGCGAAACACGGGATCTCCAAATCTGAAAGCGCAGTGATCGGCGCAGCCATCGTTTTCGGGCGCCAAACCGGGAAAGGCGCTTCAGGTATTTCGCCTTTGCTCAATCCCCAAAGCGCAACATCCAGGCCCAGGGTGTGTAATTGGTTGGCCTGACGCCAAACCGCCTGGGCCACTCCCCCAGGATCAGGTGGAATTCGGGGGCTGAGCAAAAGAATTTTTGAAGGGTTTTGGCGCATAAGATCTCCTGACTTTCAGCGTACCATACCCCAGGGGGCATCAGCTTTCGCAGATTTATCAGCGAGATAAATAAAGATAAATTAGCTTAAAATTATGTAAGATGATAAAAATAAATGAAAACAATAAAATTATTTCATATAACTAGTTGGTAATATGCCACCAAAATCATGTCGCTTTAATAAAATAAAACCTTGTAAATGCTTTTATTTTTGCTGAAATTTGTTATCATAGAAACTTGTAAAAACACGCTCGAAAGGCGCAGCAAATTATTTATGAATTTTAGGAGTATAAAATGGTTAAAACTGATTTTTTTGGTCCACACCTGACGTTAGATCTGAATGATTGTAATCCCGAAAAATTAAGGGATTTTGACCTTGTTTTTGATATTTTAAACAACTTACCCGATAAAATCGGCATGACAAAAATCACCCAACCCTATGTATTTAAATACCAGGGACTTGTCCCAGAAGACGTCGGAATCACCGGATTTGTGGTAATTGCCGAAAGTCACATTTCCATTCATACCTTTCAGGAAAAAAATTACGTATTTATCGATTTATTTTCTTGTAAGCCCTTTGACTACACCTTTGCAGAAAAATACCTGATTGATATCTTTGAATCCAAAACCCCCACGATTCAAATGTTGACCCGCGGGCATGATTTTCCCCGCTCATCTGCCTTGATGCCCGCGCCTGTCCTGGCTGGGGTGGCCTGATGGCTCCCGGTTTTGGGGGGCTTGATCCCGAATATTGCCAATACAAAGACGCTTTTTACGCGGTTTTGCCTGTGCCTTACGATCAGACCAGCACCTGGCTGCGGGGGGCCGAAAAAGGCCCAGAGGCACTGCTTGAGGCCTCTACCCATCTCGAGCTCTACGATCTAGAAACAGATTCCGAGCCCTATTTGGCGGGTATCTACACCGACGCCCCCCTGCTCTGTGATCAGACCCCCGATCTGCTCTTTGGACAGGTCTATGCGCGGGCCCAGGCCCTGCTCAACGACGGCAAGTTTTTGGTCACGATTGGTGGCAACCACTGTGTGCCCATTGGCTCCAGCAAAGCTTGCTGCGAGCGCGTTCATGGCCCTGTTTCTGTGCTGCAGATCGACGCCCATTCAGATATGCGCGAGAGCTATGAAGGCAATGCCTATAACCATGCCTGCGCCATGGCCCGCATGAAAGAATGGGCTGCCCCTGTGGGTGTGGGCATTCGCAGCATGGATCGCTGCGAATTGGAAAATGTCAGAGCTGCCAAAATTTTTACGGCCCACTCTATCCGCCATACCCCTGACTGGATCCAAGCCGTGGTAGACAGCTTGGAAGATCACGTCTACCTGACGATCGACCTTGACGGACTCGATCCGTCGATTATGCCCGCGACGGGTACCCCCGAACCGGGTGGCTTGCTCTGGTATGAAACCCTGGATCTGCTCGAAGCCGTGATTCAGACCAAAACCCTGATTGGCTTTGACGTGGTCGAGCTGTGTCCGGGAGAAAATACCTTCCCCAGCCATTTTCTGGCGGCCAAATTGGTTTACAAAATCATGGCCTTACACCAGGCCAAATTGGCTCAGATGGCCCTTGTTTCCGAAAAACGTCAGCCCCAACTCACTTAGAAAGGTAAAACCCCAAAATGAAAAAATCTGAAATTCTCTCCAACCCCGTTCAACATTTGGATATCTCCCAATTTGATGCAACGCCTTTGATTCAAGCCTATGGTGGCATGGCTTTCCAGGCCCGCAATCTGGCCCGTGCAGCAGACATCTGGCAGCATATGTTGCAAGACAAAGACTGCACCGTGATCTTGACTCTGGCGGGTTCGCTCGTCAGCGCGGGTCTCAAAAAGGTGATTGTCGATCTGCTCAAATACCGTTTGGTCGATGTGATTGTCTCCACAGGTGCCAATATCGTTGATCAAGACTTCTTTGAAGGCCTTGGCTTTAAACATTACCAGGGCTCTGTCATGGCCGACGACCAGAGCTTGCGCGCCCTGGGCATTGACCGCATTTACGACACGTATATCGACGAAGATCAATTGCGGATCTGCGACGATACCATCGCCCAAATTGCCGACACCCTCGAACCCCGCGCCTATTCTTCGCGGGAATTTATTCAGGCCATGGGCAAATACCTGGTCGACAAAGATCTCGGCCACGACTCCATCGTGCGCACAGCTTACGAATTAAACGTGCCGATCTTTGTGCCCGCCTTTTCCGATTGTAGCGCGGGTTTTGGCCTGGTCTACCACCAGGAGAAAAACCCCGATCGCCATGTCAGCATCGACTCTGTGCGCGATTTTCGCGAATTGACCCAGGTCAAAATTGCCGCCGGTGAAACCGGGCTGGTAATGCTGGCCGGGGGTGTGCCCAAAAACTTCACCCAAGACGTGGTCGTGGCAGCAGATATTCTCGGCAAAGAGGTCAGCATGCACAAATATGCCATCCAATTGACTGTCGCCGACGAACGCGACGGGGCGCTTTCGGGCTCCACCCTCAAAGAGGCCTGTTCGTGGGGCAAAGTCGACACAGTCTATGAGCAGATGGTCTATTCTGAACTGACCTTGACCTTCCCGCTCTTGGCCAGTTATGTCTATCACCAGCGCGCCTGGGAAAGCCGCAAGGCCCACCACTGGAATCAGCTCTTCCGCCCACTTGCGGTGGTCTGAGGTCACGTTTCAAAATTGCGTTTAGTCTGCGGTGTGCTTTTGCACAAATTGCCTGAGCTGCCGCAGATCTTCCTGCATCTGGGTTTGGGTGGGGGAGGCTTTGGCAAAGCGGGCGTATAAGCTGCGCTGCAGAAAAGGTTCCAGGCCAGATTCCTGCCATTGCACCTGGGCTTGCGCTTTGAGAAAGTCTTCCAGCTCCTGATCGGTAAAACCCGTCACCGGCGTTTGGTGCATGCCCTCCAAAAAGCGCTTAAAAATCGCCTCCAACGCGAGATAGACTTCCTGGCCCTGCGCTTGTTTAAAAGCCTGAGATTGGGCCAAGAATTCCAAGGCAGCCAGCGCCTCTTCGCGCAGGGTTTGGGGCTCGACTTTAAGTGGGGGAGGCGCTTCTTGTTCTGCTGGGGGTTGACGTTTGAGTTGACGCCAGATCAGCCAACCCAGCAAAAGGGAAAACCCCAGAATCAAAGTAGCCGTAGCCAAAAACGCCAGCCAGGGAAAATCAAGGGCCATCAGGGGTTTGATCTCGTGAATATCTTCCATTTATAACCGACTCAATTGGGTGCCCAACTCCAACATTTCCAGATTGATGGGCATGTCTTTAAAACGTGCGGGACCCAATTTTTGTTTGAGCACCCAGGCCACCACATCTTCGCTGCAGAGGGGCCACTCGACCAATAATTGACCCAGCATCAGCAGATTCAGGGCTTTTAAAGCTCCTTTTTGATGGGCCAAGGCATACGCGCCCGTTTGAACTGCGTCCAGAATCAAGGCATTTTCAGCCAGTGCAGGGCGCGGTGGGGGGGCCGCAGGGTAAAGGGAAATATATATATTGTAATCATCGCTGGGGGCCCATTGGGCCTGGGGACGGCCATCGGCAAAAACCCGCGCCATCACTTGCCCTCCCCGAATGGCCCAATCACAACTGGCTTGCATCCAACTCTGTTTTTTTTCGGCAAAAAAGACCCCATTCAGCAATTCAGCTAAAAATTGCACCCCTTGTCCGCCGCGGCCACAGATCCAGATGCGGTTGGCTGCTTCA
>JBFWRL010000227.1:0-6783 GCA_050248915.1 Candidatus Sericytochromatia bacterium
TGGTGGAGTTGGCGCAGAAGGCCGAGCTGATGTTTAACCCCGTGCCACGGCTGAGTATTTCGACGATTGTCGGTGGCAGCAAGAATCCCGCCCAATTGAGCAAGTGGAGCGACTTTTTGGCCCAGCAGCTCGGCGGCGGGGGCAAACCCCCGGTCGGGAAATAGCTACAGGCCACTGTGATTGAATCCGGTTTTGGATAATCCCGACTATCTTGTCTGTTTTGTGGGGTCTGTGTTACCCTGAACCTGTGATTATCAACGTATTCGGGAGTTGCCCATGATTGCCCAACAGGTCAAAGAGATCATCGAAACCCAGCTGGAAAATGCCCAGGTGTTTATCCGCGACTTTACAGGTGGCGGAGATCATCTGGAAGTCAATGTCGTTTGGCCCGGTTTTGAGGGCATGTCCCGCGTGCGCCAGCAGCAGACCGTGTATGGCTTGCTCAATCACCTGATTGGCGATGGCAAACCCATTCATGCCCTCTCAATGAAAACCTGGGCTGTTGCGCCCGAGGAATTGAGCCGTCCCGCTGATGCCTATTATGGCATTTAAAATCCCGCTTAAATAATCTCTCTGAAGGAGAACTGCCATGTCCCGCGATGTGATCAAAGAAATTGAAGAAGAGATCAAAAACCACAAGGTGATGCTCTATATGAAGGGCACCCCTGAACAACCGATGTGTGGCTTTTCGTATACCGTGATCGAAATCCTGAATCAAGTCGGCCAGCCCTATGCCTCCGTGAATATCCTGGCTGATCAGGAAAAACGCGAAGCCATCAAACAGTATTCCAATTGGCCCACGATCCCCCAGCTGTATATCAATGGCGAGTTTGTGGGCGGTTGTGATATTACCCGCGAAATGTTTGAAAGCGGTGAGTTAAAACAGGTTGTTGATCAGGCTTTTGCTGCCAAAGTATAGTTCTTTTTTAAGATGATTGAGGGCCTGGGTTGTATTTGACCCAGGCTTTTTTCTTTGCCCACTAAAAAGCGGGCCTCACTCAAGTGGGGCCCGCTGTGTATTTGAGGGTCTATTTCATCAAGGCGTCATAGACTTGGCGTTTGTTGAAGTCGGAGCCGAAGTTCTGACCGACTTGGCGCATCAGAAATTCTTTTTCGGGCATGTCCAGGCGTTGGCTGCGAATCAGGCTTTTGAAGCTCTCAACCTGGGTGTATTCGCTGCCGATGGTGCCAATGCTGATCATCACAGATTGTTGGGCCTGGGGAGAGAGGCGCTGGGTCTGAATCAAATTGCCGAGAATCTGACCTTTGTTGAAA
Source organism: Candidatus Sericytochromatia bacterium (assembly GCA_050248915.1). Taxonomy (GTDB): domain Bacteria; phylum Cyanobacteriota; class Sericytochromatia; order UBA7694; family UBA7694. Next base: position 1,276 of record JBFWRL010000227.1, read on the forward strand.
TCAGAACCCATCTCGCGCACAGATTTGGCCAATTTGATTGCCGACTCGTCGCGCAGGCTGGGGTTTTTGGCCAAGCTCTTGAGCAATTCGGTTTGGGTGTAATCAGAGCTGATGGATTTGCTGATGGTTTCGACCAACATCAATTGTTCGCGGGTCGACATATCTGTTTGGCCCACCATTTTGCCGAGAATCTGACCTTTTTCGTAGTCAGAGCTCATGCTGCGAACCATTTCGAGCTTCATATAGGCACCTGAGTCGCGCTCAGCAGGCGGCGCAGAGAAGGGATCATTAAAAGGGTTGCTGGGCTGAACAGGGCGGGGCTGAGTCGGTTGAGGTCTAAACGGATCGTTGCTGGGAGAGTTAAAGGGGTTGCTGGGAGCGGGCTCTTTAAAAGGGTTGTGGCTGGTTTGGCTGGCGGCACCCAGAGACAAGCTTCCGGCGACCAAGGCTTCGGCAAATTCTTTGCGGCTGATGCGGTTGTCGCCATTGACATCCACAGCACGCAGCACTTCGGGGCTGGCAGCAAAATCTTCTTTGGAGATCCAGGCATCGGAGACCCATTCGGCCACGGGGCGATCAAAATTTTCGTTGCGTTTGGAGAAATAATCGGCAATTTTATCTGCGGTTTCGGGGCTCAGGCGGGTGATAAAGACATCGCCTTTTTCGAGCGAGGTGGCCATTTCGCGGGTGCCAGCAATGCCGTTAGCATTGCCCATTTGGGCGTGGGCATTCCAGCTGATATTGGCTTCAGTTTTGTCGACGCGGTTATTGCGATTGGTATCGAGGGCACGGGTGAGTGCCATATAGTCTTGGGATTTGAGATTGGTTAAATTTGGCATAATTCGGGATCCTCTTTTCATTTACACTTGAGTTTGGATAGTTTTCTTATCGGGAGAAATTGAATAAAACTTCTTATGTTTTGGTTAAGACAAAAGAAACAAATAGTTAATTATTTGCTAAGAAAATAGATTTTTTCTTTACTTTTGCGAGCAAAGATACATCCGCTTTGAAGATAGGGGTGTTAAAATTAAATGCAAAATGGCCCTAAATGCCTCAATCGCCCATTATTAAAAAGTTCGGGAGACGCACTTACGCAATCATGAAAAAAGCATTACAGATCGTCAGTATGGGCAAATACCTGCCTCCCCATCAGGTGACCGCTTCAGAATTGGAGGCCAAAATGGGGCTGGAGCCCGGCTGGATTATGGAAAAATCAGGGGTCGCCATTCGCCATTTTGTCACAGAAGACAGCAATGCCAGTATGGGGGCCAAAGCCTTGGCCCAGGCTTTGGAGCGTGGGGGATTGGCTTACGAAGATCTGGACTTGATTATTTCTGCTGCGGGTTCTTATGATTACCCCATTCCCGACACCTCGTGTTTGATTCAAAAAGAGGCAGGCCATGGCGATTCGGGCATTCCCTCGTTTACCGTGGATGCCACCTGTCTGAGTTTTATCACAGCCATGGATGTGGCTTCGTGTCTGCTCAGCAGTGGCCGCTATCGCCAAATTGCCATTGTGAGCAGTGAATCGGCTTCGAAGTCGCTGAATTATAACGAGTGGGAGAGTGCCTCGCTGCTGGGGGATGGGGCCGCTGCGGCGATTGTGCGTCTGACGCCTGAGGGCGAAGATTCGGGGGTTATCAGTGCGGCGATGGAAACCTATGGCGATGGCGCTTTTTATACCTGGGTGCGGGGTGGCGGCAATGCCTTTCATCCGGGGCACGCGCCTTTTGAGGCCGAGGCGTATACCTTTCACATGAACGGCGCAGCCGTTTTGGGCATGGCCTTTCGCAAATTGCGGGGCTTTGTCAAAAAGCTTTTTGCTGAGCTGGATTTTTCCTTACAAGAGGTGGATTTGTTTGTGCCTCACCAGGCCAGCCGTGTGGCCTTGGAAAAGGCCCAGGCCTTTTTTAAATTGAGTGATGCCCAATTTGTCAGCAATATTGAAACCCACGGCAATTGTATTGCCGCTTCGATTCCGATGGCGCTCTGTGATGCGATTGACGAAAAACGCCTCAAGCGCGGAGACCGCGTCTGTCTGTTGGGCACGGGTGCCGGTTTGTCGTTGGGTGGGCTGGTTTTTGTCTACTAATCTCCCCTTAGAACGCGTACTGTTTACGGGTGGGCGCAGCCCTGCCACACTGGCGCTTTTGCGCCTCTTTGCCGCTCATGGCACGCGGGCCTATGTGGCTGAAAGTATTCCGTTTAATCTGGCGGGTGCCTCGCGCTTTTGTCAAAAAAGCCTGAAGGTGCCTCCCCCAGCCCAAGAAAGCGCCGCTTTTGTGGCTGCGCTGGAGCAATACCTCAAGGAATACCAGATTGAATTGTTGATCCCGACCTGTGAAGAGGTTTTTTATGTCTCACGCTGGAAGCAAACCCTGGAAAAACACTGTGAGGTCTTTACCTCGACGATTGATGTCTTGACCAATTTGCACAGCAAATACCAATTTGTGCAAATTCTCGGCGGTCTTAAACTTTCGGCACCAGAGACGGTCCGGGTTGAGACTTCGGCACAATTGGAAGCCGCTCTGGCGGAATACCCCCAATATGTGCTCAAAGCGGAATTTTCGCGTTTTTCGAGCCACGTCTTGATCAATCAGCCTGTAGAGAAGGCTTTGGCAGAGGTCCGGCCCAGCCCCGAACAGGCCTGGGTCGTGCAGCGCTTTTTGCCGGGCCAGCAATTCTGCTCGTATACAGTGGCCCGCGCCGGAAAAATCCGGGCCCACTGTGTCTATGCCAGTGTGCACTGTGTCGGGCAGGGCTCCACGATTTATTTTGAGTCGGTCACGGTACCTGAAATTGAGCAGATTGTCGCCAAGATTGTCGATGGCCTGGATTATACCGGGCAAATCGCCTTTGACTTTATCTACAGCGAGGGCCGCTATTGGCCGATTGAATGCAATCCCCGCGCGACCACAGGCACACTCTTGTTTGAACCCCAGGATGGCTTGAGCCAAGCCTTTGCCCCCGGCGATGCGGGCCCTGTGCACCGACCCGGAGGTGACCGCAATCGCATGGTGGCCTTTGCGATGTGGCTCTTTGCTATGCCGCAGGTGCGCAGTTTAAAGACATTTCAGGCCCTGTGGGCTCAAATGCAGCAGGCCGATGATGCTGTTTTTCGCAGCGATGATCTGCAGCCTTTTTGGGCCCAGTTTCAGCTGATGTTTGAAACTTGGCGCCGATCGCGCAAATACAAAACCGATCTGCTCTCAGCTTCAACCCAGGATATTGAATGGAATGGCCATTGGCCCAAACAAAGGAGCGCAGTATGAAAATTCTGGTAACGGGTGCCACGGGATTCTTGGGCTTTCGCCTGATTCAAACCCTAAAGGAACAGGGTCATCTTGTGGTTGCCACAGGCCGCAATCCTGCCATGGCCGAAAAAATCCGCCATCTCGGGATTGCTTTTGAAGCCGGTTCTGTCGAAAATGCCGACTTTGTGGCCGGTATTTCTCAAGGGGTGGAAGCAGTGATTCATACCGCAGGCCTGTCTTCACCTTGGGGCAAATATGCGGATTTTTACGCCGCCAATGTCCAAGGCACAGAGTCGGTGATTGCGGCCTGCCAAAAGAATCAAATTCGCCGTTTGGTGCATGTCTCGACCCCCAGCATTTATGTCGAATATCGCGACCGCGAAGATGTCAAAGAATCAGATCCCTTGCCAAGCAAATTTGTCAATGCTTATGCAACTACCAAGTTTTTGGCCGAAGAGCGGGTGCGGGCGGCTGCTCAAACAGGCCTCGAAACGATTATGATTCGCCCCCGGGCACTGATTGGGTCGGGTGATACGGTGATTCTGCCTCGCCTGCTGCGGGCCCACAAAGAGGGCCGCTTGCGCATCATTGGCAAAGGCCAAAACCGGGTGGATTTAACGGCGGTCTCCAATGTGGTCGATGCCCTGATACTCTGTCTAAATGCGCCAACAGCGGCGCTGGGTGAGGCGTACAATATCACCAACGGCGAGCCCGTCAAACTTTGGGAGTTTTTGCAGATGGCCTTTGAGCGTCTTGGCCTCACCCTTGATACCCGCCATCTTCCCTATCACTTGGCTTTTTCGCTGGCTGCGGCTCTGGAGAGCGCCGCCACACTCGATCCAGCGTATAAAGAGCCCCCTTTGACCCGCTACACGGTGTGTATGCTTGCCAAGAGTCAAACCCTGAATATCGAGAAAGCCCGTGCGCGTTTGGGCTATCAGCCCCGGCAGTCGCTCTTGGATGCCACCACTGAATTTATCACCTGGTGGAAGCAGAGCAATTGGCTTTAGACCCAGGGGCCATTAACGCTGAAGGGGCTTTCCAGCGGGCGCTGTCGCTTCAACAGAGCGGGCAAGATGCTGAGGCTGAGCGGGTTTATCGCGATCTGTTGAAGCTGGTTCCCCATTGGGTGGCCGTTCATTTTAATCTGGGGGTATTGCTCTTGGCGCGGGGAGCCTGGCGTGAGGGTTTTCAGCATTTGGAATGGCGTCTGCAGAAGCCAACAAGCCCCTTCAAAAGCAGCTCTCGCCCCCGTTGGCAGGGGCAAAAGCTGAGTGGTCAGCGGATTTTGATCCAAGCGGAATATGGCTATGGTGACATGATTCAGTTTTGGCGTTTTTTGCCCCGGCTCTGTGAACTGGCTGGTGAAGTGGTGTTAGAGCTGCCCACTGCGCTGCTACCTTTGGCGGCCCAATTGGATTTGCCCCTGAGCTTACATCCCGAGGATGAGCCTCTCCCGGTCTGTGATTACCACCTGCCACTGCTCAGCCTGCCTCAGCGGCTGGGGATTTCCCAGACCGCCGAAATCGCTGTGCTGCCTCCCTGGAAAAAGTCTCTCATCCGGCCCGTTTTTCCCGCCCCTGGAAATACCACACAGGTGGGGCTGGTCTGGCAAGGTCGACAGGCCTCCGATGAAGCACAGCAAAAGGGCCATTACCGTGAGTTGCAAAAGCGCAAAGCCTTGCCTGTGGAGGTGGTTCAAACCTGGATTGCGGCTTTCCCCAGCGTGACTTTTTATGCCTTTCAGCCCGGTATTTCCTCATGTGATTTGCCCGTGGACCTGATTGATCTCGGCCCGCAGCTGGGGGATTTTGCCCAGACGGCAGAACACCTGCTGCAGATGGATCTGGTCATTTCGATCGATTCTGCTGTGGCCCATTTGGCATCTTCGTTGGGTTTGCCGACTTGGCTGCTTTTGCCAGAACCCGCGCCCTGGATCTGGCCCAGTCGTGGATTTGAGACCCCTTGGTACCCTTCGCTGCGGATCTTTCGTCAAGCTCTGCCCGCTGATTGGGATGTGCCAAAGGCAGAGATAGCCAGACTTCTGGCGCAAACCACTGGCACAAAGGGCCCCCAACCTGCTTAAATAAGGGCATGTTGCAATTTTCTCAAAAATCATCGTGGTTTCAGCCGTGGCGCTCTTTGTCGGGTTTGGTTTTGGGACTTTCGGTACTGAGCATTTTCACGGCCGGTGTTTCTGTTGATGCCCGGTCTCAGCAGGCTGTCGCGTCGACTTCTCCGGTCGTCTCCCAGG
>JBFWRL010000228.1:0-6684 GCA_050248915.1 Candidatus Sericytochromatia bacterium
ATAGAGTGGCATGCGATAGAGCGGCGCCCCTGCACCGCCACTGATCAGCCATTTCACGCCTTCGCTCTCCATTTTGTCGTAGATATGGAAGTGCCCCATAAAGACGTAATTGACCCTGTGTTTTTCGGCGATCTTGATCAGGGTTTCTGAGCCTTCGTTGAAGGCATAAAACCAGAAGATATTCTGGGGCGGGTGATGCATGATCAGAAATTTATAGCGTTTTTTGACTGAGAGTACCTGATTCAACCAATTCAGTTGGGCCTGGGTCAGCCGTTTCTCGGCATTGTCGAGCCAGACAAAGCGGTCGGGGCCATAGTCCATCACAAAGTCGCTGGGGCCAAAAAAGGCCGTGTACCAGCGTCGCCCTTGGTGGTAGATCTCGTGATTGCCAATTGCGGGCAAAACTGGAAAAGGGGCACGTTTGAGCAGGTTTAAAAAGTTTAAGTACTCCTGTTTGCGCCCCTCGGGCACAAAATCGCCACTGTGTAACATAAAACGGGGTTGAAAGTGCCGGGCCCGTTTAAAAATCTCCAGCAATATCGCATCCCCGTCGCGGTTGTCTCCCGCCACAACAAAGCTATAACTCTGGGTTTGGGTCTGTTTTTGTAACTTGGCCCGGTTTTGCAGATTTAAACCGGGGGGTGTTTGAGCCAGACTTGGTGCCGAGAAGCTCTGCAGTGCCCATCCACACAAGCTGCTCACAAGCAGTGTTTTGACTCGGCCTGATTTTAAACGAAGGGGTTTCACAGGGGGCTTACTCGGCTTGCATCAGGCCCAAATTGAGAGACAATGCGGTTTGCATCAGGGACAAACAGTCTTCGTCATTCAATTGGGTGATTCCCTGCTGTTCCACCCAGTCACGCCGCTGAGAATAACGCCCCTCGACCAGATTCACGGCCTGGCTGAGATGTTTCAGATTCAAGGGCAATTGTGTGCGCGAACGGTAATAATGGGCCATCATTTGAATCATGAGCAGATGTAAACTGAGCAGAAAATATTTTTGGGCAAAAGAAATGAAGCTGTAAAAGGGGTTTTTATACGGCAGGGCCATCAATTTGCGGATTAAAAATTGCTGTAAAAAGCTATTGAGGCACTCCCTTTCAGCCTCATCCAAACTGGGCCAGGGAGATTGGCCGTGATAAATTTTGCGGGCATGGTCGAGCAGGGGCAAAAACGAAGGCTCTAATAATTGGAAAAACCATTCAAGGGCCCGTTTTTGTTCATTAAAAGGGGCTGCCGCCAAATTCAGCTCACTGGAGTGCCGGATTTGCTCGCGATACAGCCACTGCAGGTGTTGGGGGGTGAGAGAAGATTGATCTTGCAAACAGAGGTATTCCAAGCTGTGTTGCAGAGAGGCAAATCGTTGTAAAGGGGTATTGACGGGCAATTGCACAATATCGAGCATCAAAGCCACCCAGAGGTAGGTTTGGGTTTTGCCCATTTCTCCTGCGTAATAGGCCTCGGGCAAATGCAGGGGCAGAGAGCGTTCATGGCGGGGTTGGGGCTCAAAATAATAATAGGCCTGAAGATCCCCAGCCAAAAGGCTGGGAGCCGTCTGACAACTGCCGAGCAAATAATCGCTGCCATAGCGGGTATCGTGCCGGAGCTGAACGCGGGGATAGCGTTTGCAGACGTCGGGCAGGGCCTCTTCGCCATAATTGGCATGAATATAACAGCGGTTATCGGGCTCTAAAAAGATACAGCGATTGCTGTTGTCTTGGCGGCGCATATCTGCGTAATGGCCGTTTGAGGCCGCATCGATGATCTGAAAGGGGCGTTGAAAGCGGCCTGAAGGGTCGTTGTGGAAATGGGGATACCAGCGCTCATAATAGTCCTTGCTAATGTGAATATTCCAAGGCAGGGCACAGCACACACCACATTGAGAACAGCTAAAACGCGCCAGATCTGAGGTGGTTAAAACCAGGGTCTCAAAGGGGTGGTCGGGAAAGGTCTCAACCAAAGCCAAAATCTGCTCAAAACAGGGGTTTTGCAGTGGTTCTAATTTGTTTGTCTGAACGTTTGACTCAAGAGACATACAGGCAAAAAGCCTCTTTCCGAATTTTGTAAAAACAGAACGTGAATTTACAAGTATACTGTAGTGCGGATCAATGAAAGATTTCAACCAAGGAGCCCTGTTTTTTGGAAGCCACTGAGCGTCTTTTGCTGCAACTTCGTCATCCCAGCGCCCATATGCGTGAATCTGCTGCGCTTGAGCTTGTCTTGGTGGCAGATCAACATGCCTTACAGGCCCTCACAGAGGCCCTCAGCGATCGCGATACCGATGTTCGCCGCACTGTGATTCAGGCCTTGGCGGGGCTCAATTTGCCTGACGCGCTGCCCCATTTTTTGCCGCTCTTGCAGGATCCCGAACCCAGTGTGGTACAAGCAGCCTGTGATGCCCTGATTAAGTTTGGCGAGCCAGCGGCCTTACTCCTGCTCAAAGAGCTGGAACACCCTGATTGGATGGCCCGCAAGGCCGCCTTGGAGGTTTTGCAATCGCTGCGGGGGTTTTGCCCACTCGACCAGATTTTGCCTCTTCTGGAAGCGCCTGAGTGGGAAATTCGCGAAAGTGTGGCCCGCTTTTTGGTGGGCACCCAAGATGAAAAAGTCACCCAGGCTTTGCTCAATGTGCTGCGTTTAGACTCTGACCGGGAAGTCAAAATGGCCGCTTGCCGGGCCCTCGGTAATTCGGGAGATAAACGGGTGATTGAGCCGCTTCTGCTGGTCTTACGTCAGACCGATGACGAAAGTTTGCGGCTCGCGGCAGGAGAGGGCTTGGCCCGCATGGGGGGCGTGATTTCGGATGCCGTTGTGCGGCAGGTCTTGCAGGATCACCGTGCCCCAGTCAGAAGCCTGGGCGCCCAACTTTTGGGGCATGTCAAAGCCGAACATGCTCTGCCACCCCTGATGGAAATGTTACACGACGATACGCGTGAAGTGCGCATGGCTGCGGCATTGGCTTTGAGTCAAATTCAGCCCGAAGAAGCACTGTGGGTTTTGCTCTACCATGTTTTTTTGCAAGAGTCCGAAATGAGCCCCGAAGCAGCGCTGGAACTGGGGCAACGCGAAGATCGCCGTGCGATTCCCTATCTCTTGGGGGAATTGCCCCGCTTAGAAGGTAAAAGTTGGCAGGATGTGATTCTGACTGCGCTGGGCAATTTGGGTGAAAGTGAGACCATTCTGCCGCTTTCGGTCTATTTAAAAGCCTCTCAGGCCCCTGTGCGCGTGGCTGCTGCTCAAGCGCTGGGGCGCATTGGGCATTCTCTGGCGATTGACTATCTGGTTGCGGCCCTGGCTGATCGCGATGAGGCTGTTTTGTATCAGGTGGTGGAATCTCTGCACCGGATTGAACCGGCCGCCGAACAGTGGCAAATCCTTTTAAATTTGCTCTCACCAGATCCCGAAGAGCGTTTGGGGGCCTTGGATTATTTTAGTGAAAGTCTCGACGAGCGTTTGCGGGACTTCTTTTTAAACCTGCTCCAAGCAGAACAAGAACTGGCTGTCAAAGAGCGCCTCTGCCGCCTCTTACGCAAGCGCCCCGACTGGTTAACGCTCGATGCCTGGCTGGCGCTTTTGCAACAAGAGAGCGACCATGCTGTGCGCATTGCCATTCTCGAAACCCTGGCCGCTTTTCCACACCTGGATTCTCCCGCCGGACAGCGGGTTTTGTTGGCCCTGCTCGAAGACCGTGATGAGACCATTCGCCTTGCTGCGACACAGGTTTTACCCAAATTGGGGACGTCACTGGTACCGCTTTTGCACGAACGCCTAAAACATGAACTGTGGTTTGTGCGTGTGGCGGCCATTCAGACTTTGGCGAAAATGGATGATGACGCCTCTCTGCGGATTCTCTTAGCGTCTCTCAAAGACAAAGACCGCGATGTTCGCCGTGAAGCTGTTGCGGCCTTGGGAAAAATGGGCAATTTACAAGCCGTTGATCCCCTGCTTGAGGTGCTTGAAAATGGGGTGCGCGATGTGCGTGAGGCCGCCGCCAGTGCCTTGGGTGAATTAAAAGATCTGCAGGCGGTAGAAGCCTTGCAGACTGCTCTCATTGAAGATGAGGCCGCAGAAGTGCGGGTTGCCTCTGCCCGTTCTTTGGCGAGTTTGGGGGATGTGCGGGCTGTGTCTGATCTCTTGGACACCTTGGCTGAAGATGAAGAAGAATTGGTGCGTGAAGCCTGCGCCTTGGCTTTGGGCCGTTTGGGGGAGCCCGCTGCTTTGGAGGGGCTGTTTCAAGCCCTCGAAGATGAGTCGGTGAAAGTGGGTATGGCTGCGATTGATGCTCTGGGCCGAATTGCCGACCCGACAGCCCTGGGGCCCCTGCTCGAAACCCTGGAGTTTGGGACCCGCGATTTAAGGGCGGTAACGGCCCAGGCCCTGGGCCGTTTGGGAGAATCTGCTGCGGTTCCTGCTCTGATCGAAGCATTGCAAGACGAAGGGTTGGCTGTGCGTGTGGCCGCGGCCAGTGCCCTGGGCCAGTTGGCTGCCTCTGAATCTGCAGAGCCTTTGGCAGAATTGCTCGGTCAAGATGAACTGCAATTGGCGCAGGCGGCGGCCTTGGCTTTGGTGCAATTGGGTGAAGCCGCTCTGCCGATGCTGTATGAAAAATTAACGGCTTTGCCTGAACGGGTTTTCCCAGGGCTGTTGGCGGCTTTGGCACAGATGCCTGAACGTTATCCCCTGCCAGAACTACTCAAAAAAATCCAAACCCTGTCTGAAGAAGTACAAATTCAAGCTTTGCCTTATCTCAAGGCCTGGCCAGCAGCAGAGACCTCGCCATTTTTGATCGAATGGTTGCGCCGCACAGAGCAATCGGAAATGCGTCAGGTTTTCTTTGATATCTTGGTTCAGAATCAGGCCCTGGAAGGGGTCCGTGAGTTGTTGCAAGATTGGGATCAAGATATCAAAGGAATGGCTGTGCGGGCCTTGGGCAAGATGGGCCAGCCTGGGCTTGAAATTTTGCGCACTGCCTTTGACGCCCCCGATGAAGCTTTGCGTTATGCCATTCTTCAGGTCTTTTCTCAGGTGCAAGATGTGGAGACTTTGGGTTTTTTACACAAGGCCCTGACCCTTTCACACCTGGGTCTGGCCCAGGCGGCAGTGCAAGCGCTTTATGCCATGGGAGAAGCGGCTTTTCCGGTTTTAAAAGAGGCCCTGGATCATCCCGAGCGCAGTATTCGTCAGATGTCGGCCCGCACTTTGATGCAATTGCAGCCCCAAGAATCACTCTGGTCGTATCTGGTTGAGATCAACAGCCAATCCCCGGTCCAACGGGAGCGTTCAGCGGTGTCGTTGCACAAGTTCAGTCAACCCGAATCGATCTCTTCTCTTTTGCGGGCGCTTGAAGACGAGAACAACCGCGTGCGCAGCCAAGCCACCCGCTCTTTGGGGCTCTTGAAAGTGGTTCAGTCCCGGCCTTTGCTCTTTGATGTGCTCAAAGATTGGCACCGCGATGTGCGCGAGGCGGTGGTCGAGGCCCTGGGAATGATTGGCGTGGCCGAAGATCAGTATCTTTTGCTGGAAATGTTGGGGGACCCGGATGTCCACGTCCGCAATGCCACCCTGGCAGCCCTGGCCCGGATGGGCAATTTGATCCCACTCAAAGCCGCTCTGACCGATGTGTTCCCCGAAGTGCGCAGCAAAGCGGTTCACACCCTCGGGCTCTTGGGGGCCCAAGATGCCGGAGAGAGTTTACTCGAACTCCTGCATTCCGACCCCGATGCCCAGGTGCGGGCCGAAGCGGCCTGGAGTCTGGGCGAAATTGTGCTGCCTGAACGGGTTGAACCCTTGATTCAGGCCCTCGAAGACCCGGCCCTGGAAGTGCGTTGGGCGGCGGCCCAGGCTTTGGGCAAGACCCAAGATCCCCAGGCCCTGGAGCCCCTCTGCCAAATCCTCTCGGCTTCAGGGGCCGATTATCTCGTGGATATTCGCCTGCAGCAGATGGCGGTGGCGGCTTTGGGCCGCATTGGCGATGCCCGCGCCCTGCCGATCTTGATTGAAATGGTCTACAAACCCTATTGGGAAGACGCTGAACTGCGCAAACAGGCCCTGCGGGCCCTGGCTGAACTCGATGCCCCCGAAGGCCTAACAGTTCTGCGTGAGATGAAAGATTTTCATGAGCCAGCGATTGCCAGCTTGGCCCGGCAATTGCTGGCGCAGGTGGATGTTTAGATCTGTTTTCTTGGTTGGTTTTCGAATTATCAATAAATCCAAAGGAGAATTGTCTGTATGCAGGGGATAAACGGAGGACATAATCAAAATAATAGTGTACTTGTGAAAAGGACAATAGAAGAGGCTGAAACAACGGATCTGAATGAATCAACAGACATAAAGACACCTTTACCAGAAGAGAAGAAGTCAAAATTGTTTCATAATGAGGAAAGCACAGATTTATCTAACGTAGAGATAAATTTTGAAAAAAACAACCTTTCTGTAGATCTGAAAGATATAATCCCGCTATCTAAATCGGTCTTGGGCTTTGGACTCGTTGAAGATCAAGAGATGGGAGAACAAAAAGATCAGGAACAGAAGATCCTTCCATCCAATTCAATAGAGATAATAGACAAAAAAGAAGATACAAAATCTACGCTCGATATTTCCAATACTCTTCCCGGAGAATTTCCGACAATAAATACTGAAGTTATTGACTCAAGCAAGATTGAAGAGAATTCTCTTCAATCTGAT
>JBFWRL010000229.1:0-6610 GCA_050248915.1 Candidatus Sericytochromatia bacterium
TCAAATCAGAAGCAGAGGTGAAACAGGTTCAAACTTTGAAACAGCGGAATTTCTTTCAATCCCCCGTCTTTGTTGTTTTCTGGCTATTTTTAACGGTCTTTTTTTCGTTCGCAGCAGAGGCCCGTTCCCCCCATCCCTCCCCACCCCCCGTCAAAGCCCCGCAAAAAGTTTATGTGGGTTATTATCTCAACCGGGTGGTCAATCTCGATCTCAAACAAAACACCTATTGGATGGATTTTTACATCTGGTTCCGCTGGAAAGGGCCGTTGGATCCCACTGAGTCCTTTGAGATCATGAATGGTTACGAAAAATGGGGTGCCACCCAAGTGGCTGAGAACGAGAGTGTGCGCGTTTTGCCCGATGGCTATAAATACAAAGAAATGCACATGGAGTATCAGCTCAGCAGCCCGCTGAACTTCAGCTCTTATCCGCTGGATGAGCAGATCTTGACGATTCAGCTCGAAGACAAAACCTATCCCGAAGAAGTCATCCAGTATTTTCCCGACAGCGCGGATTCCCGTTACAGCGATGAGCTCTTTATCCAGGGCTGGAAGCCCCTCAAACACGATGTGGTGAGTTCCTCCCATTTTTATGATTCCCGCTTTGGGCAGTCTCTTAAAAAGAAAAACACCTACAGCCGGATCACTTTTCAACTCTTTATTGCCAGGTATCCTCGCCATCTGCATCTGTTTAAACTCTTTTTGCCGGTGGGCATTATTTTGGTCATGGTTGGCGTGATCTTCTTTATACCGATCTCTTTCTTTGAATCCCGTGTCGAAATTGCAGTCACGGGTTTGTTGAGTTTGATCGCTTTACAAATGGTGCTCAATGAGACCTTGCCTCCCGTGGGATATTTGACCCTGACCGACAAGGTCTATTATTTGGCCTATTTCACCGTGATGTGTTCACTGCTAGAAACGGTCTGGGTCTATTTCAGCTTCAAGCGGGATGTGCGCCAATCCCGCCGGATCGACCGACGCAGCTCGATTGTGATGATCATCGCCATGCCGATCATGTTGCTGCTCTTTTTTACGGTCTTCCGTAACTAAGGGGCCGGAGTTGGGTTTGAGAGCGTCAGGTTTTTGGCTAAATCCCAACACCTAACCCCTTAAAATTCCCGACTCTGGCTCTGAAACCGTGGCACTCGGGAGGATTTGGAGTTAAACTGTAGAATGTTGTGAAACCCCTATCCCAAAACAGCATAGATAATATAGACACATAGCTCGATAAAATCCGGACTTAAACTTAAATCTGGGACACAAGACATGAATGTCGACCAATCGGAGGAAACCGTGAAAGTTACTGTCGAAAAGCAAGAAGGAAATAAAATTCATCTCGAAATCGAAGTCGAGGGCCAACCACTTCAAGAGGCCTATAACAACGCCCTGAATTATTATGGCCGTGGTTTAAAACTCAAAGGCTTCCGCAAAGGCAAAGTGCCCCAGCACCTGATCGAACAAAGTCTCGATACCGATCAAATCAAACGCGACATTTTTCAGCGCGCCATGGGTGACTCTTACCAACAGGCCCTGGCAGATCAGCAGATTGAATCTATTGCCGAACCCGAAGTTCAGGCCGTTCAGGCTGAAGTGGGCAAAGATTTCATCTACAAAGCGGTGGTCGAAGTTCGCCCCGAAGTCGCTATCGGCCAATACAAAGGTTTAACCGTTGCAATCGCTGAAGAAGACACCCTGAGTGATGAAAAAGTGGATGAGCAGATTCAACACCTGCGCCGTGAACATGCCATTCTCCTGCCTGTCGACAGCCGCTCTGCTCAACTCGGTGATTTAATGACCCTGCATGTCGAAGCCTCGATCGAAGGAGAATCCGTCGATCTGGGTGAGTCCAAAGACATGACCCTCGAACTGCGCGAAGACAGCTTTGTCAAAGGCTTTTCGGATCATGTCGTCGGCCTGAATGTCGACGAGCAAAAATCCTTTGATCTGACCTTCCCTGAAGATTATTATGTCGAAGATCTGCGCGGCAAAGAAATTCACTTTGAAATTCATGTCCATGAAATCAAAGAAGTCGAATTGCCCGAAGTGGATGACGATTTTGCCTCCACCGTTCACAGCGAACTCGAAAACCTGGAGCAATTACACGAGCGGATTCGCAAAGAACTGAGTGAAGCGATTGAAGAGCAAAACGAAGTGCAAAAGCAACAAAAAGTGCTCGACAAAGTGGTCTCCAATGCCCAGGTCGAAATCCCCGAATCCATGTTAAACCGCGAGCTCTATGCCATGTGGCAAATGAGTGAAGGTGCACAATTGGCCAATGCCAAAGTCGGAGAGCAGACCATGCGCGCTTCGTTGATTCACTGGATGCAGCGCGATGAGCTGAAAGAAACAGCCAAACAACGCATCAAAACCACCTTGGTACTGGGTGAAGTAGCCCGAAAAGAAGGCCTGAGCATTACCCAAGAGGAAGTGGATGCCGAAATTCAAGAATTGGCAGATACCCATGAAATTCCCGTTGAGCAGGTCAAAGCCCAGCTCGAACAGGAAAACCGCATGGTGGCTCTGATGGACGAATTGCTCAGCTTTAAGATCATCGATTGGGTGATGGAAAACAACGACGTGGTCGTTTCTCCTGAGCTGGCCGCCGAACAGGCAGCCCAAGCAGCAAGTGAAACAGCCAACGAAGTCGCCTCTGAAGCCGCTCCAGAAGCTGCCGCCGAAGAAAGCGAAGAAGCCCCCGTCGAGCAGTCTGTTTAAACAGAGAAGCCCATGCTGACACGTCTCTTGGATGTGTTCGGCCGCTGGGCCTGTAAGAGTTCTCCCCGGCAACGCCAGATGATCATCAAAGGCCTTGCCGGGTTTCTCTTTGGGCTGTATAAGCTGAGTCGCCACCGCAGCTTTATTCAAAAAAACATCCGTTCAGCCCTCTCTCTTTCCCCCAAAGAGCAGACGGCTCTGGCACACAAACACCTCGAAAATTTGCTCGATTCAATCGTGACCCTTTTGCGCTTTCGCCTTTTTGCCCAGGGTTCTGAGCCTGTCGCCATCGAAGTGGAGGGATATACTCATTTTTTAGAAGCCCACGCTCAGGGCAAAGGGGTAATTTTGGTTTCCGCCCATTTGGGCTGCTGGGAACTCTTTCCCGCTGTCTTGGGGCAAGCGGGCTTTGAAGTGCACGCCCTGGTGCAAAGACCCAGCGTTCCCGCCTTTGATCAATTTTTTAAGCAGAGCCGGGCCTATGCCCGAGTTCAAACAGCGTATAACGATACCCTCAGTGGGCTGCGTCCGATTTTGCGGGCCCTCAAACAGGGGGCCGTACTCGGACTCTTGATCGATCAACACGGCGAAAGCAATCAGATCTTGGGTGATTTTTTTGGTCATCGCGTTTCAATGCCCGAAGGGCCTTATTTTTTGGCAAAGAAAACCGGGGCACTGATCGTTCCTGTTTTTACCTACCGCCAAGCAGACACACACTTGATCCAGTTTTTTCCCAGCTTGGATCTCTTACAATTTAGTTCCCCCACAGACCTGATGCAAAGCCTGTACCAACAGATCGAAAACACAATTCGCCAACACCCAGCAGAATGGCTCTGGAGCTATAATCGCTGGGACAAGTATCAGCCATGTCCACGCTGCTTGCGGGTTTAGCTCTAAGTTTGATGCCCGTTTTCCCCTTGTTGGGCGGACTCGCCTTGTTATTGGGATTGGTCAAAGAACGTTTATATGTTGGACATTCAAACCCTTGGCTCCCTTTCATCCGCCTTTCTGCCAGCGACAAAATGGCCTTGGGGCTGCTGCTATTGAGCAGCACCCTGACACTCTTTGTTTGCACGTTTCCACTCCAACATCTGGCGGGGCTATTCAGCCACTATCTGCTGCCACTCTGGATTGTGAGCGGTTTTTTGAGTGCTTTACAAGCAGGACGTTTAAATCGGGTCTTTCTGCGGCAGGTTTGGCTCTGGGGATTGGGAGCATTGGCGTTGGTGGCCCTGCTCAACTATTTTGGCAATTGGCATGGGCATCTGCGGCTCTGGCAATTGCCCTTTTTTGATCGGCCCTATTTGCTGGATTTGTCTTTGGCCCCCGCCCAGGAACGGGCAGGCGGACCCGCTTTAAACCCCAATTTGCTCGGTTTGCTGATGGCCTTGGGCTGGCCACTGGCACTCAAACAGGCCACACACTCCCAGTCCCGACAGGCACGCCTGGCTTGGGGGGGACTCTGTCTGCTCTTGCTGGTTGCGGCGGGCGTGAGCTTTTCTCGCAGTGCCTGGCTGGCACTCTTGGCTGCCCAATTACTTTTACTCACAGCTTCACCCGCTTTGCGCAGCGCCAGTGGGTTCAGCCTGCTCTCAACAACAGCTCTATTGCTCATGCCCCAGTCCCAGAGCCGTATCCAGACCCTTTTTGCAGCGGAACACAGCACCAACGAACTGCGCTGGCAAATTTGGCAGGCGGGCCTCAAGATGTTCAACGATTTTTGGCTCACGGGCACAGGACTCTTGCATTTTGAACAGGTCTACCCGGTTTACCAGATCGCCAACCGGGGCAGCGCTCATTTGCACAATGCCCTCTTGCAAATAGCGGTTGAAAGTGGGCTGATTTTTGCCCTGTGTCTGGCTTATTTTGCGTTGAAGCTGTTTGTAAACGCCCGCAAGCAACCCGAAATCCAAGCGGCATGGCTGGCTCTGGGTGTTTTTGCCTGTTTCGATTTCCCCTTGGCGGATTTGCGGGTCTTGGTCTGTCTGGCAACCTTAATCGCCCTGCAAGCCATTGAAAATACCCCAGCCAGCGACAAAGCCAAAAGCCTGCTCACTGCCGAGGGAATATGTTAAAATACTTTGCGTTTGGAATGCGCCGATGTAGCTCAGTGGTAGAGCAACTGTTTCGTAAACAGTAGGCCAGGGGTTCAATCCCCCTCATCGGCTTTTTTACATATCTGGCGTTCTGCGCACAGTCCGAGCAATGAGGTAATTCCGTGATTTTCAGATTTCTGATTCGGCGTTTGGGTCTAATGGCCCTGATTCTCCTCTGTGTCTCTTTTATTGTCTTTATTTCTGTGCGCCTGATACCCGGTGACCCCGCTCAGATCATGTTGGGCGAACGCGCCACCCAAGAGGCCTTGGAGCGTCTGCGCGAACAATTGGGGCTGAATCAACCCTTTTTGGTACAGTACTTTGGCTACCTCAGCCGGATCTTTACCCAGGGCAGCTTGGGAGACTCAATTGTTACCAACAATCCTGTTTTGGTCGAAGTGGCGCAGAAGTTTCCGGCCACCATTGAACTGGCTTTTGCCAGTATGATCATCGCAGCTCTCGTGGGCATATCCACCGGGATTGTGGCAGCTGTCTACCGCAATACCTGGATTGACAATTTGACCATGATCGGGGCATTAACCGGCGTTTCAATGCCTATTTTTTGGTTGGGATTGCTCTTGATGATGATCTTTTCAGCCCAATTGGGCTGGGTGCCGCTCTCTGGCCGCTTGAGTATTATCAGCGAATTACAGCCAATAACCGGCTTTTATTTGCTCGACAGCCTTTTGGCTGGGGATTTATACTCTTTTGCCGATGCTCTGCACCACCTGATTTTACCTGCCATTACACTGGCCACAGTGCCCACCGCAATTATTGCCCGCATGACCCGCGCGAGCATGTTGGATGTCTTGGAGCAGGATTATGTAAAAACAGCCAAAGCCAAAGGGGTTGCACGCTTGAGTGTAATTCTGCACCACGCCCTGCGCAATGCAGCCATCCCCATTACCACCATCACGGGTCTACAATTGGGGCTCTTGCTCAGCGGCGCAGTTTTAACCGAGACCATCTACGCCTGGAACGGCCTCGGCTCGTACGTGGTCAATGCGGTCAACGCCCGTGACTTTCCCGTGATTCAAGGCTGCGTCTTGATCTTTGCCTTTACCTTCGTGTTGATCAATTTATTGGTCGACATGAGCTATTTCGGCTTGGATCCCCGCATCCGCGAAAAAGGCGTTTAAGGCCGGACTTCGACTTTAAAGCGAATGGCGGTGCGCTCTTCACCATTGATCTGAATATCTGCAAAGGCGGGGGTACAGATCAGTTCAATCCCAGCAGGGGCCAGATAGCCGCGTGCAATGGCAATCGCTTTGATGGTCTGATTAATGGCTCCAGCACCAATGGCCTGGAGTTCACAGAGTTTCCGCTCGCGGATCACGCCAGCAATTGCACCGGCGACAGAAGAGGGCTGAGAAGATGATGCGACTTGCAATACCTGAACCACGGCTATATGTCTCTGCTTTCTAATAGATATACGTTTATCATACTGCGATTTTTCATGGAAAAGCAACTCAAAGAAAAAGAGCTTGAAAAGCGAGCTATCTCAGCGCTTGAGAGACTTGATCTAAATATCAAGGCCTGTTATGCTAGATACAGTTGTTCAAGATGAACAGCATTTTTAACGGATTAAGTTAATGGATTAAATTGTATGTTTCAAGGAGGAAACTAGCCATATGGCTATTCGGATTAATACCAATATTGCTTCGCTCAATTCTCAGCGCAATCTCGCGCTCAGCAATCAACAGCTGAACAAAACCCTCGAACGTCTCTCTTCAGGTCTGCGCATCAACCGCGCGGCGGACGATGCTGCGGGTCTCGCTGTTTCCGAAAAACTGCGCACCC
>JBFWRL010000230.1:0-6532 GCA_050248915.1 Candidatus Sericytochromatia bacterium
CGTATTGGTAAAAGACCTCTTTGCCTGTCTGCTCGGTCCAGCGGTCGAGACTGGCAAAGAGTGTGGCCAGGGGATAGCTGCCATTGATCGGAATCAGGCGCGAACGCAATTCATCATTGGGCGCATGCAGAGAGACGGCCAGATTGGTTGGCAGCTGATCTGTGAGCACTTGTTCAATGCCTGGCACAATGCCCACCGTTGAGACACTGATCTGACGGGGCCCCAAATTAAATTTGCGCTGATCCAAGAGCAGATTCAGGGCCTGCTTGACTTCAAGATAATTCAGCAGGGGCTCACCCATGCCCATAAAGACAATATTATTGACGCGCGCGCCACTTGCACCTTGGGTTTTGAGCCTGCGATTAAAATAGACGACCTGGGCGACAATTTCTTCGGCCCGCAAATTGCGCGACCATTTCATCGTGCCAGTCGAACAAAAGGCACAGCGGGCGGGACAGCCAATCTGCGACGAAACACAGACCGTAAAGCGATCGGCTTTGCCAGCAGCGCTGTAACGCATTAAAACGGTCTCAAATTTAAGCCCATCCTGGGTTTCGAAGAGGATTTTGAGCGTGCCGTCGGCCGCCAGAAATTCCTGCGACACGGTCAGCGGAAAAAAGGCCACGTCTTTGCGCAGGGCCGCCACAATCTCAGCCGGCACGGTCTCTAGCTCTTCATAACTGCCAGAGAGTTTTTCAAAATAGGCCTTTTCAAAGGCCTGCCAACTGGGTTGGCCCCAACGCCGCTCTTTCCAGAGCGCTTTGAGAGCAGGGAGATCTAAGAGTGAAAGCACAGACGATTTTCCTTGTGTTTTTCAGAGACGGCTTGCAGCCTGATTCCATTGTGCCTGCTGCTGGACCGGATTGCAAATACCTTCGCTAAGCGCGTTTTTAAGCTTTGAGCGCATGACCGCTTTTTCCTGCCTGATAGGCTTTTAAAAAGAGCTCAAAGTTCTGATTCACGACTCTTGCAGACTCAGTTTCACCCAGCATTTGCAGTAGGGCGATGATCGCTTCAATCGTACAGACCGTGCCTGCGCGATTTCCCCCTCTCAAGGAATACGCAGAAGGGCTCTCTTGCGCGATTGAAATCAGTGGCAGCGTGCTGAGGTAGGCACTTTTATTCAGAATTTTTTGCGCTTCATTCCAGGTTCCATCCAGGACAATAAATTGAGAATTTTGACCGGGGCGACTCTCAACCACCCGTTGCTGAAGATTTTCAGAGATCGCTGGAAATAAGAGATACGTCCGGCTATTGATCTGCGCGATCAGATCCTCGGGGATTTGTTTTCTTTCCCACATAAAGATCTCTGTTGCTGTAGGATTGCTCAACTGAAAAAGACGACCCGTGCTGGAGGCCCGAGAAAATTCTCGCTGCTGGGTGAGAATCAGGAATTTTGAATCGGTAGCAATCGTTTGAATACGCGCACAAATGCAGGCAATTGTGGGCAAAGCACAGCGATCACAGGGCGGATACAAGCGCGTCAGGGGCTTTACTTTCTGTTCACACATGTTTTTTCAGGTTTAACTGAACAAAAAGCAGAGCATATCGTCCACGCGTTGGGCCCAGGCCGCTTCGTTGTGGGCCGCACCTGCCGCTTCGGTATAAAGCAGGTTGAGCCCATCGCTAAAGCCCTGGCGGCGCAACTGGTCGACAAAGGCCCGCACCTGTTCCAGGGTGCTCTCTTGGCTGCCCATATCCACCCAGAGGCTGAGGTCTTGGGAGAGCTGTCGGGCGCTGTAGAGCAGCAATTCGTGCTGCCACCACACCGAGGGCGAGAGCATGCCAATCTTGGAAAAAATATCCGGGTAATACAGGCCCAGATAAAACGAAATCAGCCCCCCCAGCGAAGAGCCCGAGACCCCTGTGTATTCGCGCTCAGGCCGCGTAGCAAAGTGCGCATCGATCGCCGGTTTGAGTTCTTCGACCAAAAAGCGGGCATAACGCGGCCCATCGCCCCCTTCGAAGCCCTCTTCGCAAGCACGTGGCAGCCAGGTATACTCTTGGTTGCGTTCGCGGGTATTGTAAATACCCACCACAATCAACTCGGGCAGGCTGCGGGTTTGACTCAGGCGCTCCATGTGTTCGTCGACGTTCCACTCGACCTGAAAAGCGGCGGTCTGTGGGTCGAAGAGGTTATTCCCGTCGTGCATATACATCACCGGGTAACGCTGTTGGCCCGCGCTATAACTCGGCGGCAGATAGACCATGATTGTACGGGGCTCGCTTAAAAATCGCGATTCAAAGTCCTGACAGCGCTCGAAGTGACCGCTGAGATGTGCCTTGGGTGGAACTTTTCGCCAGCGAGGGGAAATATGCACGTTGAAAGGCTCCTTTGGGTATTCGTCTGACGTTTATCTTATGAAATTAAAATAGGGCTGGTTGGGCCCCTGCATGACAACAGAGACATTGCGGGAGGCTTGCCCATTGGTAAAACTCACCTGGCCCCGCGTGGGGCTGCTAAATGTGACCGTGGCATTGTTGGCTGGCATGGCCAACGTATCACCGGCCTGGAAGGCCATATTTGTGGAATATCCCCATTGATTGGCGTCGAGGCTGAGCGTGGCGTGGTAATTGGAGCCATTGCCCGTGAGTCTCCCCGCCGTGGCAGAACTCATCGTGAGTTTGCTGCCATCGTCGTTGACCAGCACATCCCCCGACTGCAGGGCTTTTTCGGCTTTAAATTTGCCATCGGGCTCGGGTTTAACCGTGACATGAAAATGGTTGCCCTTGGCATCGCTGTAAACCCCTGCGCCATTGGGCCCCGAAATGGTGATCTTACCGCTGCCCATCGGCAAAACGTCGCCCACCTGGGGATCGATGGTGCCCGCAAGCTGGCCCGAGGCAGCATCTTGGTCCATGCGCAGGTGGTAGCTATCCCCTGCGGCGTTGCTTTGGCGCACGTGCAGACTGTTGGGGCCGTCGATGCTGGTGATCGTGGTGGTAGCCGGGTCGCCATCGGCTTCGTCGGTGAGTTTTTCGCCCACGCGAAATTCAGCGGTATCGCGCAACATGGCCCCGTTTTGATCCTTCACAGGATCTGAAAATTGGCCCGGAAAAGCCGCTTCCAGAATCTCTGCGTCACTTTTTCCGGCTCCCCCTGGCACGGGCACCATTTCGTTATTGCTCAGGGCATAGGCATCGCTGCCATTGCGAAAGATCGAGACCTGGTGATCGCGTTTGCTGCCGGGCCCGCCGGTGGCCACCCCAAAGGTCGAAAAGCCCGTGTCGCCCAAGAGCGTGCGCGCCACTTCGGCATAACCTTCGCAGTCGAGATAGGCCCTGCCCACATTGTCGCGGGGCACGGCATCAATGCCCTCTTGCAGGGAGACGCCGTTCCACTCGATGTTTTTGCCAGTGTGGTTAAAGTTGGCGGTCATATACGCCTGCAAAAAACGGGTTTTGTCGGCCGCGCTCAATCCCAGCCGATCGACAAAGGCTTTGATCTCAGCGGGCCGGTGGGGGTTGAGGGCGGCAAAAGCGCCGCGCTGGGCAGGGGGCACCATTTCCAACATCGTGCGGCGGGCCGCTGAGATATCTCCGCTGACCTTTTTGCTGGCAATGGGCGCATCGGTAAATTCAAGTGAGATGTCTTTGCCTGTGGCGCTTTTGACCTTGGCATTGCCCTCGGTGATAAATTTAAAATTGTTGGGGTCAAAATCCGCCTGGGTCACATCGTGGACAAAGGACCGGTTACCGCCCTGATCGGCCAGGTCTTGCAAAAAGACCTCTTCGGCCCCGGTCACACCGCCTTCGCTGTTGGCAATGTCCCGCAGCTCGGTTAAATCTTGAGCGCTGAGATCGCCGTCTTTGGCCCGTTTGACCGCTTCGTCCATCAAGTTGCGGCCTTGATTGACCATGCCTGCGGTATTGCGTGAAATGTCTAACATGGTTTGAACCCCAGCTTTTTTGTTTTGATGGGATCTTTATTCCCGGTTTTGGGGGAAAAATATCTGAGTTTGATCACATCCGCCCTTGAGTGAAACGGACACGTCTTTTTTGGACTTGGCTGGAGATGCCGTGGGAGGCCTTAAAAACTGTCCTCCAGATTTATCCAATAACCCTGAGCACATGCAAGGTTTTGGTCACTGAATCTCAGTTATCAAAGACTTTCAATCTATTTGAGATCACTGTAAATACCTGACGAATGTCCCCAAATGCTGGGAGCGGGCCATAAACCAAACTTTTAAAGGCCCCCAGATATATTGCTTCCATTTTCTGCCACAAAGCAGAATCATCTTGGTATATCCAGGCAGACGCCAAAGGTTTGTTGGCCCATTCCCCCTGAAACTCACTGTTTTTGGCATCATCAGCCTGCACTGCCCGAAGCGTCGAAAAAAAATCTTCCCCTGTGATAAACGCTTGCATTTCTGGCAATTGAAACAGGCAGTAAAGATCATAGGTATGGCGGATTTTGTCTTGCAACTGCTTGAGTGGGTCCAGGGCATAAGAAGCTCTGGCGAGGGCCAAAATCTTTTCTGCGAGTGTTCGGTTAGGTTTCAATACCTGCAGGGAGAATGGGAGCAACCCGTATAGTTGGTTCAAATCATCTCTACCCAGGTTTTGCAGATGCTCCCCAATAAAGGAGGTTATCTCCATCTCTTGAAAGGGAAACGGATTTGCAAAAGCGTTGATCTCAAGAATCAGCTCTTCACGCGCCTGAGTGGGAAAAATCAAGTGTTCGAGAAGGGATGGAAAATTGTGAGCGGTGCGACGAAAGCGGGAACCTTTGCTGGTCACGCCCTCAATAAAAACCTCTGTAAGATGTTTAGTCATATTCTTTGAAATACTGTCCATACGACTTTTGACTTGGTTTCCACTGAGGTCAGCGACGATCAACGCCAAATCTGCATCTTCGGAAAATCGCTGAATAATGTTATAGGCCTTAGACAGCGAAGTTCCCCCTTTGAAGACAACCAAATGCCTGTGAGAAGAACGGGAAAGCGCGTGGAGAAGGGTTGTCAGCCAATAATCTTTCTCGATAAAACGTGGCTGAATGCCTCTCGCTTCTGCGGTATGGTTTATTAATTCACGAAAAATGTCTGGGTCAGTATGAAGTTTCATTGGATTTTCCAAGTAGAAGAGGTCGGAAAAACGGTTGGATCCAAGGTCAGATCAAAAGTTGTCAGTGGGTTAAGAGAGGCTTTTAATTGTTTTGCCAAGATTTTTTCTGCCAAAGTTTCAAGCAGTAAACCCGTGAGGGCACGCGCCTGAGGTGGATACACTTGAGCAAACTTTGCCAGTTCTTGACGTTGTTCAGTGGTCAGGCGCCGCAAATGGCCCAGCAGTACACGGGAAGCCTTTGCTGGTGTCGTAGCCGGAATATTTTTAATGTCTGCAATTGCATCGAGCAGTTGTACGATAAAGATATTTTCAACAGGCTCTGTGACACGGCTCCGTACAAAACGCACACAGGTAGAACCAATTTGAACAGGGCTCCGAGGCTTATCTGTCGCAATCTCAAACGAATTTGATATTTGGGTTGTCAAACTCATGCTGCTGTAGACCTGTACACCGGTCAAATAGCTCACCTTGTCTTTATAAAGCACAAGTAATTTTTCAAGAAGCTGGTCATAAGAAGGGGTATTGATCTCGCCAAGAATCCCCTGGACAGGTTTAAAATACAGACCTTTCACAAGGCGACGCAAGCGCCCCTGCTTGTATAGGCGGCTTAACGCTTTTGTGAGAGCGCCTAGCTGTTCCATGGGAAGATTAAAATCTTCCAGAGCAAGAATGGCTCCAGGGGGTTGTCTATCAATAGTTTCACGTATTTGTTTGAATACTTTCACAGCTCAGATCCAAAATAAAAATTTATACTTTCATCGTGTCTGATTGAGATATAAAAGTCAAGTTTTTTATTAAAAAACTTGACAATTTATGTACAAAGAAATGCCATTGCCCATCATTGACCCTCTCAGAAGCATTCCCCTTTCGCCCAACGATACGAGTATAATGTCCTGTATGTTTAATCTGAGCTCTCTTTTGCTGGCCCTTGCTGTGCTCACACTCCTCAGCGGTTGTGTGCTGGAAGAGGCCGTTAAAGCCATTCCCCTTTTGGGAGAGATCTACCGCCTGCCGGATGTGGATCAGCGTTGGACCGACCAACCGGCTTGGAATTGGCTGATCAAACACCGCTCGATTTTGACCCACAACGCTTTGATCCCACTGGCATTGGCCTGGTTCTGCCGCCCGCTCAAACAGTGGGGGGTGCTGATTGCGCTGGTGATTGGCAGTCTGTTTTCGCTGCATTTTTGCCTGGATCTGTTTCCGAAAAAATGGTACGGCTATGCCTTTATCCATATCCCAGTCTTGGGCTGGCTGGACTGGATTCCCTTGGATAATAATTGGATTCCGACCGTCTTCTCGGTGGTTTGGCTAGGGTCGAATATGCTGCTCTCGCAGTTTGCCTTTGTTTTGGTGTTGAAGCGGAATCAATGAATACTGGAATGTAGTCCTTTTAATAATTTAGAATTCCCAATTCCGAATAAACCCCATATTCGCAGCCATCTGCTCAAGAGGCACAAACGTGTCG
>JBFWRL010000231.1:0-6504 GCA_050248915.1 Candidatus Sericytochromatia bacterium
GGATTAGCTGTAACTGGTCATAACTATAATTTTTAAAACGCGCCATATTTATTATCTCTTGTTTTGTTTGCTTTAATAATTATACTACGCCATTACTCAATTTCAGGTTTTCCTACAGACTCGTTGGGGTGTGGCCCACCCGTGATCAAAACCCCCAACTCCATATTTTGATTCAAGGCCGTGCGGGTCAAATTTGCGCTGGTAATAAATACCTTGTGGGTATCAGCCAAGAGGCATTTGGCGTGGAGCGAATCCGTCAAATAGACCTGGGATGCCCGGTTTGTTTTTTGTTGGCGCATAAACGGCGGCCAAATATAACTTGTCAGATTATTATGCCCTGCCAGGCCAATTTCTGCCAAAGAAGCCATTGTTTTGGCTTTCATGGAGGAGCCGTCTCTTTCTTGTTTGTCTTCCATGATTAACTTGAGAGACACGCCCGAGGAGAGCGCCTCAAATAAAGGGGATTTGAGTTCATCAATATCCCTCACCGTAAAACTCACAATCCAGAGCTGTTTTTGGGCGGCACGAATCACTTCTTGCACCACCTGTCCGGTTTGCCGGGTGGCCACTCCAGAGCTGGGGCCAGTCCAAACCAATTCAATCTGTTGGGACAGTACGTAGTGATCTGCGACCTGGGCACTGGCTTTGAGGGCCAAGGCCAAAGCCTGGGGGGAAACTTCGGCTGTTTTCATGGCCTCAAACAGCTGTCTGAGCAGTGTTTGATGCTCCAAAGTGGCTTCGTTTAAGAGGCGTTGCCGGACCAAGAGCGCTTTGGGTGACTCAGGCAGAGTGAGATAATCGAGCAAACCCTTGAGCAAAGGTGTCGGAAGGGCTTGAACCAATTCTGAAATACAGCTGGCCAAACGATCAGACATCAAAAAAGGCCCATTCTTCGCGGCTCAAGGTGGGCACCAAAAGGGTGCGGTCGAGATAGTGATTGCCACGTTCGCAGGATGTTTCGGGGGCAAAGAGGCAGGCATGGCAGGCTGCGGCATGGAGACTGACCTGATTCCCTGTTTTGAGCGGATGTTCGGCACAGAGGGGATCCGAAGAACAGAGGCGGCCATTTTCTAAAGCCTGTTCGATCAGGGCTCCTAAACGCTCTTTGCGGCCCAATTCGACCAAGCCCCCCAAAGTGCCTTCGCTATCGGGAGATGCTGTATAGAGCAAAATACCTGCTTGGGCGGGATTTTCTCCTTCTGCTGGCAGCGAATAAATTTTTTCGCAGATGCTAGCAGCGCTATAACCGCATTCCAACGACAATTGACGCATCAGGGCATGGGAAAACGAATGCAGGAGCACATATTGCAAACCCGGGAAATGGGCTTCGGGTTCTGGGTATTTGCGCAGTTTGCGCCACTGGGTATGAGCCGCTTGCCAATGGCTCTCTTCGCTTTGCAATCTTTCGATCCAAGCAGTGAGCGCACGCTGGTTAAAAACCAAAAACAGCCCTTCGCCCCGCACTTCTGAAGCTGGAACCAATTTGGGCGCACTTTTGGCGATTGGCCCGACGGTGACGGGTTGGGAATCGGGATCGCCGTGATCAGGGGCCATGACACGGGTAAAACCAATCAGGGCCCGCACTTCTCGTAGACGTTCGACCAACACCACTTTTTCAATCAAACCCGCAAAGGCACTGGGCACAGGTTCTTCGACAACCTGAAAATCTTCGCTGTTTTTCACTTTGCCTGGCTGGGACAAAACCCGGTATTCAGGTGTGAGCAGGTGTTGTTGCAGATCTTGGGGATCCTGATTTTCTGCACTGCCTTGGCGTTCTCGGTATTTTTGAATGGCGGAGAAGAGCTGGGTCTCAGAATAAGTATAAAAGGGTTTTAATTGGTTAATTTTGTTTAGAAAAGTAATTTTTTCTAGGCTATCAATATGTTCTAGCATTGATGTCCAATGTTGTTCAATCAATTGATCCAACTCTGAATCTGTTTCTGAGGGGATAGAGACCACAGATAAAGTCAGGGGAAACCAGGCATTTGAAGCGCCCAGGGTCATGGGTTTCATTTGTTTATCACAGGGTTTTGACTGATCGCTCAGATGGATATGAATGCCCTGGCAGCGGGGCATGACCTGCTTTTGCAGGTTAAAAGCATCCACCATATTTCTTTGGGTTTTGCAGGTTTTGCACTTGACCGTAATCATGCTAATATCTGACCCCTGACCCAACAATTGCAGATCGCCTTGGCAATCTGAATTGCCGCGATGGACAAAATACTGCCAGGGAAAATCGTCCATGTGGCCGTTTTCACAGACCACAAAAAAGCGCGAGGGAATCAAAGCCGGGTCGTTTGTCTTGTGGCAATTGTCGTGAATATATTTGTCTTCGTGGGCATAAAAACGGTGTTCTTTGAATTTGAATAAAGTCCCATCCACAGGTGCCAAGCGCCGACAAGCTTGGCAGACCATATATTGGGGGAACAGAGCCAAAGGCAAGCCAATATTGCTTTTGGAACGCCCATAACCGCCAGTGGTTTGTTCGGGATCAGCCGGGGGCACACTCAAAAAACGCACCTGTTCGCCCAAACGCTGGCGAACTACCTGGAGCAGACGTTCTTCCTGCACAGGTGTTGCCAGGCGCTCTTCCCAACTATCTACCCCCAGAATCACAGCTGAATAATTGGGCAAATTTAAAAGCGAACCCATGCCGTAGGTAAACAAAAGCTGTGAAGGGCGAATTTCTCCAACAACGCTCATGCTTTGATCTCTCTTTCTGTGGGGGATTCTGTAAAGCCCTGCAATGGCGGACGGCCCTGCCAGCGGGGATGGGGATGGCTCAAAATCAGGGGAATCTGGGGCTCGACATTGCGCAGGGAATTGAGACAGGTAAATGGCTCCCATTTGAGCGTGCGGGTGGGATTATCTGGGTCGATTAAACCTGCATCTTTGAGCAACCCGTCGGTATTGCCTTTTTTGCCTTTGTATCCCAACTTCTTCTGGTAATGGCGCATTTCTTGAATTGTTTTTTGCCAAAAGTCCAAGCGGGTAGCCAGTTCTGAGCGAATGCTCTGCTCCAATTGGCGATCTTGGCGAATCTCACTCGCCCTGCGGGCAATATAGCCCGTAATCTCTGCTAATTGTGGCCAGTTGGGGCTGAGCGCGTCGGCAGACTCATTGCGATTGTAGTCTGTGTTGCTGAGGCGAATGAGAGTTACCAAGAGCGCACTCAGCCCCCGATCCAGGGCGCGGGCCGAAAAGGGCGTGACAGAAATGGCTTCGACATGTTTGTAAAAGGTCTCATGGTAGTGTTCAAAGACCTCATAATGGCTCAAGTCGCGGGGATGTGCCCAATTGAACAGGGTAAAAACCAAACCCGGTGCCTGACTCGAACGGCCCACCCGGCTGGAAGCCTGAATATATTCAGCGGTGGTCTTGGGCTGGCGCATCATCACCATCAGGCCCAAACGGTCAATATCCACCCCGACGGAAATCATGTTGGTGGCCAACAGTATATCCGCTGGTCGGGCCGGGCCATCGTAAGGGGTATTATTGGCTTTTGCCCGCTCAGCTGCGGCTTTGCGTTCTGCATCGCTGAGGGGATCAAAAGGCACCTCCATTTTTTCGAGAATGTTTTTAATGCGGTCCGCGTTGATCCGGGAGGTCAGCTCTTCGATGCCGTTGTCCCAGAGATTGCGAACGGCCAAGCCCTGTTTGTCCATCTGTTTGAGGTTGGTGGCAATATCGTCCCTGAGCAGGGTGCGGGTGCCCCCCAATTCGCGGGTGGTATTAAAATACCCCACCAGGGTCATCCAGGGATCGACTGCTTTGCCGTATTTTTTGTAGAGGGTTTCGGCTGCTGCCAGCAAACTGGAATAGACCGTGATTTGTACCTCTTTGAGCTTGCGCCCAGGTGCACAAACCCCCAGATAGCGCCGACCCGGACTCTCTGGCCCTGGCACCATCTGCTTTGAGAAAAAATTATCGCAGATATCTAAACCATGGGGCGGAAAAATCGCCACCTGGCGGTGAAATAGCTCACGAACCTGCGTGGTCGCCCGCCGAATCGTGGCGGTGGACAAGACTATTTTGGGACGCACAGTTTGTCCATTGACCTGCCAAGAGCAGAGTTTGTCCACCGCCGTTTCGTAGAGCCCCACCATACTTCCAAGCGGGCCTGAGATCAGGTGGAGTTCGTCTTGAATAATTAAATCGGGGGGGCGCAGGGGATGCACAAAGTGTGAACGTGCTGCTTCGTTGCTGCCCGAAGCATGATGGGAGTCGCTGTCTTCGGTCTCAGGGGAGCGAAAGCCATGGCGCGAGCAATATTGGTTGACCTGGCCAAAGAGCATTTGAATTTGCCCATTCCAAGGCATTTGGGCAAATTTATCCACAGTGGCGATCACCAAAGCAGGCAGTAGCCTGTAGATTTCTTCGTCCACAACCACCACGGGCAGCCCTTCTTTGGGGCTCAGCCGTTTGCCAAACTCACAGCTGGCATGGCCACAGTAGATCAGGGTTCGTCCCCGTTCACCCGGAAAAGCGCCTTCGACCTTTAGGTGCTTTTTGGCATTGATCTCAGCGCCACACCAAGGGCAATGGGTCAATTGCAGCGGGCTCGTGTGCCCCCCTGATTGCTGTTCTTTGTACTCTCCCAGCAGATTTTCAACAAATTGCTGCGACTCTTTGGTCTTGTTGGGGGTGGTGTTTTGACCGACCCAGAGACCAATGCGAAAAGGGGTTTTGCCCCAGCGGCTCTCGTCTTTGCTGCGAATCAGCTCACAGGCACAAATCAAAGCGGTGGCGCGCTGAAACTGTTGCAAGGTAAGCAGGCGCAAGGTGTAGCGCATTAAAACAGCGACCCCATCCATACCACTGTAATCGCCGACAACGCCCATCAAGCGACGCAAAAACAAGGTATATGCAGTCAGCCCCAAATAGGCCTCGGTTTTGCCTCCCCCTGTGGGAAACCAAAGCAAATCTGCTACGGCATTGGGCTGGTCTGAGCGCTCAGGATGATCGAGCAAGGTCAGGCCAGGTAAATTTATTAAAATAAACGCCAATTGAAAGGGGCGCCAGGTGCGATTGGCAGGTATATCCACGGCTTCCAATGCCAAATCTTTTTCGCCCCGGCGTTTGCGCAGGCTCCAAAGCGCATGAATGCGTTGTTGGTGCATGGCTTGGTTGGCCGCTTGAAAAGCCGTGTAAGCTTGCTCGTTTTGGGCCAATAGTTCTATTCCCGCCAGAATCCGCTCTTGGGCTTCTTGGCAACGGGCCAGAGCCAGCATTTCCGTCTCGTTGGGACTTGCTGGCATCAGCGCTTCAGCCCAGCGCTGGTAGCCTGTGGCCAGGGGCATCAAAGCTTGATTGAGTGCTTCTGGAGATAATTGGGCCAAAACTGCCATGTCTGTTTCGAGATCTGCGACTTGGGTGTGACGCGTCTGAGGCACTTCAAAACAGGGGAGGGCACGTGTGGCAATGCGCCAAGCCTGATGAGGCTGTTGGGGGTAGGTATCGGTATGAACTGAAATACCATGCCCCACAGCAAATTCGACCTGGTTGTGATAAAGCATCTCCAGGGCCTCTTTTTCGGCCAAATCGCGACTGTCGAGGCGGCTTTGCAGGGGACGCTGCAGGCGTTTAATAAAGACAGGGCTCTGATCTTGGGCACAGAGATTCAGCTCAGTTTGAAAGAGAAAGGCTTCAGATTTGCGGGTTTTGAGCGGGGCCTGGTGGTTGAGCAAAAACAGGGTGCCGACCCAGCCATCGGGGTATTCGCGGAGGGTGATTTTAAGTTCGATTCCCACAGGTGCGCCAGGCCCCCAGACCATTGGGACCTCTTGCTGCTGACAGGACTTGAGAACAATGGGTTCAGAAGCCCCTTGAACCGGTATTCTCTGCCAAAGGGTGGTTTTGCTGTCCGTTTGGTTGCTCGGATCGGATTCTTTGTCTAACTTTTGGTAAATACCAAAATTCACTTCTGCGATCAAGGCCGGGGACTCTTTCGCCAAGGTAAACGAAAAACCAAAAGAAGCGGGCTCGAACATCGGTACAGCTTTGCCTACAGGGCTTTCGGGGTGACCCTCTTCGGGGACTTTGCCCGCTTCGGGGCTGTCGTCTTCTTCAAGCAGAATTTTGGCTGTTTCGTGTGCTGGGTCGGCATTTGCATCCACTTCGGGTTTTTCAACTTCCGGTTTTTCCACTTCTTGTGGCGCTAAAATACCCACCAAATAGCGCTGGCGCGGATCTTGGGCCAAAATTTCTTCGGGGCCGCCTGCGGGGCCCAAGATTTGTTCCAGGGTCAATTCCATCAATTCTTGGCGAATCTCCCAGGGGTTGGGAATTTCAAGTTCAGCAGCATTCATTGCTTGGCCCTCTTCTGCAAATATGTTCTCTAGCTTAGCGAATAAATCGTTGACTGTTAATCCCCTGTTATTTTCTCAGAACCCCCTGACCAAATCTGTCAGGGGGAGGGGCTATGCTTTGCAAAAATACCCAAAGGAATTCGCAGATGTTTAAATTGGGCCAATTGGATAAAATGAAAATCCTGGGATTGCTTTT
>JBFWRL010000232.1:0-6066 GCA_050248915.1 Candidatus Sericytochromatia bacterium
GAGGGTCAAAGCCTATCTGTATTTTGCCTGTCGCTTTCTGCGAACCATCAGCCGCTGATCTGCAGCCTGTTCTGCGTCGATTTTCCGTGCTAATATTAAGTGAATATTAAATAATTGTTTTTTTTTGTATCTGGAGACAGGTCACGCAGGACTTTCTCTGATAAAATTGACATCTGAAATTCTGTCTACATTTTCAAAGGAGCTTTCCCAACCATGGCCAATACGTGGGTTCAGATTTCCAATTCCGTCCGTGTCGCTGACCCTGTGACCATCCTTGCCGCGGCTTATGAATCAAGGGCCACCGCCATCGCCAAGCTCTTCGTTCCCATTGCCTCTTTTGCGGGTGATACGGCACAAACCGCCACCGACGGTTCGTTCAACTCCACCCCCGCTTCCACCCTCAAGTCTTCGACTGCGATTTTGGCCACCCCCTCCAATATTCTCAACGCTGGCAATACCTTGGCTGGGGCCAATTTGGTGACCGCCAAACCCCTGATTATCCGGGTGCGCCGCGATGAATTTACGGGTGAAGTCCTCAATTATGGCGTGTTTAACGCCGATGGTTCCGTTCCTGGGCGCGTCGGCGCGGGTTATACCCCCGGCCAAGCCGGAGACCCCTTTATGCCCGATGGGCCCGATGGCGTGGCAGGCAATGCCGATGACCCCCGTTATGTGGTCGACCGCATGACCGGTCAGGTCTATCTTAAAAATGCCACTGGGATTGTGGGTGTCAACTTAGACGCCAACGTGGGCTCCGAAATTTTGACCGGTGCTGCCGGTGTGGGCAACGTGATCGGCATTGCCGAATTTAAAGCCCTGGAAGGCGCTGCACTGAGTACAGCCCAACAGCAGGCCAGTGAATTGTCCAATTGTATCCAATCTTTGGCCACCTTGATCCGTGGTTTTAAAGACTCTGAACGGAATATGTTAAACACCATCCGTTAGTTCCTGAATTTAACAGACAGAAATAGCCGCTCTGGAGCCCCAGAGCGGTTTTTCATTGGCTGTGTTCAATTTGCGTTTAAAAGCTGCTCAGCGCAGTCGCTGGCCTGAGAAACAGACTTGCGCCACTGTTCGGCCAAAAGGCACAACTCGCCCCAGTTTGAATGGGCCTGAGTGGCTCTTTCAAAGCCCTTTAAACAGCTTTCAAGCGCGATAAAACCCAAACTTGAAGCCGCAGATTTCATGGCATGTAAATGGGCTTCCAGACTGGGGTAATCGTGTCTGGCCAGGTCTGATTCGATTGCTTGAGAGTAGTGCTCTATTTGGCTTAAGAAAAGATGGAGCATTTCGCTGAATAACGCGTCTCCGCCCACGGCATAAATTCGGGCCTGCACTTCAGGATCGATGATGGGTCTCTCAAACATGCTAACTTCGGCTCTGGTCCTTGTTGGTATTCTCTTGCTGCTATAATAGACTATTCCTAATTGTACGAGGCTTTTTACAGTTTATGCCTGTTTTCCTGTCTGCGCCCCCCCAAATTTCATTGGTGAATATGTTTACCGAACCGTATAACAATGCCGTGGCCACGGCACGCACCTGTTATTCTTCGGAATTGGTGGGGGTGGCCGCCGTCAGTGGTCAGGGGCAAAGTGCAGAAATTCAGCAGCAACGCCAGGCCCTGCGCGATCGCATCGCCGCCAGTACCTACGAAGCTGGCCACCACACCACCTTGCAACACGCCCATGTTCAATTTGCCTTGAGTGGTGTCTCACGCCATTTTCTCTGGTCGTTTTTGCATGCTTTTCCCTATTACAACAGCGAACAGCAGAGCCAGCGCTATGTGCATGTCAAACCCGGCAAGGTGATCGAGCCCCATTTTGGCTCAGAAAAATTACAGGCCATTTACCGCTCCTGTTTGCAAGACCAGATGGAAACCTACGAAGAACTTTCCAGCAAACTCTTTGAAACGGCAGCCCATGAGTATTACCGGATTTTTCCGGGCCGCAAAAAACAGGCCGAAAAATACGACCGCGAGATCAAAAAAAAGACCCAAGAGGTGGCTCGGTATGTGTTGCCGGTGGGCACCTTTGCCAATCTCTACCACACGGTTTCGCTGCTGACACTCTTGCGCTACCACCACATGGCTGAACAGGCTGACGTGCCCCAAGAAACCCGCATGGTGATCTCAGCCATGTTGGCGGCGGTCAGACAGGCAGATCCTTTGATAGAGCAATTGATTGAAGTGCCTCTCACTTTCGCAGACATGCCCGAAAGCGCCTATCTGTTGCAAACCACCCAGACGGATCAGCGTGCGTTTATTTCCCATTTTGACCAATCGCTGCAAGGCAAGGTCTCGCATTTGGTGGACTGGAAGGTCAATGCCGAGACCTCTATGGCCGAAGCTGTGCGCGAGGTACTGGGGCTGGTGCCTGCCCAGATGTCGGATGCCGAAGCCCTGGCCCTGGTGCTCGACCCGGCCCGCAACAAGGTGCTTTCGACCACCTTAAACACCACCACCCACTCCAAATTGACCCGCGCTTTGCACCACCCGCATTATACCTTTCGCAAAAAGCTCAGCCATGCGGCTGACTCGCAAGACCAACGCCACCGCATGGTGCCAGGATCGCGGCCCGTTTTGGGGCTGCACCTCGACAGCCGCCCAGACTTTATCACCCCCCGGCTGCTCGAAGCCGACCCCAACTGCTTAGAAATTTATACCGCTTGTATGGAGCGGATCTGGGACCGCATCAACCAATTGCGAGAAGGGGGTGCCCCGCTGGAAATGGTCAGCTACCTCTTGCCCAATGCCGTGAGTGTGCGTTTCAGTGAGTCGGGAGACCTCTTAAATATGCACCACAAACTCAAAGCCCGACTCTGTTACAACGCCCAAGAGGAGATCTGGCAGGCCTCTCTCGATGAGTTGGCCCAAATTTCGGCAATCCACCCCCAGATTGGGGCCTATCTGCGCCCGCCCTGTGGCCTGCGTCAAATGGGGGGTCGCACCCCCTATTGCCCCGAAGGGCAGCGCTATTGTGGCGTGCCCGTCTGGCGTCTACAACCGGCTGAATATGAAAGGCTGATTTAAAATGCGTTTGTCATCCACTCTCTTACTGCCGCTTTTGCTCTTGATGCCCTTGATGACGGGCTGTGAAGAAGATCCGCTTCAATCATCGACCAACGCCTCCCCCAGCGCCAGCGCTTTGGCTGCGCCGGTGAATGCCCAGGCACCCGCCAAACCCACCGATGTCCAGAGCCTGCTCAATCTGCTCACGGGCAACGGCTCCAAGACCTGGCAGGTCACCAAACGTACCGAAGATGAACGAGATGCCGGTCAAGATTGTTTTCTCGACGATCAGATCAAAATTTTTCGCAAAAACACCATTGAACTCCGCGTCGGCAAATCCCTTTGCCGCTATGATGGCGCGCCGGTCAAAGACCGCCTCGGCGGCTGGCAAATGACCGATGGACTGAATTTATTCCTGCGCGTAAACCCCGAACAGCCCTACGAACTCAAAATTCTCTCGCTCAACGCCAACCAAATGGAAGTGTCTTATATCAGCAACAATGGCAAACGGGTGCGCGAAACCTACCTCGCGATTGATTTGGGTGAAAATGAGGCCCCCACCCCCGCGCCGCTGGGTTCAAATATTGGTCAACCGCCTGCGTTGAGTCCGCCTTAAAGTCGGGCTATACTGTGTTTATGTCAAAAATGCCCATTCGCACACTTATTCAGTCGGCCTTGCGGGTCCTTGTTTTGGGTTTGGTGTTGTCTGCCTGCCAACCGGCCCGCGATCCCAACACCCTGCGCTTTTCGACGTGGGGCAGCCCCGAAGAAATGGCGATCTTAAACCCACTGGTGAAGGAATTCCAGCAATTGCATCCCGAGATCAAGCTCGAATTGATGCATATCCCGGATAAATACTTTCAAAAATTGCACACCCTGATTGCCGCCAATCTCGCACCAGACGTGATTTTCGTCAATAATATCCAGTTTCCAATTTACGCTTCCAATCAGGCTTTTTTGCCCCTGGAAAAATACCTGAGTGCCAGCAAAGTGCTCAAAGCCGCCGATTTTTATCCCCAGACCCTCGAAGGCTTTCGCTTAGAGGGCCAATTGCAGGGCATTCCCCGCGATGCTTCAAATATGGTCGTCTTTTACAACCAGGAACTCTTCGACAAGGCCAAAGTCGCTTATCCCAAAGCCAATTGGACCTTGCAAGACATGCTCAAAACCGCCCAGGCCCTGACCCATGATGCCAACAAAGATGGCAAACCTGAGCAATTTGGCATTTCCTTCCAGAATCATTTTCTCTTCTGGACCCCCTATCTTTGGAGCATGGGCGGCGATTTTTTCTCTGCCGACCGCAAAAAAGCGCTGCTCGAAAGCCCAGAGGCCTTGGCTGGGATACAGATGCATGCCGACCTGCGCCACAAATACCACGTCGCCCCCACCGCTGCAGAGGCGGGCAGCAGCACTATGTCTCAGCTCTTTGTGCAAGGCAAATTGGCAATGGTGATCAATGGCCGCTGGGCTGTGCCCCTCTACCGCCAAAATCTCAAATTTAAGTGGAATATTGCCCCCTTTCCCAGTGGGCCCGCTGGCTCGGTGGTTGATGCCGACGCCTCGGGATGGGTGATTTCGCGCCAGAGCAAACACCCAGACCAAGCTTGGAAATTGATTGAATTTTTGGCCGCACGCAAGGCCTCTGAGGCCTTTACCCAGCCTGGACTGATTATACCGGCCCGCAAAGACGTGGCACAATCTGCCGTCTTTCTCAGCCCCAGTTTGCCCCCCAAAGACGCGGTCTATTTCCTGGAGGCCCTTAAAACCGGCAAACCCACCCCGGCGATTCCCTATTGGAATGAGATGCTGGAGGTCTTAAACCGCTCGCTGGAACCGGTTTGGGATGGTCGCATGCCCGCCACAGAGGCACTCAAAGGCATCAATCAACAGATTGAGCCCTTATTATAATGGCTAAACAAGCAGAAACATGCCCACAATGTGGCAACGAAACCTTGACGATTCTGCCCGGTGCCAAACGGAAATCCTGTTCGCTCTGCCATTATATTCAGCCCGAAGAGCCCGATGACTCGCCTGAATCAAGACATTTTCAGGGCTATACTATCGACCGCAGCAAATTTAAGCGCAAAAAAAAGCTGAATCTCTCCTCCCCGATTTTGACCCTTCTGCTGATGTTTGCGGCGTACACAGCTTACCAGTATTTTAATCAGGAGCCCGAAGAGCTAGAAGGGCTGCGGTCGCTGGAGCGCAGTTACCACAAAGTGACCCGCCTGATCACGCCAGAGGCCCTCGCCTCTTCGACCAGTCGCGCCAAACTGCGCGTAATAATCAAACGCGAAAAAGCCGTGGTCTTACATTTGCGGGTGAGCACCTGTTTGAATCACCCCAAGATTTACCTGAGCAATTTATACACAATTTTTGACAAAGGTTTGGCCAAACCCCATTTTGATTTTAAGCACAGCCGCAGGGTTATTTCTATCAGCTCAAAATTTGTGAATGGCGCTTCAGCGTGCAAAGAGACCTATGCCCCCAACCAATTTTCCACACTGCAACTCTACAGTGATTTCCCTGAAACAAAATAGCCGGTTCAAGCCACAGACCTCTCAAAATTCGGGTTGGTAACGCCCGTAGAGCAGGGTCACGTTGATTCTGCGATTGAGAT
Organism: Candidatus Sericytochromatia bacterium; assembly: GCA_050248915.1. Lineage (GTDB taxonomy): Bacteria > Cyanobacteriota > Sericytochromatia > UBA7694 > UBA7694. The sequence goes on from JBFWRL010000232.1 coordinate 5,628, forward strand.
AACCGGGCTCAAAATGGACCTGATCTGTGGCATGAAAATAACGCGAGCGAAAAATCACCGCCCGGTTTTGGCGGTAGCTGATTTTAATCGGCGCCAGGCGCTTTTCTGCGATCAGGGCCTGCATTTTTTCGGTGGCCGTGTTGAGGGTTTCAAAATCCCAGTCGGCAGGGGCTTCGATCGGATAGACCAAGAGGCCGCCATGTTCGGGATCGCGATTGGCTTCCTCGGGGGTCAGCCAAAAATTGACATTGACGGCGGCACTGTCGGCATGTAAACCGATTCCCAGACATTGGCTTTCGTGGTTATAGCCCCACATTTGCAACAGAGACCAAGCCCCCAGTACAGCAGGCAGACTGTCTTTGAGTTCACGGGCCACCTGATACAAGAGCGGACAACTAAAGCCATCGTCGATGTATGAACCCAGATAGCCCCCTTCTTT
>JBFWRL010000233.1:0-6040 GCA_050248915.1 Candidatus Sericytochromatia bacterium
CCCCCCGTATATAATTCCCTTTTATCCACGCATTTTGGATTGGCTCCACACCCGTCTGTTCTGGAGGTCTTATGAAATTTGTGCCCGCTTTTTTATTGCTCTGTTTGGCTTTAAGCGCCTGTCAATTGACAGAGCTGCCCCGCAATGCTGTGTTGGTCCCCCAAGAAGCCAGCCTACAAGACTTTTTGCTGCAATCGGTGCGTGGGCAATCTGAGCGCGACGCTGAACGCAGCAAAGACAAACGGCGCGAAGACGAGAAACACAAAAAGCCCCCCAAATTGGCTGAACGCGACTGGAAAGACTTTAAACCCCGCTCCCGCTGTGAACGCAGCCCCGAATTGTTGATCACAGATATTCTGCTGACAGAAACGGGTGAAAAAGTGATGGGCCCCAATGCCCCTGTCGCCTTGAGACCCGACTATGCCGGGACTGAAATTCGCCTGACGCTTCGGGGCCAATTTGAAAAGCGCAACGAAAAGGCTTTCAAGCTCAAAGATTTTCTCTTTCAATTGGAATCGCCGCTGGTACAGCAAAGCTTTGTGGGCAATGAGCCCCAGGCACGGGTGCTGCTCGATGACAGCATTTTGCTGCAGGTCGAGAGTGTGACGGCCACTGAAATTAAAGCGCGGCTGAATAGCAAATTGCTGCCCGATCTCTATCTCAAAGGCAACCACCGCCTGAGTGTCGAATTGAACCGCTGGTATACCGATGCGCTGCTCAATGTAGGCGAGCCTGCGCCCGTTGAAGAGAGTGCTTTGCAACCCCAGATTGACGGGGTGGAAGTGCTGAGGGAGCGGGGCAAGCCGATGCATATCAAGCTCACAGGGAGAGGCTTTATGGTGTTTCCCAAGTTCAGCTACGCTACCATTGATGGGGAATTTGGCTTTGGGTATCAGACAGAGGTGACTGCGGATGGTTCAGCGGAAACGGTGGTGCATATTCCCGATCCGCAGAGCTTTGATTTGAACCCCAAACACACAGTGATTTATGCGACGCCGTTTGGGGTGGCGTTTAAGGAGTTTGAATCATGAGAAAGAGGATTTGTTTTTCCCTGCTGAGTCTCAATTTGCTCAGCACAGCTTGCCAGCCAGGGCCAGCCAACCCCATTCCCTCTTCTGGACTCAACCGAATTCTAACCATTACATCTGAAACCCAAGACCCCAAACTGCCGAAAATCCTGGTGCCGGGGCTGGAGCTGAAAGTCTTTGCGGGCAGTGGCGCAGCGGGTTACAAGAATGGGCCTAAGCTGGATGCGGAGTTTAAGTCTATTGGCGGCATTGCACAAGATGATGAGGGCAATTTATATGTGTCAGATTATCAGGATTTGCGCATCCGCAAGATAGATAATCATGGTCAAGTCAGTACTTTGGCTGGAACAGGAGAGAAAGTGTTAAATGGCAAAATGGGCTCTTTTGCGGAGAACCAATTTTATAGTGCGGGGGCTCTCCTCTATCAACCTCCTCACCAATTATATGTATCAGACTTCGAAGCGGATCGCTTATTTCGGCTTAATTTAGATACTCAAAGCTCCGAACTTTTTATGATCGAACCTCAATACACTCCCCCTGAGCGTCTTCCTACATTAGATACCTCTGTATTGCCGATTGTATTTAGCCGGCCGAGTTCCCTCGCCGTGTATAAAGGAGATTTGTATTTAAATACGGGTTTCGAGATCTGGAAATTGATTCAATCCAATCAACGTTATCATTTAGAGCGCTATGCTGGAAATGAAGATGTGAGAAATGGGTCAATTGACGATGCTCAAAGAAACTTTAAAGACGGTCCACCGGATGATTCTAAATTCAATGGAATTATAGGATTGGCTTTTGATCGTGATGGCAATCTCTATGTTTCAGATAGCCAAAATCAGCGAATCAGAAAGGTGGCTGCGGGCACGCGTGAGGTAAGCACCTTCAGCAATCAAGATATTCCCATCAGTAATAGAAGCATAGATAAAGTTTTTGTGGGCGGCTTTCAGGATGGTCGTTTAAATGAAGCCCAATTTGAGAGTCCTGGTCCTTTGGCATTGACTGAAGCGGGAGATATGTTCGTTTTGGATGCCAATGAAGGGGGTGCATTGCGCTGGATTAGCCAGGGGCATGTCAAAACATTGTTTCAAAACTGCTTATGCACCCTCTTAAAAGACGGAAGAAAAACTATCCTTTATGTTGCGAGTTATAAAAATCGACAAATCTACACCCTGGATTTATCTCAACTCGAAAAACTAAAACCCCAAATCCTCAAACAGGAGATCAAACCATGACCAAACTCAAACATCAACGCCTGTTTCAAGCATTTTTGGCTTTTGGCATGGTAAGTGCCTCAGCTTGTTCGTCGATGTCTTTGCTCAATTCAGGTTCAAGCTCACAATTAGAAACCATTGGATCTGCTTATGAACAAAAACAAGCCACCCTTTTAAAACAGTTCCAGAATAAATCCTCATATACGGGCCCTGTTAAACTGGCGATTCATACAAATTTACTCAACCCTCAAAAGCCAGGAAAACACCTGGATCTAACAGCAAAGTTAAACTCACAAAATTTTCAAATTCAATCCTTGCCCCAAGGGCCTTTGATTTTCCAAGAAACCTTTACCAAAGGCAAAGGGGGCTATGAGGTGATTCGTGGATTCCGGGTGCCCGACACCAATCAACGCTACACCTTGCATGTTCAGCAGGTGGGCAAAAACAACTCTGGTCATCAAATAACGGTCAATATCAACGGCACAAATTATTTCAAACAAGAGAGTGTTAAGGGCAAAGAAGCAGAAATCAATACCCTTCTGCTCAATGCAAATAATTCTCTCCGGGTACGTTTACAAGGCAAAGAAGGTTCTTCTTTTATTGTCAGTATTGTTCAAGGTGGTGAGGCAGGTACGCTTTTGCGCCGCCAAGGCCGATTGGGTCAGCCCGGCGAAAACCAAGCAACCCGTGTTCGCCGCAATGATACCAATATTTTTGACCCCAGTGACCCAGATAGTTTGGGAGGATTAATGCCTTATGAAGGGCAATTGGATGAGGAGGGGGTTCCACCCGGTGTTACAGGGGTGGCCGTTGATGGGACATCGCCGCTTCAATTTGAAGCTGGCACCTTAATTCTGCGTTTGCGCAATCCTGAAATTATTTTGCCCATTCTGCAAACCAAGTATGGTGCGACCGTTATCAACCGGGTTGAAATTCCTGGTTATCCAGATTTTGTCTATTATTACTTGCAATTTGATCTCAGCAAAAGCCCTATTGATCAAGCAGCCAGTTTGATTCAGGCTTACCGGCAGAAAATCCCCGCAGATTTTAAGGATTTTGTGTTTGCCTCTCCGAGCGGTTTTCAGACCTTTGTTTTGTTGATGGATTTGCTGGTCAATTATGAGGAGTACATTGCCACTTGGGAGTTGAATGGTTTTAGCAAAGCACCTTTGGAGCCCCTTGAACCAGTTAAAGTGAACGATTGGGAGACACAAGACAAAGATCCAGCCCAAGTGAACAACCGGGGTTGGTGGCTAAGAGACACATTTGTGCGTGAGGCTTGGAATCTCTCGTTGGGCACAGGGGTGAACGTCGCATATATTGACAGAGGGTTTAAAGGGATTTTCACAGGAAATACCCCAAATCCTGAGTTTGGGGAACGTTTAAAGTTGAATCTAGCGACTTATGGCCTTCAAAATATTCTGACGGCAAGGTACTCCAGTATACTTAATTTAGATCCTCAAAACCCCTTGGAATGCGTAGAACGAATACCTGGAGATCAATCAAGTTTTAGACGATATTGTGATTACAACCACGGTATCAATACTGCAATGGCAGGGTTTGCCCAACGTGATAATAATACGAATCCCCCAAACCCACTCTATAAAAGTAATGCTGGGGTAGCACCCAATGTCAATTTGATCCCCTATAACACAGATCAGTTAACATTTACATATGCATTGTCTTTGCTGAATATTGCGATTACTTCGCAATCTAACTCCATTGATGTTATTGGCTATAACATGCAAAACGAAGCACCCATTGGCTGGACTCCTGTAGATATCGATATCACTCCCACTAATCCAGATGGTAATGAATTCTCTTTTACTTTCTTGCGAACGGCTTTTGCGGTGATCACTGGCGAAAAAAAGATTCCGGTCATTGTCGCCGCAGGCAATGAAGGAAGTCGGTGTCCATCAAAAAGTTATAATCCTATTTCAAAAAAATGCGAAAAAGAGTTTATTCCCGCTAGTTATCAGGACTACCCAAGTCCACTTAATCCAGGTGACCCTAGCAAAAAAATAAACTTAATCATGGTTGGTGGAGCACAGCGTGATCATTCAAAACCCGTGCCCGTTCATCCAACAGGAGATCACAAACCGAATTCCACGGGTGCCATTGTCTCTTGGGGAGTCCCTGGTTCTTTTACGGATAAAGGCTCAAATATTGGCCCTGGATATATTTGGGCGCCAGGAGCAGACATTGAAACATTACATTCTGCGGGCGTAGGTAAAAAAGAGCCCCCTCAGATTGTCAATGAAAATGGAACCAGCTATTCATGTCCAATTTTAACCGGCGTGGTAGCCCTGATGAAATCCCGGAATCCCAATCTCACCATTCAAGAAATCAAAGATATTCTGGCCAGCAGCCCTACAAAGATAGATATTGTCCACGAAGCGCCGGTTATCTCAAAACAGCCTTTTGTGGATGCTCAAGACGCTGTTGAACAAGCAATTGCTAAACGCCCCGCAGGTAGTAACAATCCGGCAGATTATAAAGCGAAAGATTTTTTTGCCTTTGTTCAAGCGGATCCGACCGCCCCCAATGGAAAAGTACTGCGCTTCAATAAATATGTTCAACCAAACACAGGAATTAAAGACAAGGAACGTCGAGCTTTGCGCTCAGTGGCCGACAATACCTGGAATGGTCCCTTGGCTCCAGGCAAACTTACGCATATTAAAGGGTGGGCAGATATTACAGCGGGTGAAGATATTCTCAGCGACAATCTAGAAATTTTAGAAGCACAGGAGATTTGCGCAGTACCCGCTTCTGGAAGCTGTAGCTCCTCTCTTGCGACTTTCGATCCAATACTAACAAGTGGCCAAGTCACTGAAGACAGTGCCAGCGCTTCTTATCACATCACTTTAAAAGGAGAAAACCTGATCGCAGATCTCCGCAATGGCGTTGCAAAACCGCTAACACTGGCCTTCAGCGGCACATCCACATCAGGCACTCCCGTAAACAAAGATATGGCCTTTGCCTCTGCAGATATCTTGAGTATCAACAACGATGGCCGCGAAGTCAAAGTGAGGCTTTTAAAGAACCGCTTAAGTGACAGTATTGAAGCGCCACCGTCAGAGAAACTCCCCAAGGGAAATTATAAAATCGCCTTCAAGAACACCATCACCAACAAAACCAGCAATCTTGTTGGCAATGGAAGCAGTGATTTCGGAATCAAATCAGAAAGCAGTGGTTTCACATTTGACAACATCAGCACCACACCTCCCCCTTCACCCCCTCCTGCTGTAGGCGTCTGGATCACTCGCGATGGGCAGCGCAAAGCTGTCAATCCCAGCCAATTGCTCGGCATCGGCATCACGGGCCTTGACCTCAGCGGCATTGAAATCGTCGTGGATGGCCAAGTGATGCCCATTCAACAGGTCGCCTCCAATTATGTCTCCTTTGGCCTGACACCCAATCTCGCTCCGGGTGTCAAAGACATGTTGCTCAAACTCGCAGGCAATACCGTCACCCTGCCCGAAGCCATTGAAGTGCTCGCCATGCCCCCGTTGCAAGAAACACAAACCTTGCCCACGGTCGGAGCACTCCAACCCGCCCCCTTTCAGATCAACGGGGAAAATTTCTTGGCCATTCCCAATTATTTTAATGGCCAATCTTACCACCTCAACTCCCATATCTATAAATGGAACGGCACTCAATTCTCCCTGGTCCAAACCATTCCCACCTTTGGGGCCTACGACCTGCACCCCTTTTCGGTGGGCGACCAGCATTTTCTCGCCATTGCCAATTTTGACCAGAATGTCTATGCCGCCAATTCCGAAATTTACAAATGGAATG
>JBFWRL010000234.1:0-5872 GCA_050248915.1 Candidatus Sericytochromatia bacterium
CATCTGGTTGGCCTGGTTTTTGGTGACCCGTTGGAACCGTCGCCCGGCGTTGGTGGGTTTGGTGGTGGGAAGTCTGCTTTTGGGACTGAATATTTGTATTCCCGGATTGACGGAATGGGGCTGGGATCACTTACAGACCTATCAAAAGCTGCGCATTTTGACGTTTTTTGCCCCAGTGGCCGTTCTGTTGTATGCGGGCTATCAGGTCACCCTATCCAAATTTGCGGTGGGGGCCGGGGGCTTTTGGGGCAAAGGTTTTACCCAGGGCAGTCAGACCCAATTGCGTTATGTGCCAGAACAGCACACAGATTTTATTTTTTCTGCTCTGGCGGAAGAGGGGGGCTTTTGGCTCTCTGGCCTCGTACTGCTTTTGTTTATGCTCTTAATTTTGCGCATTTTGTGGGTGGCTTATCACTGCTCTGAGCCGGGAGAGTTGTACGTCTGCAGCGGTGTGGCTGCACTTGAACTGATGCATTTGCTGATCAATATGGGCATGAATATGGACATGATGCCCGTTACCGGTGTGCCTTTGCCCTTTTTTAGCTATGGCGGCACAGCGATTTTGATGCATATGAGCCTTTTGGGGTTGGTTGAAAGCATTGCCTGGGCCCAGCGCGGCTCGCGCCTGATTCGGATCGAATGAGGACTGCTGATGTTTCGGCGTGAAACACGTTCACTGGCACTTTGGCTTAACCCCCGTGATGCTGTATTGGTGGAGCGGGAGCATGGCTTGGTGGCCCAGGAGGCCGCCTGCCTCACTCGACCTCTGGTGGGAGAGAAAGCCCAGCTTTGGGGCAACAGCGCATTGCTCAGTGGACGGAGCACGCCTCTCTGGCAAAATGGCTGGCGGGCCCAGGAGTTAAAGGCCTATGTTCAAGCACTGCTCTCTCGGGTGATTGCTCCCAATCGCTGCCAATTGGTTTTGCCTATGCTCAATTTGCGCGAGCCCTATTGCCGGGCTTTTTGGGAACTTTTGGGATTACACTTGCAATTGGAATCGCTGTATCTCTGCTCTCCCTTGGCCTGTCTGGCTCAGTTGCCAGATGTGAGTCAGACAGATTTACATTTGTTTCTGGAGGATGGTTTGGCTGAGTGCTGTTTGGGTTCTCCACAGGGATTCCCGTTGACTGTGGGATATGGACGCTATCTCTCGCGGGCTCTGCAACAATATGTCTATCAGCGCTACCAGCTCCGGATTGAAGAGGATGCGGCAGCTTTGGCTTGGCAGCGTTTGGGGGGGCTTTCTGGGGTGCAAGAGCAGATCACTTTGCAGGGCCAAGATGGCGAAGGCAAATCCCCTTATTTGCTTTTGATTGCCGAAGAGCTGGCCCCTTTGGCAGAAGCGGCATTTCAGCCGCTGGTACAATTGTGCCAAACCCAGTTAGAACAACAATCAGCCGGAGCGCGTGGCAAGGTCAGTGGTTTAAGGCTGTCGGGTGAGCAGGCGGTTTTGCCTGGTTTGGCCGATTATTTGCAGCATCGTTTGCAGATAGCGGTCACGCTGACCCCGGCTGGGCCAGATATAATGATCAAAGCGCTGCAGATTTTTTTGCAGAGCCGTCAGGGATGAGCGGAGGGAAAAAACGGTGAATCGATTATCTGTCTTTTTCGCTTTTGGGTTTTTATTATCAGGGCTGCTCTCAGCCTGTGCGCCTCAGCGTCCGCAATATGCCGAAGAGTGGCCCGCTTACCAAAGCAGCAATGGGCATCGCGGTTATGTGCCTGCGGGCCCAGAGCCCCCGCTGGTGGAAAAATGGACGTTTCAAACCGAAGGACGGATTGTCGAACCGCCGGTTTTGGCGGGCGGCCAATTGGCGGTGAGTTCGCGGGATGGATTGATCTATTTGCTCAATCCTGAAACCGGGAGCTTGCTCTGGAAAGAGGAAATTGGCCAAGGGGGGCTGGCCAGCAGTCCTGCTTTTGGCGATAAATTGGTTTGGGGTGGGCGCTGGACCCCTTATTATTTTGTCTATGCTTGGGATCGGGTCGGTGGTCAGCGGGTCTGGGAAAACCAAACTGGGGAGATTCTCGAACGCGCGCCTTTGGTGGTAGCGTCTACAGATCGCGTTTTTTTTAATGTCGATCCGCCTTTAAGCGCGCCCGCTGATGTGCTGAGTATGATGCGGGCTGTCTCAGCCAGCGATTATAAAACCCTCTGGGAGCGACCTTTAAAAGGGGTGCCTCTGCGTCTGCCCGCACTTGATACAGAGCATCAATTGCTTTTGGTGGCCCTGGATGAATCCCCTGTTTTGCAAGCGCTCGACACCCAAACGGGAGATATTAAATGGAGTTTTCCCCTCGATAGCAAGCCCACGACTGCGCCAATTTGGGCTGAGGGCCGTGTGTTTGTTGGTACCCAGGGAGGTTATGTCTACAGTCTGATGCCAGAAACGGGCAAAATCGACTGGCGTTTTCAGATCCAGGGAGACAGCATTACCAAAGACATGGCCCTGGCTGAAAACCAATTGTTGATCACCGGCGAAAAAAACCTCTATGCCTTTGATACCCGTGCCTTGGAGCTGCAATGGAAATTTCGAGCAGTCATGCCCCTGACAGCCCCTGTGGCCACGCAAAAACACGTCTTTGTGGGGTGTGAAAACAAACTGATCTATACCTTGGACAGACTCAATGGCAATTCCCGTGGCTTTACCCTCACCAAAGGTGAGATTTTGGCCAGCCCTGTGATTGTCGGCCCCTATTTGTTTGTGGGGTCTTCTGATGGCAAGCTCTACGCTTTTGAAGAGGGCCCTCGCCCGGTATATACCCAACCTGCCCGACGTTGAATCAGGCTGGGGCATTCTCAAAAAACAGATTGTCCGATCTGGTTTTTGAGTAAAGGTATAATGAAAGAAAAAGGAGGTCAAATATGCGTTTGAAATTGATGTCCTCTCCACGTTTTTTTGTTTCTTTTGGGCTCTTGTTGCTTGTTGCCTGGTTTGCTTCTGAGGCCTGTGGTCCAATGATTGCGCCTGTAAAACCACCACTGACACAACCCTCCTGTCGCGATGCGGATGGAAAACCCGTTCCCTGCCCTCCCAAAACCACACCTTAGAGTATGGAATTTCCGGTCTGGCTGTCTTTGGGGCCAGTCCGCCTGCACCCCCATCTGGTTTTTGAAATTTTGGCCTATTCAGGCGGATTTCAGCTCTATCGTTGGCTGCAAAAACGTCAGCCGGTTTTCTTTTCGCCTTTTCAGCGTTTGGCTTTGTTGGCGGGCTGTATTTTGGGCGCTGTGCTGGGGGCCAAGGGTTTGGGTTGGCTGCAAACACCCTTTGACCCGCTGACAGGCACTATTTTGCCACCAGGAAAGACAATTGTGGGAGGCCTTTTGGGCGGTTGGATTGGCATTGAGCTTGTCAAAACCCGGTTTCACATTCTGCAACGCACGGGAGATGTCTATCTTTTGCCGCTGGCACTCGGGTTGAGCCTGGGCCGTGTGGGTTGTTTTTTAACCGGACTCGCCGATGGCACCTTTGGCAACCCGAGTGTTTTGCCCTGGGCTGTGGATTTTGGCGATGGTATTCCCCGCCACCCGACCCAGCTTTATGAGTCGTTGTTTGTTTTGATTTGGGGTTTGACCCTGTATTTTGGCCTGTTTCGTGTGCAATCCCCGGGTTCGCGTTTTCGCCTGTTTATGGCGGGATATTTGCTCTTTCGCTTTGCCTCTGAGTGGCTCAAGCCAGTGATGATGATCTATGGGGGTCTGAGTGCGATTGCCTGGGCCTCTTTGCTGGGAGCCGTGTATTGTTTGAACTCTGTGTTGCGCCTGGAGCGCTTGGAAAGGTAATTGAATGGATCGGCCTTATGTTTTTTATGAATTGACCAATGGGGTGTGCAGCACCTGTTTGCAAAAAGTCGAAGCCAAAGTGCTGTTTCAGCAGAACAATGTCTATCTGCAAAAGTTTTGTCCCCAACACGGCCTGCAAAAAGTCTTGATCTCCACGGATGTGGACTATTATCTCAAAACCCGCTCTTTGCTCAAACCCGGTCAGATGCCTTATGCCTTTAATACCCCCATGAGCCGGGGCTGTCCCTTTGACTGTGGTTTGTGCCCGGATCACGAGCAGCACTCTTGTTTGACCCTGATTGAAATCAGTGATGCCTGCAATTTGACCTGCCCAATCTGTTATGCCGCTTCGGCCCCTGGGCGCAAACACCGCTCTTTGGAAGAGGTGATTGCCATGTTGGATCGGGTGGTGGCCAACGAAAAAGAACCCGATGTGGTGCAGATCAGTGGCGGAGAACCCACTTTGCACCCCGATTTTTTCACCATTCTCGATCAGGCCCGGGCCCGTCCCATTCGCCATTTGATGGTCAATACCAATGGCATTCGCATTGCCCGTGATCGGGCTTTTGCCGAGCGTTTGGCTGAGTATATGCCCGGTTTTGAACTCTATCTGCAGTTTGATTCACTCGAAGCCGCTCCCTTAGAGGCTCTGCGCGGTGAAGACCTGCGTCCGATTCGTTTAAAAGCCCTCGAAACCTTAAATGAATTGGGCATTTCAACCACGCTGGTGGTTACGCTTAAAAAAGGCCTGAACGACGGTGAAATTGGTAAAATCATTGATTTTGCCCTGCAGCAGTCCTGTGTGCGCGGCGTGACTTTTCAGCCGGTTCAAGAGGCTGGGCGCTTGGAAAATTATGATCCCGCCCGCGATCGGCTCACCCTGAGTGAGGTCCGGGCCCAAATTCTGGCCCAGCACGACCTGTTTAGTGCCGAAGACCTGTTGCCGGTGCCCTGCCATCCCGATTGTATTGCCATGGGGTATGCACTCAAATTGCCCGATCGCGTGATTCCGATGACGCGTTTGGTGGATCCTGAGTGCCAAGGCAATACCATTCGCTACGAAGAATTTTTAAAACTCTTTTCAACGGCTCACTCTCCCGAAATGGCGGCCCAATTGCTCTGTTGTTTGCCCCAGATTCCCGTGCCCGCAGGCATGGGCTACCAGAACCTGTTCCGAATCATTATCATGCGGTTTATGGACGCTTGGGATTTGGACATTCGCAGCGTAAAAAAGAGCTGTGTACATATTGTGACACCCGATGCCCAGCGGATTATTCCCTTTGATACCTATAATCTCTTCTATCGGGAGGGTTTGAGTTTGCCGCCTCTGTTACAATACTCCCAGTCCTGATTTTTGTGGTCTGAAGGAGAAAGAACATGCCCGCCCCTTTTCGTGAACTGCTGGCCAGTGGCCGCTTGATTCTCTTTGATGGGGGCTTGGGGACGATGCTCTACAGCAAAGGCGTCTTTCTCAATACCAATTTTGATCTGGTCAATTTGCAAAGCCCCCAATTGGTGCAAGAATTGCACGAACTGTACCTGGAGGCTGGGGCCGATGTGATTGAAACCAATACCTTTGGCGCCAATCCCTATAAACTCAAGGCCCATGGCCTCGAAGAACAGGTCCATGCGATCAATTTGGCCGGGGCCCAGATTGCCCGTCGGGCGGCTGGGGATCTGGCCTATGTGGCGGGCTCCATTGGGCCTTTGGGAATCAAAATTGAACCTTTGGGGCCGACGTCTTTTGCCGAGGCCCAAGCCGCCTTTGAAACCCAGGTATTGCCTTTGCTCGAAGGCGGGGTTGATCTCTTTGTTGTGGAAACCTTTACCAATCTCGATGAGCTGGTTCAAGCTGTGGCGGCAATTCGCAAACACAGTGATCTGCCGATTTTGGCGTCGGTCACCGTTGATGACGATGGCAATACCATTTATGGTACCCCCCCAGAACGCTTTACCCCCCGCTTGGATGCGCTGGTTGTTGATATGCTGGGTCTGTATTGCAGTGTGGGTCCCAAACCCAGGTTGGATGCGTGTATGCAGATGTCGGAATGGACAGTCAAACCCCTGGCAGCCCAGCCCAATGCC
>JBFWRL010000235.1:0-5801 GCA_050248915.1 Candidatus Sericytochromatia bacterium
TGGTGGTGCGATGTACAAATGCAAGATGGGCGACATCCAACTGATTTTCAATTGCTCGGGTAAAATGCGCCTCCCAATCGGCAATCACAGTATCCGAATACCAACCCGAGCCCAGTTCATCAAAGAATGGCACAGCAGGATATTCCGCTTGTGGCTCTCCCCACCAAAGCCAGATAAATCCATGGGCTTCTTGAACCCGATAGGTTTGGGTGCGCATGCCCAGTGGAATTTTTCCCGCTTTGCCATTGGCTGGAATCAACTGGCATTCTCCCTGGGTGTCAAATTCAAATCCATGAAAGGGGCAAACCAAATGATTGCCACAGATCTCACCCAAACTCAGGGCTGCGCCCAAGTGTGGACAGCGATCTTGATGGCAATGTAATTGTCCCTGAGCATCGCGCCACAAGACCAATTTTTGGCCCAGTCGTTCGGTACCCAAGGGTTTATTTTTTTTGACTTCTTTGCTTTGTAAGATGGCGTACCAGAGGTTTTTTACCAATTGCATCGGTTTCTCCTATTTGCATTTTTGAATTGAAACACAAACCAAATGGTCTGTTTTTGAAAGGCCTATTCATAGGCTGCAAGATCCCTAATGATTGCTTGAATCAGCCATTCCCAGGTTCCGCGAAAGCGGTGAGAAGACTGTTCTAAGGTGCTGTGAGCAGATACGCCTTCTACAGTGAATAAAATCTGAGCGGCAATCGATTGTAAGCGTTGTTTCTCAATGGTTTGGGGATAAAATGACTGAATGATTTGGGCCAATCGCTCCAGAACCAAGCGATTATTCCTACAGAGTTCAGCGCGAATCTGGTTTTGATTGAGCCCCTTTTGATAAAAATAAAGCAGAATATTTAAAAATTCTGAGCTTGCGGAAAATGAGAACATTTGCTCAAAATAATCAAATAAAAATGCTTGAAAAGATCGATATTGCAAATAATTTTCTTCAGCTTTAACCAATCGCTCAGATTTTCGATATTTCAGACATTCAAACAAAAGGGCTTCAAGTGAGTCAAAATAATGATAAAAAGCCCCTTTGCTCAGCCCTGTTTGCTTGAGTACAGTGTTTAACCCAAAACCGTCAGCTCCCCCTTCTGCCAAAAGTCTTAAGGCCCCCAAAACAAGCTTCTCTCGGGTTTTTATTCGGTTATTATCATCCCAGAAAAATGGGCCGGACTTCACCGCAGGTTCTTGGGGATTCGTCTGAGCTTCGGGCAGGTGTTTTTTTTGATTGTTGCGCATGTGAATCAGTCTAAATCTTGACATAGGCTGAAACAAACCAGTTGGTCCGTTTTTTTTAAATTGGCAATTGCAAAGGGCTGAGAGCAGTTTGCTTAAGTGATCTTTCTTAGCAAGAAACCCCAGCTTATTGGCCATAATAGACAAAGACAGCTCTCACACCACATCTTAGAAAGTAATTTTCATGGCAGATTTTCGTCTTGGCAGCCACGATCGGGGCATGCTCGACAGTGCAGACATCCTGAAAGCCAAACGCACACCTTTGAGAACCGGCTTAAGTGCCACAGATGCACAGGCCTTTGCCCGCAGCAATGGCGGCTCAGAAATGCTGCTCAAAACCGCCAATGGTACCTACAATGTCTATGCCGTGACCACCTCTGAAGCTGGAAAAGCGATCAAAGGCTCAGACTTTGAAGATGGCACCGCGGATATCAGTCTCACTCCCCAAGATGTGGCCCGGCTCGGGGGCACCAAGGCCTACCTTCAAACCGACGACGGCACCCTGCGCACCCTTGAAATTGCAGGCATTCAGCTCGACAATCTGGACCAAAGTCTGATTCGGGCAGATTTAAATGTAAATATCCAAGACAAAGACGGGATTGAAACCAAGTCCGCAAGAGACATTACCGGCACACTCAGTGGCAAAGTGGTGATTGACCGGGCCATGTTGGAATGGGCACTGGCCCAGGCCGAAAAAGAAACCGGGTTGAAGTTTACCCTGAGTGACAATCCCCGCGACCAGAGTTACAAGATCAATGCCAGTTATGGTGTCGGGCTCGGCAGTATCACGATCAAACCCACAGGCACAGGCCTCAAAGTTGAAGTTGGCGGGTTGGCTGGCGGGTTGGCTGATGCGGGTGATTGGCTGGGCAAAAAGCTCGGTTATGATCCCCAACTGGCTGTCGACAAATTGATCCGCCAGCACCTCGGTGCCAATCTCGGCCTCAAGGTCGAAAGCCAATCCCTGACAGAATATACTTTGGCTCCCGATCTTAAAAACAATCCCTTGATGCGCGACATCCCGCTCTCGGGCCAGACCTCTTTTAAAGTGGAAGAAATCAAGCTCAATGCCACCCAGGGCAATGGCTTTCGCATCGATACCCAAGGCAATCTCGAACTCAATTTTAACCATGCCCAGGTGATTGGCTCTACTGACAGCCGGGCGCAAACCGCAACCCCCGACCGCGAAGGCCCCGATCAGCTCAGTGTCAAAGTTCAGGCTCAATTGGGCAATGACTTCAGCTCCCAGGTGGAGGGTGAAGCCGGCATTTCAGTGGATGTCACCCCGGCTGAACAGGCAGGGCTCAAGGCCCGAATTCGGGAGTTCACAGGCCAAGAAATTGGGGCTGGGGGGCAATTTGAGGTCAGTGGTTTGCGTTTTTCGGCCCAAGCTAATGCCCAGGGCAAAATCACCAAAATGGATCAGACTTTGGGCCAACTCAAATTTGAGCGATTGGCGCTCGATGCCCAGGGCGTGCAGGTTGATCTCAGTGCCCAAAATGGTGTTTTGCAAGGCGAACTCAAAGACGGACAATACCGCCTCGACGCTGAAAATATTACACTCAAAGGCAGTGTAAACACTCCCCAGGGCAAATTAAACGTCACTCAGCTTCAGCTCTCTGGCGAATTGGCGGTGGATCCCACCCAGCCACAAAAATTAAACTTTACGATTCCGACAGGCGAAAATATTCGCTTTTCGGGCCAATTTGCTCCCACGGGCCAGAGCCAGGGCGTCAAAATCCAGAATCTCAATGTGGGCCCCGCTCAGTTTAACCTCGATGCAGGCCAAGGCAAATTGACGGTCGCCGGCCAAGGTCAAGGTGCCCCCCGCATCAGCTTGGGGGCGCTGACCATGCCTGAGGCTACCATCCGCAATTTGCAGGTGACCGGACCGATGCAAGCGGATTTGAACCGTGGAACCCTTTCTCTGCAGGCCCGCAGCATGTCTCTGTCAGGCAAAGTCGGGCCCCTTGATCTGACCCGCTTAAGTGGCTCTGGCAACCTCAATTGGGACCCAGCCAAAGGTCTGGAAATCACCAATGCCAATATTTCCGCCCAGGGCAAATTGGGCGAGTTGGATGTCAAACAACTCAAAGGGGCAGGCAATATTTCGGTTTCGCCGACGGGTCAGGTGCGTTTTAGCAGCACCCGCGATTTGAGTTTGCAAACGGGGATGGGCCTCAGTGTACGTGGCAATTTGGCTCTGGATTATACTCCCGGTCAGGTTCAAGTTGAAACCACCTCAAATAGCCCCGTATTAATTGACTATACAGATAAAAACCAGGGCATAGACCTGCAGGGACTGGCATACAGGGGCCGCATGTCTTTTAACGAACAATCAGGTGAATTGCGTCTTTCAAGCCACCCCGACAAACCGCTCGAACTCAAATCGGGCAGTATTTCTGGCGTGGGCCTCAAAGATCTGAGCCTGAGCAATGGGCAAGTTTCGGTGCAGACCCAAGGCGGCAAATTTGTGGCTGAACCCCTGCCAGGCCAAACCTTGACCCTCAATGGTAAAATTCAGGGCATCAGCCTCAAAGATCTCCAGTCTCAAGGCCCGGTTAAATTTGACCCAGCCAAACAAAGCATCGCCTGGGATCAGCCAGTTTCTGCCAGTTTGCCCGATCAGGGCATCGACCAGCTTTCGACACAGGGCCCGGTTGAGATCAGCCAAGATGCCCAAGGCCGCATGCATTTTCGCAGCCCCGGTGGCACGATCAGCCTGAAAATGGGCCAACTCAACCTCTCCAATTTTAAAGTCGAAGGCGAAGCCATCCTTGACCCGCGTACAGGTCAGCTCAGCTTCAGTGGATTGGATGGCGGGCAGGGCCTCAAACTCGATGGCACCCTCAATGGCTATCCAATCAAGGCAGAGTCCTCGGGCCAATTACATATCCAACACACCCCCAAAGGGGTGGAATTGACAGGCGAAAAACTCAAACTCAATGGCCTTGTGGACGGATTTACCCTGCAGAGCCCTGAAGGAGCCAGCGGCAAGGTTTTGATCACTCCCGACGGTGGCATAGATTTAAAAGAACTGAATTTTGATGTGACCATCGACGATATGCAATTTCAAAACCGCAATGGCCTGTTTAAGACCACCCCCCAGGGTTTTGAGATCAACCTCTCGGGGGATATCAACGCCAAACAGGAGCAATTGCTCCGGTTTTTACAGAAATTTTCGGGTCGTCAGGACATCGGCAAACAGGCCCAAGATGGCATTAAACAGGCCCTTGGCCAGCTTCAGAATCATTTTGGCACCTTCAATAAAGCAGATATTCACTACGAAAATATGGTGATTCGCTTTGACAAGAATTTCCAATTTCAAGGTTTTGAAGTGCTCAAAGACACCCGCATCGACAATGCACAGGTGAATTTGAGTTTGGGCCGCAAACCCGAAAAGGTCAATATTGGCGAGTTGCATTGGCGAGCCGAGGCCGAAGCTGACAGCAAAGGCTTCCGAGTCAAAGATGGAGATATTGAATTCAGCTTAACGCAAAATATCCGCGATTATATCGACCGCACCGTCACACAACAATTGAGTGATGCAGGCCTCAAAGACGTGGATCTGGAAGTCAGTCCCAGCGGTGAAATCTCAATCAAAAATGCGACTTACGAAGTGCGGGCAAAAGGCCGCTCAGGCAACAATGGCACCGAAATTGACATCCCTTTGCTCTCGCGGTTGTTTAAAAAGCCCAAAAAAGTCATGAATATCTCAGCAAAATTGGATATCACCCCCCGGATCGAAAACAACCAATTGGTGGTTGAACTCGACAACCTCAAGCTCAAAGGCCTGCTGGCCCAGATTATCAACTCCGCGATTGACGGCGAAGACAAACTGGCAGACCAAATGGCCACCCAATTGCGGGCCGAAGACATCAAATTCGAGCGCAAAGATGGCGAGTCGCTCTTTCGCCTGGATCTCAACGATTTGCTCAAAAAGCAAATGGATCCCAATATCAACCTGACCTCCGCTGAATTGTCCCCCGAGGGCAAAGTCAGAGTGGGGTATACTTACGGCCAGTCGCCTGCGGGAAGATAACACAGGCATGAGAGTGCAACATCTTTTAAAAAGGGCCGTTGCAAAGCCCCGCTAAGGCATCAGGTTTGAATTCTGGCTATTTTGGGAAAATGCTGAACCAGAGTTAGATCGTCAGATGGGGTACACAGATGCCATATAATTTGCATCATTTCATTTTGCCACTAATATTTTTGTTCTTGCTCTTTGGGGGGTTTGGTTATAAAAACGCGCAAAATGAGGGCAAAATCCCTAAAAAATGGGTACCCGCCCTCAATCTCGGTTTCGGGCTACTCTTTCTATTTTTTGGCTGGCTGGCGATCGAAAAAATACAGGAAGCAGATAGTTTAAGGGGCTTGAAATCTGAACAGGTCCGTTCTATCGCATTTTATCACGAAGCACACGATCCGATTCAATGCAAATTTTACCAAGACCAGGTCACACCCGCCTGTTTGGAAACTACACTGACAGACCTGGCCCTTATTGCCAATGAGGTACAAAATTTGCGCTTCATTAATGCCTATTCAACGAATCATGAATGGAGCCG
>JBFWRL010000236.1:0-5749 GCA_050248915.1 Candidatus Sericytochromatia bacterium
GAACACTGGCCATGCCCGTTTGCACTTGCCAGGCCCCTGTCAACAAAACCAGCCCCAAGGCCAATGCCTGTACCCAACCCAATAGGGGGCCTTGTAAAGCTCGCCATGCGACTTGCTTGCGTTGAGCGAGCAACAGCGGCGCTTGGATCTGGCTCAGCCGTTTTTTTAACCAGGGACCCACTTGTAGGGGCCAGAGACTGGGCTGGGCCTGTAAACTCTCTGTGATCTCTGCAAAAAGCCTTCCCCGCGAAGCTTGCATCTGCTCTGACCAATGTCGCAAACGCAAACTGGTCAGATTTAGACTGAGTGATCCCAAGGGCAAAAGCAGTGCCGTTACCAAGCTCAAGAGGGGGTTGAGCCAAAGCAGGTAACCCAAGAGGACCCATACCAGAATCAGATTTGGAAATAAGCGACTGAGTTGATTCAAACAGGCATTTTCCAGCTCTTGCAAATCGACCGTCAAGCGGGCCTGGAGATCGCCACTTTGTTCACTTTGCCAGCGGCTCAAGGGCATTTGCAGCACATGCTGATACAGTTCCAAACGGAGATCCATGCTGCGTTGAAAGACCAACTGGCTCCAAGCCACACTTTGGAGCCAGTCAAAAAGCCCTTTAAGAGCATAAACCCCCAATAAGAGCGCAATAAAAGAGACAAAGGAAGTGAGCTCAAACTTTCTTAGCAGGGGTTCCAATTGGCGCGCGAGGGGAATCAGTTGCAGGTTCAGCCCCAAATGAAACATGAGGCCGAATACAGCCAAAGAGAGTGTTCCTGGGTGTTTCTTGAGCCAACCAAATTCCCACACGCTGGGGGGGGCCGGCGGTTAGTCGCTGCCGCGGGTATACCAGCCAGCAAAGCCCCACGCGCGATTGCTCTGATTGGCCTCCTGGGCTGCTTGTCGATCTGTTTGAAACTGTTCCCGGATCAATTTTCCGTAAACCACACTGTCGCGTCCCATCCGTGCCAATCGCTCAATCACGGCTTCATTTGCCAATTGCCCATTGGGGTCAAAATCGGCCTCCCGTGCGGCAGCCTGGTAGGGCAGTGTCCAACCATGACAATGTTGGACAGCCACCCGCATTTGGGTAATACAACTGACGCCCAAACTGCCCCCTGTTGTGGCTGCCAAGGCGAAGAGTTTGCCTGCAAATTCATGGTAATGAAAATCCAAAAAGTTTTTCATCCAGCCGGTCATGCAACCATGGTACTCAGGTGAAACCAGAATAAAGGCATCTGCCGCTTGACAGGCCTGGCGAACCTGGGTCACGATCTGATCATTTTCGTAGCTCTGATCGGTGCGAAAGAGGGGCAAAGGGGTATTTAATAAATCCAGCAAATCCACCTCAGCGCCCGCTGAGCGGGCCGCAGCGGCAATGATTTCAGTAATATGGCCAGAATTGCTTTCGTGGTGGGTGGTACCACAAACGGCCAAGATTTTCATGGGTGCCTCCGATAGACTGGATTTGAGGAATCCATCTTACCACAGCACTGGGCCCGACATGGGCAGTGAGAGTTTTCCATCTTGCAAAGATTGCCGATAGAGGGCCAAATCTTCTGGGGTATCTATTTCTAGCCAGGGTTCATTGACGGCCATCACCTGCACAGGGTAGCCCTGTTTGAGTAAGGCCTGTAAAAGGCTGGTCATGTCTAAACGATCCGCTTGTTCGGGTTCCAGTTTTGTCAATAAAGCCGTGATCCAACTCCAGGCCAAAGGGGTGATTTTGAGCAGCCCCATATATTGACCTTCGATCTCTGCTAAATGGCTGGCCTTTGCACCGATTTCAAGCAATTGCCCTTGGCCATTGGTTTTAAAACTCTCAACATCACTCAAGGGATCGGCAAAACGGGCCTGCCAAATCGAGCGCCAGCCCAGATTGGAACTGATCACCAGCTCTCCCTCAGACGCCGCCAAACTTTTCAGACAGGCTGATGAGGTGAGAATATCCGCATAACTCAGCAAACAGGGATAGCGCGTTAGCCACTCCTCTGCACAGGCCAAAGATTGGACCATTTGGGTTTGAGCCCAGCGGGGATTTTCAAAGTTGTGCACTTGGGGCAAGTTTAAGGCTTCGGCCCGATATCCCCGCACGATGCCCAATTCTGTGAGGCCCGCCTGGCGCAAGGCGTCGATCTGCCAATGTAAAAGAGGGCGTCCGCCCAATTCAACCAGGCCTTTGGGCAAAGCCTCGGTCATCTCACCCAAGCGGCTGCCCCGGCCAGCAGCCAGAATCAACGCGTGTTGGAGAACACTCACAGCGCAAAAACCTCTCTAAAAATAGCCAAATCTCGATTGCGAAAAGGCGCGATTCGCTCAGGATGCCACATCATCCCCCACCAGGGCAAATCTTTGTGACGAATGGCTTTGATGATTCCATCGTCGGCTTTGGCCCAGACCTCACATTCAGGTCCCGCTTCATTGTTTCCCCACGTGTGGTAGGAATTGACGTTTTGCCTCTGCCCGTGAATTTGGATTTCCTGCACTGCCACGACATGCCCTGAAATTTGTTTTAATGAATGCCCCAAGTGGGTTTGGATGACCTGCATGCCTCTGCAAACACCCAGTACAGGCCAATTGGACCGCTTTGCCAGGGCCAAAAGTTCAAATTCAAGTTGATCGCGTTCTGGGGCATCTCCTCCGCAAGCAACCAAGCTGTTTCCCCCTGTAAGTAAAAGGCCAGAGACGGGCACATTGGCCAAAATGGACAGTGCCACCGGCAAAGAGTTGGGCAAAAGTAAGGGCAGAACCCCCACGTTGGCCAAAAACTCTCCCCAGCGTTGATCGAGAGCGTCACGGCGCTCAGCGGTCTGGGGGTCAATTACGACGCGTTGGGTAACGGCAATCCAGACAGGCAAAGGGGGGATCATGCCAAAATCCTCACTTGCCGCGCGGCGCAGTCCAATTCCAATTCGCGGGATTTTTGCCATTGAGCGTAAAGCACCTCTCCTGCTCCAATCACAGCAGGGATCCCCATTTCGCCTGCGCGGATCGCCATATGTGAGTTGACCCCGCCATAGAGGGTGATCAAACCCGCAATCCCATAGCCAAAGATCCAATCATAACCAGGATCTGCGCTGGGTATCAACAGAATTGCACCTTTGAGATTTTCGGGCGGTGTATCTGCGAAGCAAACTCTCCCTTTGGCCCGTTTGAGTGTGATGTAATTGGGTTCTCCGGGTTGCAGCTCAAATTGCCAGATATCCGCAGGATGGGTGATCAGTGGGGGCAATAAGAGAGATTGGGTTAAATGATACTGCTCTTTACCTGCTGCCACACTGTCCTTGAGGGCTTGGCTGAGATCTCCACTGGCATTGAGCAGGTGCAGCAGAGAGCGAATATTCAGAAAAGAACAGTCTTCTCGGCTCAAACCGGATTGGTCGCCAATTCCCGCAATTTCTTCTAAAACATCGCTGAGATTGCGGGTAAATAAAAATTTGGCATACTCGCGGCCTTCGATGGCCGCTTTCATAAAGTCAAAGAGTTCCAACACATCCAAATTTAAGTCATGTTCTTGGAGATGGGAGCGGATCAACTTGAGTTGTTCGAGTCGCAGGCTAAACGGGGGATGGGATTGTGGTTCTTGGGCTTCGCCAAAATAGCGTTCAGGTGCCTGATCATAGCGTTCGGAGAGAATATCATAGGTGCCGGGGCGGAGATGTCCATAGATCTCCAGAAATTGACTGCGCTCCATTTGCTGAAAATCTCTTTGAATCCGGCTGCTGACGGTATCCAAACTCTGCATGAAAAGAGAGCGTTCGGCAGGATCGAGCGCGCCAATTTGAACCAACGAATTGAGCATCTGAACGGCAATAAACCCAGCTCTGGCCAAACCCGCAAAAGGCAATGTGCCGTAACGTTTGCCATCTTCGAGGAGCCAATAAATGCGATCGATCGGCCCCAGATTTGCTGCGCAAATGGCCTCGCGTCGCTGGGTCAAAATGGCCAATTTGGCAATGTCTTTTTGCCACAGCCCACTCTCTTGATGCACAATTTTATTGGTTAAGTGACGCAGACTTTCGGCCAATAAATCACATTCATCCTGGCTAAATCCGTAAGCCTGTAAGGTTTTTAGGCGTTGCGGTAAATCCAGCGTATAACAAGAATAAATAATTTCAAACTCGACTTTATCGTGATAGCTGGGGGTTTTAACCAAGCGCATGAGATAATAATTGGCCAGTTTTTCTGCCATTTCTGCGGGTAAAGTGGCAGGAATAAACGAGTTAAAGCTGACCCGCACATCGATATAAGGGCATCCCCCCAAATTGACCATCAGGGGAAAGCTGCGCAAATTGCGGTAGCCATAATTGTGGCGTTGATAGGCCCAAATATTGTCCGTGATCAGCTCTTGGTACAAACTGTGGGCCAAAGGTCGGGGTCTGATGCCGATAATTTCAGCCGGATTCCAATCGGGCATCACACCATAGACGGTGCGTTGACCGTATAAAAAGGGGTGATGTGATTGCATCGGCCGAAGAAATGTTTCCAGTTCAAGCATTTTGGTCAAATGCTGGTCTGATGGGCATTGCTTGTCTATGAGAAGCGGGCGAACCTGAAAGAGTACCCAACAACCATCCTCTTGACAGGCAACCTCTAAATCTAAAGCTGCCTGACCCAATTTGACTTGTAATTCTCTGACCAATGCCACCAATGAGCCAAAACGCTCTGGCGGAGGGGTGGGATTGTGATTGAGATAATAATGCCAAGTGAATAACTCATTGCTCTGTCCCCCTGTTACGGCGGTGGTATCTTGGCTGCAATCCTGATAATTAAAAACCAAACAGGGTATGCCCAAGCTGGGCTCAAAACTAAATGCAACACCACTTAGGGCAATTTTATCCAACATGGGTTGAATAAAAATTTGATCGCGGTCTGTTTTGCCCTCAAAGCTGTGTGCCACTTTTTCAATAGCGCTCTGCAATTCATCTGGACCCATGACATCTAAAACAGAGCAATAATGCCCCGCTTGGGATGTGTTTTCGGTGTCTTCATCCAGTGCGCTACTGCGAACAATAACAGGAATTTTTTCCCAATTTCGCTCTGCTATGGCTTGCCAAATCAGCTCTGGCTTGTCTCGCCATTCGGCCAGACTAAAACAATACTGTGGTAGGATTTTGGCGTTTTCAAGCTGGCCAGAAAGTAGGGCCAGGGTGTCTGCTTTGCTGTGCATGAAAGGGGCTCAAGACTTGAGACGGGCATACCAAATTCTTGTGGTATAAGGGATTTCCAATTCCAGGATGCCCGCTGAATGAAGGTGGTTATCAATATCATCTATGACTCGCTCAAAAGCGTCACCGGCCTGTCTTTGCAAAGTTGCATGAGAGCGCCAAGCTGTCAGGCAGGCTTCTCTGCTTTGACGGTGAATCACCTGGCCTTCTAAGGAAAAAACAGCTTCAAAATAACCACTTTCTGTCAGAAAATCGTATTGATCCTCCCGGCGCGTGCCATAAGCATAATCTGGAATCGATTTTAAGATGACCGCTTCAATCTCTTTTTGAATGGGATCTTCGAGATTGCGGTGATTCCACATGCAGGCAAACCATCCGCCAGGGATCAGGATCCGACGGGTTTCAGCCAATGCGGAAAGGCGATCTGTCACATTAAAAGAGGAGCCAAATGTGACCAACTGATACTGGGATGCGGGTCTCCCGGTTGCCTCTCCCGTGCCTTCAAACCAATTCACGTTATCATATTCGCGGGTCTGAATTTGCCCCAATTCGCGCATGCGGTCGTTGGGTTCATCGGCATCTACCTGCA
>JBFWRL010000237.1:0-5738 GCA_050248915.1 Candidatus Sericytochromatia bacterium
TAGTGTCTTTTGTACCGTCTGCATAATAATTTCCAAACGGTCTTTTTTCTTTTGCAGCAGTTCGTATTGGGCCCGCAGGGCCTTTGGACGGTCAAAGCCCGGCTGATCCAAAATCGACTGGATTTCACGCAGAGAAAACCCCAACTCTCTAAAAAAGAGAATCTGCTGGAGGCGCTCCAAACTCTGATCGGTATAATAGCGGTAGCCATTTTCACCGATTTGCTCGGGTTTTAAAAGCCCAATTTGATCATAGTGATGCAGGGTGCGGATCGAAACGCTTCCCCATCGGGCCAATTCTTTGATTTGGTACATTTTGACTTGGGTCATCTGCACCTCCTTGTCTATTCATAGATAAACTATCACGCAAGGAGAGAGTCAAGCGTTTCAATTGCGACAAAATGCACCGACATCTCTCGAGACACAGGCTATACTTGAGCAAAAATACAAGGAGTTTTGAGCCATGATGCAACGATTGATCGGGATTCTCAAATTCGATATCCCCACCTATGAGGAAATTGAGCACGATGAGTCAGCCATGACCCAGGCCATGGCTGTGGTGGGTGTGGTTGCTGTTTTGGGAGCCATTGGCACGGGCTTAAGCTCGGGCCAGGGGGGTGGCTTGGTTGGCGCAGGCGCTTCGCTGCTGGGGGCTTTGATTGGCTGGTGGGTCGGCGCTTGGGTGACCTACAAAGTGGGCACCGGTCTGTTTAAAGGGCAGGCCGATGCCACCCATCAAGAAATGCTGCGGGTATTGGGTTTTGCACAAGCCCCCATGGCTTTGGGCGTTTTGACCTTTATTCCGGGCGTGGGTGCCATTGCAGGCTTGGTGGGTGGCATTTGGTCGCTTTGCACCTATTTTATCGCCGTGCGCCAAGGCTTAGACATCTCCAATTTTCAAACTGTGATCACGATTTTGGTGATGATGGTGGTCTATGGCGTGATTATCTTTGGTTTGGCCATGGCTTTTGCCGCTTTGGCGGTCATGCTCGGCTTGGCAGCGGGAGTATAACTCACTCTCCGCTGCCCCTGACCTGGCTTTTAAACAAGCCTAATTTTCAATAAAGAGCCGGTAATGCTGATACAGCACCTCGTCATTGGGCGGGGTGCCCTCAGCGATGGCCTGTTGTGCCAGCGGTGTGCGCATTTTGACCCAAATCACCTGGTTGGCCACGTCTTGCCAAAACAGGGTACCGTCGCCGTCAGCCACTTGCTGAAAACTGGTGGCGGCACTTAAATATCTGCTGCGGGCACCGTAGACAGGCCCGACAGAGACCTGGGGCACACGTGCGCCAGAAAAACGAATCCCCAAGAGAAACTGATCTTCGGGGCGATAGGCATTGGTCACGCTCAATTCAACCCGTTGGCTGGGCACAGGCTCTCCCGGAAAATCCAGCAGGTAACGGCTGTTGCGTAGGGCGGCAAAATGGCGCATATTGCCCAAACGTGTGGCCTGCTCACCGTTGCCGACAAACCAAGTGCCAATCGTGGAATTGTCTTCGCGAAAGCGCGTGACCTGAATGGGCATCATCGAGCGGTAGCGCTCGGAATTGTCCACGACAAAATTGTCGACCCCATAATATTCACCGGCACAACTCAGGCCATTTTCGCCCTGGGGTGCCACGGGCTGGCAGTTTTGGCCTTCGGTGAGAAAAGGCAAATCATAAACCCAGAAATTGCCTGCGGGCCCCCAATAGCCGTGGGGATCCCAGAGCGCACCTGCCAAAGCCCAGTTTTCTTGCAACCGCAGGGGAGAGCGATAACCCGGATGGCTCTGAATCAATTGGTTATTGGGATTGCGCACCAGGCCTTTGTCTACCGGCGAAATATAATAATCATCGGTTTTAAAGGCCCCACTGGATTGATTAGATACATAGGGAAAATTGACGATGGAATTGTGATGCAGGTTAAACGTGCTGTGATAAGAGGCCAAAGCCACGGGGGGTTGCATTCCGACTGCCGCCTGCCATTCTGAGTGCTGATTTTGCCAGCGCTGGACATTGTTGAGACTTTCACCCACCAAGAGCGAATGGGAAATATTGCCGTCAGCGCCGGCACCGGCAAAGAAGACGCCGAGATTGTCGGCGGAGATCCAGCGTTGGTAGTCGGGGGTGGTGACGCGGTTCCAGAGGCCAGAGTCTCGGTTTTTATACGTTGCAATATCGCGAAAAGCAGCGCGTACCCAATTGCTGTAAGGCCCGGCAGCGCCGCCATCACTGCTGGGCGCGTAAGACTGGGGCTGGGTATCACCGGCATCATTAAATGGCACAAAATCCAGCTGAATGCCAACAGATCCGTTGGAATGGCTGGTATTGTCATCAAAGATGCCCAAAGGTAAGCGATTGGGGCGAATCGGCACATTTTTATTCAGGCCCAAAGGTGCCGTTGGAAAGGCCAGCCAAAAGCCGTTGCCTTCGGCATCTGCGGCCAAATTACCGCGCACAGTATTGTCGGGATTGGTCAGCCAGAATCCACTGGGGCCGCGTTGAAACTGGGGCATGTCGGAGTTAATCAGCAACCGGGCGGGGCGGCGGATATTGAGCACCAGATTGTTGCTGATGGTATTGCGGCGCTCGACCGCATCTTCGAGAAAAACCGCGTGCCCAGCGATGTTATAACAAATATTTTGATCTACGGTGGTATCGTTGGTGCCGTGAATCGTGATGCAGCGGTTGCTGGAATTCCAGATGGCATTTTGGCGAATTTCGCGCACGCCAGCGCTGGGAATTTCGTTGCCCGCAGCGCTATAACTGAGCAAATGGAAGTGAATCGGGTAGCGTCCCATGCGGCCTGATTGGCCCACACGGCGCAATTCAACCCCCTGAATGCGGGTGATCGATGTTGAGCCCATGATCATGACCTGTGCGCCAAAACCTTCGTTTTGCCAGAGCGTATCATCGGCCCCTTGGATTACAATATTGCGGGTCAAATTGCCCACGGCGGCGCGTTCGTCCAAAATCGTGGGAGTGCCGGGGTTTTGCGGCACAAACCCCGTTGGGGTCAGGCTCATGCCTTGGGGGCCCAGGTATTGCAATTGGCCCCAGCGGGAGACTTCTGGCCCCTGTTGCAACGCCACATTTTCGCCCTGCACAGCCGAGATCCGCAGGCTTTCAGACTGGGTGGTGCCGTAAAAATCGCTGGGGGCCAAGACCAATTGGTCACCGGGCTGCCAGCCTTGGGCCGAGAGCACCTGCATCTGGGTACCCCGTGCGGGTAAATGAGCATTGATTCGGGTCCAGGTCGTTTGGGGAGCGCGGCCAAAGAGTTCGAGCCGTCCGCCCATCGAGAGAATGCCCCGTGTGCCCATATTGTGAATACTTTCAGCTGAATTGGCGGCATTCAGGGTGATCGTGGCATGGCCGGTATACGGATTTTGGGACGAGCCCGCGCGCAAAGTCCCGTGTAACATAATATAGTCAGCCTGCAGCTCCAGTGTTTGGCCCTCGGCCAGGGTTAATTCGCCATCAATGGTGAGCGCAGCCAAATCGGGGGTGGACTCATCCAATAAAACACTTTGCCCCGCTGGAATGGTGACATTTTCGCCCGCTTGGGGTTTGTGGCTGCCAAAGCGCTCCCAGGTGGCCGGATCTGACCAGCGCAAAGCACCAGTAACGGCACCAGTAACCGCAGCATTGGCATTAAGCGGGGGCACTGCGCCCATTTCTTGCTCAGCGGCGGTTGCATCAGAGACCTGTGTGGCCACAGTGCCTGGAGGCGTGAAAGTTGCACCACCACCACCACCACCACCACCACCACCACAGCTCGAACTGCCGCAAAGCCCTTGATTGGCCAGCATTTCAATTGTTAAGCGGGCCTGCAAAGCTGTGCCGGGAATTTCAACCTGTATTTGTGCGCTGCCACTGGTTTGCAAGGCAGTAATCAGGCCGGTTTCATCTACTTTAAAAAGATCAGGTCGGCTGCTCAGCCAAGACAATGACACCTGCCCATTCAGCGGCTGACGGGCACTGTCCAAAAATGTCACTTTGGCTTGGCTCTGTTCACCCGGACGGCTCAAAAAGGGGGAGTTCAGGTTTAATTGCAGGCTGTGGACTTGTTTGAGATCCAATTGTCCGACTTCTGGCTGGGCTTGCAACGGCAAAGCAGTGAGAGTCGCGGCACGTTCTGGCGCAGCACGTTCTGGCGCAACCAGGGGCTTTTCGCTCAGGAGAAGGTGTGTCTGAGCCTGTGGTGTTTTGAGAAGGGGAGAGGCGGGATGGCTGGATTTTTGCTCAGATGTGTGGGGCGATGGAGCAAGACTATTGGGTGCAGGACAGGCGGTCAGGCTCAACAGGGCCAGCAGCGCCAAGAGCGCATTGGGGGACAAAAAACGGGATTCTGGAAAGCGGTAAATGGACATAAGACGACCTCAGTGCAAATTGATTTTTTGCCTCTCCATGCCGCTTTCCGGGGCGGTCCTCAAGGAGAACGCATAATTGTTAAGAATTGTAAATTAAGATTACCCTTTGTTGCGAAAGAGGACAAGCGATCTGGCTCACACCAAAATTGTTATCTTGCCCCCCCTTTCCTGAGCTTGATTGCACTGTTGATTGCACTGTTGATTTGAAAAACGACTGCGTTTGACGCTATGATAGAACATATACGCAGATCAATCGCAAAAGCCAAAAAGGAATGCCCATGGAAGACCATCCCCGCGCCAAAGAACTCCTGGACAAAGCCATTCTCTCGCTGAGTGAGTGGAAAGAATTGATGGGCCTCTGCCCCCATTTGATTCGCAGTGCTCCCCAGTACATCAAAGATGCCTTGGAATATTTTGGCATCAGCCATGAGACCTGTTTTGGCCGCCGTTATACCACTCTCAAGGCCCTTCAGCTTTCCGATAAACCCGATGAGAGACTGGTCGGGCACGGCTTTATTCAGACGCGTATTTACGAAATTTTGACCACCCTCTGCCGCGACAATACCAAGATGATCCTCTTGGTGGGACCCAATGGTTCCGCCAAAAGCACCCTTTGGAATGCCCTCTCTTACGCCTTGGAGGCCTATTCCAAAACCCCCCATGGGGCCCGTTATACCATTGAGTGGGTCTTTCCCCACGACGACGACCAAGGCAAACGGGTCGGTTTTGCCAAGGCCCTTGATGCGATCTTTGATGAACGCCCCACCTTTGCCTTTATGGACGACGAAAAACTCGACAAGATCACCGATGACGCAGGTTGTTCTCCGGCCTGGCTGTATGAGCCCGATGCGCGCAAAAAATATTTTGCCAAGAGCCCTTCCAAATATGTTTTGGACAACAAACTCTCGCCCCAGGCCTACCGTATTTTGCAGGAGATTATCAACGTCTATAAAACCAAAACCAAATTGGTGACCGAATACTCTCCCGATGAAGTCTTGCGTTTGGCCGAGCGCCATATCCGAATTCGCCGCACGTATATGTCCAAGACCTATCAAGAGGGACTGGCCGTGATAGACCCAGGCACCAACCCGATCTACCTCACGCAAAAATCGCGGCAGCCGTATATGTTTCAGCGCAAAAAATACCCCTATATGCTCAAGAGCATTGAATTGCCCGAACTCACGGGGCCGCTCTCAAAGGCCTCCAATGGCCTGATGGTGATGGAAGACTCGCTTGAAGGTATTTTGCAATTTGTCAGTCAGTTTTTTAACGACAAGCGGAAGATCAATATCGAAGGGGAGCGCTATACCCTGGATATCATGCTCGTGGGCAGCATCAATCCCGAAAAATTCAACCTGCTCAAACAAGATCCCGAATACAACCG
>JBFWRL010000238.1:0-5702 GCA_050248915.1 Candidatus Sericytochromatia bacterium
AACAGCCTCAGCAGAAATTCATTTGTTGGGGCTGTTGCTCTTAAAAAACCAAAGGTTCAACCATGATCTCTTTTCCACATTTAGCCCTAACATTGACGCTCTTATCTGGCAGTCTGCTTGTGTTTAGCAGCCCGATTAACACGATTTCAATTGCCGCAGCCCAAAGTGCTTCTGTTTCTCGATCGATGAGTTTGGCAGTTTTGCCCTTTGAAAATTTGACCCGGCAACCCACGGATGATTGGATGGGGCTGAGTTTGGCCGAAAGCTTGACAGGTTCTTTGGCCAAATTGCCTGCTTTACAAGTGATCGAACGCAGCCAACTGAAACGGGTCTTGTCAGAGCAAAATTTTTCTCAATCAGCCTTGGTCGATAGCAGCCAAGCCCCGGCTTTGGGAAAATTGGTCGGAGCCAAGCAAATGGTGGTGGGGCATTTTCAAAAAGTGGGCGAGAAATTGCGCATCCAAGCCCGTGTGCTCCAAGTAGAAACGGGGCAGGTGTTGCCAGAATCGGTGGTGCAAGTTGAAGGCTCAGCCCAGGCCTATTTTTCTTTGCTGGATCAACTTTCTGAACAATTGAACCAAAAATTTCAGCCCCTGTCTCAGTCCCAACCCACTCCCCATCAACCTCAGGCCACAATCCAAGAAGCTCAATCCCTGTATTACCGGGGATTATACCTCTTAGAAAATGGCAATTCTTCGCAACAGGGGGAGGCAGAAGGGCTCTTTCAAAAAGCCCTGTCAATCAATCCCCAAGATGCGCTGGTCCAAGCTGCGTTGGCCCAACATTATTTGAACAAGGGCAGAACCGGTGATGGCGAAACAGCATTGGCCAAAGCAACCCATTGGGCTAATAACGCATTGTCATTGAATCCCCAATTGCGACAGGCTTGGCAAATCAAACTTGAAATCGCCGATTACCGCAATGATCCCGCCGCTGGGGAAACGGTTTTACAAGCTGCTCTAAAAATACTCCCTGGCAATACCGAATTGATTTTGGCTTATATAAATCTCTTGGACAATCAAAACATGTTTTCAAGTGGCATGACCAGTGCCGAAGTGAAAGCTCTCTATCAGCGTTTGGGCGCAAATATGCAAGACCCACACATTCTCCTCGATTTGGGAACCCATCTGCTCTATGAGAGTTATGACCAACGCCAACCGGATTATACCGAAGCGCTGACTGTTTTGACCCGTGCTCGCGTAGGGCTGCCTGATAATCCTACGATTCCCCTATATTTGGGAGATATACACTTGGGTTTAAACAACCCAGAACAAGCAGAAAAAGAAATCGAAAAAGCATTGGCTTTAGACCCCCACAGTCAATGGATACACCTTATGGCCCATGGAAATTTGATCAATTTGGCATATTATTATAAACACCCAGAAAGAAAGGCTTCCGAAAAGGCGAAAATCGTTCTAGAAAAAGCCCTCAAACTCGCTCAAGAGCTGACACACATGGCTCCTCAAAACGTCTATTATTTGATCAAAGTTGCCGAGGATTTAGATAAATTGGAGCGCCCAGAGGCTGTTTTGCACAGTTTGGAACAGGCCCGAAAGTTAAATCCCTATCATCCCAATCTCTACACATTCGAACTCAAATTGCATAAAAAGGCCAAAAACTGGGATGCAGCTTTGAAGTCGATTGATAAAGGCATGGAGGCCTGTCTCGCTTCTCCCCAACACTTTTCAGGCATTTTACCCCAGTTGAAATATGAAAAAGCCTCTGTCTTGCGCAAACAAGGAAAAACAGACGAAGCTCTGCTGCTTTATCAAGAAATACGCCAAAATTCAGAAGGTTTTCGCAGTGTAGCCATTCAAGATATGATTGCAATTTATCAAGAAAAAAAACGGTATCCTGAAATTCTTGAACTTTATCAGGCCTTGTTCAACCTCGAACCCAGTTTGGCCGAAGAGGATTATTACCGTTTAGATTATAAGCGCAGTTGGATTCTGGCTGAATTAATCAAGTCTCCCCGATCTGCCCCCTTACTCAATGAGTTGGCCCAATTGGCCATCCAACAAGGAGACTTTGAATATGCGCAACAAACCTTTCAACAGGCCTTGTCAAGCGAACCTGAGAACGCCATTATTTTGTATAATTTTGGTTCGTTTTTACTCAGTCAACAGGCATTTGCTGAAGCCAAAAACACGTTGGAAAAAGCCTTAAAAAACCAACCAAAATACATCAATGCCGCTTATAACTTGGGGTTAACTTATTTGGCTCTGAATCAAAAATCCGAGGCCAAAGCGCTGTTTGACCAGATTCTCACTTGGCAACCCAGCCATGCTGGGGCCACTGAGGCACTCAATAATCACTTTCGCTGATTTGGGTCAAAACCCCAGCTCCTGTAAGACCTCTTTTTGACGTTCAGAGAAGCCTGTGCGCTGGGTGCCCGCCCCCAGGATCAGATTAAAATACAGACCCTGGTTGCTGAGGTTGGGCAAATTGCTGCCGCCCACCAAGCGCCGATTGGCCTCCCACTGAGTGGGAGAAGGCACAAAGAGATAGCCCAATTTGAGCCCCACCAAAAGTCCGCTGGCATTGCCGGGATCGGCATTAAAGTCGATCAAATAATCAGCACCAAAGCCAATATCAATCACCACCTGACTGGAATCGATCCGCGTCACGTCTTCACTGCCAGACAAGCCAAAGACCTTGTTTAAACTGCTTGAACCACTGACTGAGATATGACCCGAACCGATGCCCAGCACAGGATAGAGATTAAAATTGGTATCTTGATAGACCACATAGCCGAGATTAAACAGCCCATAGCCCCCCGAGACTCCCAGAACATCTCCAGAGGCATTGGCGCTGCGAAAGCCATTGAGGCCCATGCCACTGCCCCCGAGAATGATCCGATCGAGTATCAGATGGGCCCCCCCCCCTTGAGAGATAAAGACATTGCTGAGATTGTTGTAACCCTGATTGGCAATCGCCCCATTAAAGGCTGCAGTGTCTAAAAATGAAAAGCCGGGATCATACCAGGCTTTGGCGCCCTGAAAGACCTCCCAATTTAAATTGGGTTCTGCGGAGGCAGCAGGTGTTAGACTCACGCTGGCTGTGGCCAAAATTGCCCCCACCCAAGCGGCCAAATGTTTCGAGATAGGGCAAAAGTGGGTTTTAATACGGGCATTAAACATGGGGTTACTCCTCGGGCAAACTATTTTCCAAGGGACGCAGAAGTGCCCCGGCAAGTTCCCCACAAGGAAAGCGGCACCTTGTCTCAAGGCTGAGGCGCGTTGGTGAGCGGCCGATGGGCAAAGTCTGAGAGCCAGTGCTGAGCGGCTTGGCTATCTTCCAATTCTTCTAACAGGGGCCGCAGACAGCGGGTGCCCGTTTCTGCTTCGACCCGATTGCCACCATAACAACGGCCCAGAAATCGGCAATCACTGCAAATTTCTGCTAATGGTGCGCCACGGTAGCTGCGAAAACGGCGGTACCAGACCTCGGGCAGCGAATCTTTGAGAAGATGCCCTTCGACCGGCAAATGGGCTTCGTTAAAGCCTTTGAGACTGCCATCGGGCAAAATATACAGGCTGTCCCAGCCACTGTAAGCGAAGAAAGGAGCCATATTCAGCCAATTGTCCAAAGGACCCAAATAACCCACCCCCGCCACGCTGAGGTCATACCCCAAATAGAGACTCTCAGCAGCGAATTGCAGCAAAGACTTCATCTGCAACTGGTTAAGTGTTTCGGCATTTTCTGCCCGGCCTGACCGCGTAATTGGCCTTAAAACCCAATGAACGGCACCGGCTTCAAATATCACCTCACGCAATTCAGGCAAATCGCTGAGGTTTTCAGGCCAAACGGTGGTATTGACGCTGAGGGTGGGAACTTGCCACTCCCGTGCCAAACGAAGGGCCTTGAGCGTCTGCTGATAACTGCCTGGAAACAAGCGCAGCTTGTCGTGGTTCTGCTCCAAACCATCAATGCTGATCGCCAGGGCATCGGGCAAATGGGCTTGAAATTGCGCTTCAAAACGCTCAAAATGGTGGCCATTGCTGACCATTCCCACTTTGACGCCACAGAGCTTAAGCACCGCTATCAACGCAAAGAGATCTTTGCGCACAAGGGGTTCACCCCCTGTCAAGGTGATCGACTGCAGTCCCAACATGAGTAAATCAGGCAGGGCACTGGCAAATTCGTCCAAACTCAGATCGGTGGAGGTACTTTCCCCCCCCCGCACGCCACAGTGGGCACAGCGCAAATTGCAGCGATTGGTGACATGCCAGACCACATGCCGCAACGGCAAACGGCCAGATCGCCACATGGCCTGAAATTGGTCCCACATCTCGCGCGCAAAATTTTCACCGGGAAGATTCCCATTCCAATAGGCCTGAGGGGGTTTGTTTAAAAGCCAATGTTGAAAAGTATCCGATCGGTGGGGGGGCGAGCCTGGCAGCAAAGGCGTTTCGTTAAACATTTCCATGAGTTTTAAGGGCCTGTTTGCCAAGATAGCTCTGGTGGCAAGGGTAAATCTTCGGGTTCACTGTGGGCCGCCAAGATTTGTCGCAATTCTTCGGCCGTGTAGGCCCCTGAGCGGTATTCCATCTCAATATAGCCGGCATCTGAGGCAAACCCCGTTTTGCGCTTGCGGGCTGCCGCCACCAGCCCCGGCACCAGACAATTGCTGGTATAGCCACTCAATCCCGGATCTTGCCAATTTAGTGCAGCCAAGATTTCGGTCTGTTGGGTGGTGCTGGTGCGCAAGGCAAAGAGCAAATGGATCATGCGCAATTGACCGCCTTGCAGCGTGGGCAAGGTTTTGAGGCATGAAACTTTGGGATTCAAACGGGTGTATGTCTTATTGCCAAAAGCCACATAATTTAATCCATCACGCTCACAAATTTGCATCAGCGTCTGTTTGACTTGCCCTGCGCAAATTTGGCAAAAATCCAGCCCTGTTTGAGCCTGGAGACGGCCTTGGGGATCGGGAATATATTCCGCCTGAAAGCTTTCAAGCAAGGGAGATCGGATCACTTCCCAGGGGGTGTTGAGGTCTTCACAAATGCGGGCCGTCTGTGCAAGCACCGAAGAAGGCAAAAAGCCATTGTCATAGGTAAAAGCCTGGGCAGAGACACCCAAAATTTCGCGCAATAAAAACAGGCAAGAAAGGCTGTCTTTGCCACCTGACAACGCCAGCAACAGTGGTTTAGAACTGGCTTTGAGCGCCGCAAAAAAACCCACCAATTCCTGTTCCAACCAGTTGGAATCATAGTTTTGCAGGTAGCGGGCACAATATTCACAGAGCCCCTCAGGATTGAGTTCTATTTGCTTCAGACGCGACGAATCCGGCAGGACTTGGGGTCCGACCGGATAAAAATCATCGAGCAAATGCACCCCTGCAGGCAGCAGGCAGCGTTGGCAATGGTTGTTAGAGTTGGCGCGAACAGAAGACACTGGCATAACGCATGGTAATCATGTCTTCCGTCGCTTGGCCATTGGCATCGAGCCTAAAAATCTGTTCAGAGCCCCCAATCATCACCTGGCCAGGGATTTTATCCTTGGGATCCCGCACTGTCAGGGCCTGCCCAGCGGGAATCAACATCACGTCTCCTGTGCTCAACTCGACTTTAAATCCCTTGATCTCTTTGCCTGTTTCGGGATCTTTAAAGGTCGCAGGGCTGGGGGGCCACTGTTTCAGACTCACGCCATCGTCCAAGTTTAAGTTGACAGGTGCGCCGGGGGTTTGTGAACGCAAA
>JBFWRL010000239.1:0-5626 GCA_050248915.1 Candidatus Sericytochromatia bacterium
AATACGCTCTAACATTTACTTTTTGATCTCTTTCGTTTTAATCTGACCTAGATGCTGCTTCTATCAATCATACGCTAATTTAGACTGTTTTTTTCAGGGTCGGCTAAAATGGTTTCAACCAGCACTAAAAATTGCTTTTGATTCAGCCCCGTATTTTGGTCCAGCCACAAAAAAGCCAACCCATGCACCGCGCCCAGGCCGCCAAAACAGGGGCCGAGAGAACCTTTGCACAGCTGACCTCTGATGTTGTCTCCGTCAAAGCCATGCGTAAACTGGCCAGGGATTGGTCAGCAAGTCCGGCGATCTGTTCAAATTCGGGTCGTTTACATCGTTGGAACAGGCCTTTGAATTGGGCCAGCGGGGCGCTTGAATTCAGGGCTCCTGGGCTGTCATGTTAGATGGGCTCTCATGTTAGAATGAACTTATCTTTGCTCTCAGGAGTTTGCCCATGACTGGTTTTGATGCTTTGCCTCCCGCTTCTCCCCGTCTACTGGGGCCGACGCCTTTAAAAGAAAAACCGGCCCTTCCTACCGGTGCTGTCACGCCTGCTGCTGCTGCTGCTGCTGCCGAAATGGCTCCTGCAGATCAGTCCTCTGCGACCAGCCCCGACAAAGCGAATTTTGCGCCCACAGGGGATGTCCATTTTGGCGATAAATCGCCAGATGCCGTGCCTGTCTCAGCGGGGGACAAAAAGATCCCGGATTTTGTCAAAGAGATCATGAAGAAAAAAGAGCAGGCCGCCTCTTACCGGGTTGGGCAAGATCAGAGCAAAGATCGGCTTGATGAGCGTGTGGCAGATCCCCATCTTTCTCTGCCTGAGGCTGTCAAAGGCGCACAAGACGCCTTGGATCAATTAAACCTGCCGCCTGAGCAACGCCAAGCGGTTCAGCAGCAGATGGCGGCCCTGATGGGCAAATTGTCGGACCCACAAAAGCAAGAAGCCGCGGTCTATTTACAGGAACTTTTTTCCAAGCGGGGCCCGGCCCTCGGCGGTGAAAAACTGGGCGCTTTGGTGGGACAGGTTTCTGCCATGGCCAGCCGCTCGTACGACCCCCGTGTGGGAGACAGTGCGGCTTTTGCTCTTTCCAGCTTGCGGGATATCGCCGCGCCTGACAGCATCTCTCAGGGGGCCACCAATGCCTGTGCTGCCGCTTCGATCCAGACCCAATTGGCATTAAAAGACCCCCAACGCTATTTGCAAATGGCAGATACCCTGGCCCAGGGCAAGGCCTTTGAAGGCATGGAGCCCAATTGGAGTTTTAGCCGTGAGACGGGGCGGGCCTCAGACACGGGCCGCAGTATTTCTGCCAAATTGATGCAAAATACGATTATGGAAGCAGGCCGTGACCACGAAGGCCAGGTTTTAAATTCTCCCAGCAAACCCGGTGTCGAAGATTATGACAGCACCCTATTGCCCGGTCCTGTTCCCTTAGAAGAAGGGGCACCTCAACCCGGTGAAAATCTTTCTGAGCAAGAAAAGGCAAGGCTTTCGGGCGGAACCGATGAAATGGGTGCGGTTGGGCTGCGGCGCAAAGTTTTGCCAGGAACGGAAGACACTGTCTTGTATCATTCGGGGCAGATAGAGGGCAAACCCGAATACGCCGAGTCTGAGGACGTGCGCAATGTCTCGCAAAAAGCACAGGTGGATTTACTCAGGCAAGCTGCTCCCTCCCGTGAAAATCCGATCCTGGTCAATATTATGCACCCCGAATCCAATTTACACGCCATGACCGCGATTGGTATGGATCAAGAGGCTGTCACATTGATCAATACGGCCACCGGTGGGGTGGAGCGGATCCCGATTGCAGATTTTGAAAAGCTGGTGGTGGGTGTTTACTTGCCCAAATCTGAATGAGCTTGGGCTTTTGCAAATAAGCCATGGTTCACCGTTCAGAGGTTTTACACGGCCCCCATTTTCAAACCTATTACCAATGGGCCCAACCTTCTCAGGACTTGGCTCCCTTTGTTGAACACTATTGGCGTTTAGACAGCTACCGCTCTTTGCCGATGGGGGTGGCTGAACATTTTGTGCCGGGCCTGGCTTCTCGTTTGGTTTTTCCCTTTGACAATGGCTGTTATTACCAATTGCCGGGTCAAATTCCCCGCCTGATTCAAGGCCCCCATCTGGTTCCTCCCCAAGCCAGGCCACTGGCCTGTTTGCATCCTGCCAGCAAAGGTATTTTGGGGCTTTCTTTGACCCCCAGTGGTTTGGCTGCGTTTGGCTACGCGCGTGGAACCCGAGAGATTCAGCTTTTGCCCGAATGGCAAACAGGTCAAGCTGTTTTGGCCGACTGTGGGCCTTTTGAGCAGCAATGCCAGTTTTTAAATCAACAATTGCCCAACTGGTTTTTTCCCTCTGCTTGCAGTGAAACGCTCATGTTTGCCTTGGCGGAGCTGGAAAAGGGCCATGCGATAGCCGAGACAGCGGCACATATCGGTCTCTCGGCACGCTCTTTGCAGCGCTTATTTCTGCAGACCTTGGGGCATTCACCCCGGACCTGCCAGCGGGTCTTGCGGCTGCGGCGCACCCTTTTGAGGTTTTGGCAAAACCCAGAACAGGGTATCTGGGACTCTGACTATTGCGATTATTCGCATTTTTTTA
Source organism: Candidatus Sericytochromatia bacterium (assembly GCA_050248915.1). GTDB lineage: Bacteria > Cyanobacteriota > Sericytochromatia > UBA7694 > UBA7694. The sequence goes on from JBFWRL010000239.1 coordinate 2,603, forward strand.
AAGAGTTCAAAGCCCTGATGGGTCAAAGCCCCTCTGGGTATCTGCGGCAATTTTCGCTCTCACACCCCCAGGTTTAAATCTGTCCGAAACTTACATCGACAGCAGCGCACCTGTTTTTTTATGCTTAAAAAAAACCGCGAGGGATACACCCATGACACTCAAAACCGCAGCCGAACTCGAAAAGCTCAAAGCGATTGGCCAGATTGTGGCCCAGGTCTTGCAAGCCATGGGGCAGGCCCTGGAGCCGGGCATGACGACCCGTGAATTGGATCAAATGGGGCGAAAGATGTTGGCTGCTCAGGGGGCGCGCTCAGCCCCTGAACTGAGTTATCGGTTTCCGGGCGCGACCTGTATCAGCGTGAACCACGAAGTGGCCCATGGCATTCCGGGGGCCACGCGTTTGCAGGCTGGAGATTTGGTTAATATCGACGTCTCTGCAGAAAAAGACGGCTTTTTTGCCGATACAGGCGCTTCGTTTGTGGTGCCGCCAGGCTCTCCTGAACGCCTCAAACTCTGCCATGCGGGCCAACAGATTCTCAAGCGCACCTTGGCGGGGGTCAAAGCGGGACTGCCGCTCAACAGCATTGGCCGCAGATTGCAAAAAGAGGCCCATCAGCGCGGTTATACCCTGATTCAAAATCTGGGCAGCCACGGGGTGGGCAATGCTTTGCATGAGGCCCCCGAATTTATTGCACCCTACCCTGACCCCAAAGACAAACGCATGCTCAAAGAGGGGATGGTGATTACGATTGAGCCCTTTGTTTCCACGGGGGCCAAGCAGGTTTTTCAACTCAATGATGGCTGGACCCTGGCGACAAAACGCGGCTTTGATACGGTGCAATATGAACACACCCTGGTGGTGACCCAGGGCAAGCCGATTCTGATCACGCAATTGGTTTGAATTGGGGCTGAATTTAAGCCTTCGCGCTGGATTCAGGCCAACGCTGTTCTGCGAGCAAATACAAGGGCGCCAGGCTTTGAACAAAGGCCAAGGCCGTCTCTCTTTGCGTGGTCGGGGCTTGGTACATGACCAAAATACTGTGCATCAATGTTGCCAATTCGGGCAAAACGCGGGCAATCAGCTCTGGCATCTCAGCGACGGTGCGGGTATAGACGGGCTGCTGGCACATCGCCAAGCCCAGTCCCAGGCGCAGGGCCTGTTTGGAGATCCAATGGGTGTATTCAGCCACGTCGCCAGAGTCTTGCAGCATCTTGAGCGTTTCGGCCCGTGCCCAACGAAAATGGTGGTTGAGTAAATAGGCCAATTCAGGGCCGGGGCTCCAGCTTTCCGACTCCGGCAAGCAATCTTCGCCCCAAAGTCTGAGCCCATCGCTGGCAAAAATAAAGCGCAACCGCTGTGATTCGGGGGCCTGCAGCACCTCCGCAAAGAGCAAATCCAAATCGATCTTGAGCAGATCCGGCCAATCCGCCAAGGTTTGCTCGGCGAGCTTTTCGGCCCAGTTTTTGTCGGCTTCGCTGGCTTTGTGGCTTATCACCAATTCCAGGTCCAGATCCGAACTGCCGATGTGCTCTTGGCCCCGGCTTATGCTGCCAAGCAGATAAACCGCCTTTAATTCGGGCCCAAAATAACCCTGGGCAGCGGCGGTCAGTTGATCGAGCAGGGGACGCCAGCGCGGGTGGATTTTATCGACATGGGAGAGGGAGGTGATTGGGTTTGGCATCTTGGCATTGTATAATATTTGATTCCGAAAGAAAACACACGTTTGAATGGGGATGTGCCTGTGCTGATTCGCCCCGCGAGCCATGCCGACTTAGAAGCGCTCGCTGAAATTTACAATCATTATGTCTTTCACAGCCATGCCACCTTTGATACCGAGCCGCTGCAATTTGAAGCGCGGCAGCGCTGGTTGAATAAATACGCCAAAACGGGGCCCTATCGCCTGTGGCTGGCTGAGCGTGGCCATCAAATTCTGGGTTTTGCCAGCAGCAATCCCTACCGCGACCACCCCGCTTTTTGCCAGACAGTTGAAACCAGTATTTATCTGGCTCCCACCTGCCAAGGGCAAGGGGTGGGCTCAGCCCTGTATACCCGCCTGTTTGAAAGTCTGGCCGATCAGGGCTTGCACCGCGCGATTGCGGGCATTGCCCTGCCCAATCCAGCTTCAGTGGCCCTGCATCAAAAATTTGGCTTTAGTGAGGTCGGCACCTTCGACGAATACGCCTGCAAAAATGGCGTGTTTATCTCTTCGATTTGGATGCAGAAAAAGTTCTAACTAGCCAGGTTCGTCGTGCCAATTGACAGGGGTGCTTTGACCCGTTTCCCAGTCCTGGCGCAGGATGCCGTAGTGAATCGCATCGTGGCCCTGCCAGGCTTGGCGGTAATGGCCCTCTTTGAGATAGCCACAGGCCCGAAACACGGCCCGCATCGCCAAATTATCCACCCGCGTGGTACCTTCAATGCGCTTGAGTTCGGGCCAGCCCTCAAACAGGTACTTTGTCAGCCAGGTGACGGCAGCTTTGCCCACGCCCTGGCCCCGCGCAGCGGCTTTGATGCGCAAATCAAAGAGCGGAGCGCCATCGCCAATGTCTTCCAGATCAAAGAGTTTGATCAGGCCCAGTTCTTCTGCTTGCGCATTGCGAATCCAAAAGCTCTGTACATCGGGATTGTCAAAGGCCTTGGCGGCAATGGCTTGGCTCACACTTTCGCGGCTGGGCAGGCCCGAATGAAAGGGCCAGGTCTCACCCGTTAAAAAGGCGATTAAAAGCTCACTTTCAGCGGGCAGGGCTATTTTTTCAAAGCGCAGGGTCATGGTTGGCTCCTATAAGTCTGTATATTTTGGGTGGATTGACGCATCATTACGCTTCTATCCCTTGAGACCATTCTTGCAATTTCTGCTGTAATTCGTCTTTGCCGGGCTTCAAACAAAAATCCTTTGCCCAACTCCAGCTGAAAGCGCTCAATCTGGTTAATGATCGCACTCTCCAATTCAGACTCCGAAAAACGCGGCTGTTCTGCCAAGCCCAAGAATTCCAAGACCAGCGGCTCTTTTAAAATATCCTGGG
>JBFWRL010000240.1:0-5482 GCA_050248915.1 Candidatus Sericytochromatia bacterium
CCACGTCCAGACCCCAGTTAAAAGGGAGTGTCTTTTTTGGGCCGCATGGCAGGCAGGCCCCCCAGTGCATCTGACAGGGAGGAAGTAAAATGCTGGGTGAAAAACATGTCTTCATCCATCTGTTTTTCTTCTGCAATCTCTTCGTCCGTGGGCACAGAAACCAGCCCCAGGATCTCAGCCATCCCGCCCAAAAGGCCAATCATGATCGGAGCCACACCGATCTGCTCCAGGGGACGGCTGTTGCTTGATAACTTTTCAATTTCATGGGAGAGCGCCAGCAAATGGGGCTCAAATTCAATCTCAAAATACGATTGAGAGGCATGGGCCTGAAGCATGATTTTTTTGATCTTGTAGGCATTGGCCCGCTCCTGCTGAGAGAGCAAATGGGCCACAACATGGTTGGCCCAGGCTTCTTCAATCTGGTAACGAATGGATTCCGTATCGTACATAAGACATGCTCCGCAGGGTTCTCTCGTGTTTAATAGTACAAGCTTGTCCCCAAATATTCCAGTTTCTCTGTTCACAAAAAGCGCAAAGATCCCCCCAAACACAAGCCGTTTCAGATATTTCTGTTAAAATGAAGACAGTCAGAAAAAGAGGTGCATGATTGATGTCTGCCCCATCCCTGGAAAAAATGCTCTTGGAGCAGGGCTTGGTCACAACCCAACAAATTGAGTATGCTTGGCGCCATATCAGCGAACAGGCCCTGGATCAACAGAGCGATCTGCTCTCGGCCTTGATCGAACTGGGATTTATCAAAGCAGACATGCGCCCAGACATTGAAACCCGTCTGACCCATTTCAGCCAAGCCCAAGCAGAATCAAGTTCTCACGATCCGATTGTGCAAATTCTGCTGCAAGAAAATCAATTGCAAGCCGCGGATGTCGAAAAGGCCATGGAACTGAAACGGGTCAGTGATATTCCCATTCGCGAGGGCACTGCCATTTTGGAAATTGGGGCTGCGACCCAAGAAATGATCCAACAGGCCATGAAGCAGTATTATCAAAAAAATGCCGATGCGGCCCCACCGCCCAAACCCTACGAATCAAGCCACTCGGAAGGCACCCAATTCCAAGGATTGCTCGGACAGATTTTGCTTAAACTGGGGTATATCGACGAAGACCAACTGCAAAAAGCCCTGAAATACCAATACCATTTGCCCCGCTCGCTCTACGAACCGCTGGGTGAAATCATGATCTCGCTGGGTTTTTTGAATTCTCAACAGGTAGAAGCTGCGTTAACCCAACAAGCGGCCTACAATACAGACCCCTTTACCTTGGCCCTGATCGAAATGGAGCTGATCGAAGATTGGCAGCTCTCCTATGCTCGCTCCATGCGCAGCAATCCCGAATACGCCCAACTCAGCTTGGTAGACATGTTGGTCAAATTGGGATATACCTCCGAAAAAGCGGTCGAAGCCCTGCGAGCCCGTTTTGAAGAGCAAGACCCACATTAGCCGTTCATTCGAGGGTCATGGCCAAGGCCAAGGCCTCAGCCACGCCGCCGGCATCCACGTGCCCCACTTCGTATTTACACACCGCTTTCAGACGGGGGTCGCCATTTTGCATGGCCACTGAATGGCCCACCAATTCCATCGCACGAATATCATTTTGCCCGTCACCAATCATCATGGTCTGTGCCAATGGCACCCCCAAGAGTTCGGCCAACTCGCGAATGGCACTGCATTTATCGACACCAGCTTGGGTCACGCTGACAAAATTGGAGTCGGGCACCGAAGGTGAGGTCGCAGACGAATACAAAACACCCTCAAAAGCACTGGCCATCACGGCGGGCATTTGGGCGTCGGAGACCACCCACTGGGCCCGAACCAAATTGCCCTCCAGGCTGTCCAAAGACCGAGGCTGATAAGGCACATCGATCAATTCAGCATGGCAGCGCGCCTGGCGATCGGCCACGGGATCGCGAAAGGTTTCCACGACATAATCATGATCGCTGTAAAGCTCCAAAACCCAACCATGCTCGCGGTATAAATCGAGCAAAACACGTAAAGCCTGTTGTGAAAGCGGGTGAGAGCGGCTTTCTCCGGAGCCCACATGATAGAGACTGGCCCCACTTTGAAAAATATGCCAGCCCTGGGGATTGAGTTGCTCTGCATAGCCCCGTGTCACACTGAGGGCCGGACGTCCGGTGCAAATGGCCAGGTGAATCCCCGCTTCGCGGGCTTTCTGGGCTTCTTGCCAAACCCGAGAATGAACCTGTTTCTGCTGCCCAATCAGGGTGCCATCAATATCAATACAGACCAATCCCAGCATGTTTTCTGCCTCGTTTAATTTTTAGGGGATTCTAACACGGGCCTTCCAGGCCTGCCAATGTCATCAAGGGCCTTGGTTGGGCCCTGGCTCCGCAGGCAAAAGGGCATGCTGGGGAAAGATCAGGGCCGCCATCTGCAAACTAAAACGGGCCTCGACTTGTTGACCCGAAGCTGTCTGCAAACGCACCAACCAAAGCAAATAACTGATATCTCGATAAGCCAAACAAGAACAGACCAAAAAAGCCAAAGCCATCTCAGGCCCGTCCATTTCTGGCATTTGCCAGAGCGTTTGGGTAAATGGCATCAAATAGGTGGGGTCTTGCTGTAAATCGCGCATGCTTTCATAACTCTGTCCCGGCGGCAGACGATCCGGCAGGGCACTGAATTGGCCCGCCAAATACAAGAGAGCGGTTTCAATATAATAGACCTCCATGGCCTGCTCTGTGTCGGTGGGCAAATTCTGCAAAAACAGATCGCGGGCACTGCTCCCCGGTGCGTAATGCGCCCCCAAAATTGCCACACAGCCCAAATAAAGATAAAGGGACCACTCGGATGACGCCAACTGTCCCAGCGGAAAATGTGGCAACAATTGTAATAAAACCCGGCGCAGGGCACGAACCTGCTGTTGTCGGCCCCGAATATCCAATTCAGGCCGAAACAATTGCTCCCAATACAGATCTTTTAACGCCAACAAAGGCCAGCGCTCCAAACTATCCGCAGAATACCAAGGCAAAGCCCGCAACTCTTCTGGACGCAGATTTAAACACTGCTCCAAGGCCAACTCAGCAGCCTGCCACTGCCGTGAGCGGCACAGATAAGCCCCTTTGAGAAAGAGAAAATCAGGGATATTTTGATACCCCTGCGGGCACTCTGCCAACCCTTTTTCAAAACGCTCAAAGGCCTGATTCTCCAAAAGGCAATGCAGCCACAAGAGTTGAACTTGGGCCGATTGCAGGGCCTCCGGCTGTTGCGCCAAAAGCTGTTCAAACAGAGGAAAAACTTGACTCCAAGCCTGTTTTTGGCACAGTTCCAAGACCTGATTTAAGGCCGAAGAACACGTCGTCTCTCGCTGCTGTAGCGAAAGATGCAAGAGGGCTCCGGCATCTGTTTCGGCTTCAGAAACGAGCAAAAAAGGTGTCAACGAGCGCAAACGCGGGGGCTGCGAACGCGGAAAAAGGCGGGGTTCTTGACGCACAGCCACAACATGTCCCTGGCCATCATAGGCCTGAATCTGGGCACCCATGGCATGTCGATGATGAGGGGGATACCACAGCCATTGCTGCAGCAGCCTAAAATCGTCAGGACTCAAACGCTCAGGGCTGCGCAAAATCAAGATCCAATTTTCTGGCACCTTGGCCACCAGCGCTTCAAAATCGGCAAGCAGGGCCTCATTTTCTTCTCGCCAGCTCAATGCCACTCCCAAACGCAAAATTGGGGCCAAATGTGCTGTTACAGCGGGTTCTTCGGCTTCGTTGCCCAAAATCAGGATCCGCAAAGACTCAAGTCGGGGAGCGGTCAATTTTGTTGGCAACGGAGTGGCTGTCCAACCTGTGGCAGGCAAACGCAAACTCGGATACAGTGCATCGAGACAGTCTTTGGCCTGAATCGCGGCAGCACTGTGCCCAGCAGCGAAAAGCGCTTGGCAGGCCCAGAGCAAAACTTCAGGAAAGCCCACCCATTCAAGGGGTTGGGTTTCTTCCAAAAGTTGCAGTGCTTCAGCCAAGGTCAACAGTGAAAATAACGCTTTCACCACAGGTCCGGTCCCAGGAAACGCACGCAGCAGAGACTCTAACAAAACTTTGCGCCGAAGAGGCTGGGCTGAATGGGCATGGGCCAGACGATTTTGGGCCTCGGGCCAAGTCAAAGCCGGTTCGGCAGACAAAGGCACAAACGCCCCTTGAACTTCACAGAGGCAAGCAAGATCCACCCCCATCAGCATCAAAGGCATTTGCACGTGAGGTGCCGCCCACTGTCTGACAAGCGCTGTCTGCTCAGCGCAGAAACACAAAACCGGGGGAAAAAAAGGCAAACTGGCGGGTTGAAAGCGATGTGATGAGACAGGGAAATCAGAGCCAGATTGAGAAATGGCTTGAGCAGACTTTAAAAATACGGGCTGCAAACTGGTCCATTCAATCAATTCAATCTGCCAATCCGCCAAAATGGAGGGATTCAAATCCGCGTCTGCCTGCCACCAAAGACAGATGTCAGCCGGTGGTTCCTGTTCCAGACACCCCAACATGACCTGTGATGGATAGAGGCGCAGTGGAAACACAATCCGCTTTTGGGGCTTTAAGGCGGATAAAAAAGCGGGGCGGAGCCCCATTCCATTGTCCACCACAGTTAAATGCACAAGATAATTGCGGCGCAGGTATTCCAGCTTTTGCAAATAGGTGGAACAGGGACTGGGCCAAGCAGAAAAAACCAGAAATACAGCCAATTGTGACATATGTTTTATTGTAACCGCTCTGAGCGCAGGACAGGGCAAACACACCAACAAACACAGCCACTCTGGATCCACTTTTGCAATCATGGTATGCTGGATCATCTCTTTTTTATTCAGCTTTGCTGGAGTTAGGCATTGATTTTGCTGGAGTTAAGTACTTCTGTGTGTCTGATGACGAGCCCCGACTTGGGCCCTCAAGCGGCCTGTCGTTGGATTCTTTTTTTGAATATTTTCTCTTTGAAAAGTTAAATTTTTTCAGAAATCTTTGCTCCAGGGCTTGACAACTTGTCAAGAAAATTATTAAATAAAAACAGAGAAACAAACTCACCCCTAAAAACCGAGGAGAACGAATATGAAAAATGCTAAGCAATTGATTCAGATGACCCTGGCCACCAGTATGGCTCTGAGTATCTTCACCGCCTGCGCCCCCAAAGCAGCGGGCCCAGTTTCTGCCACAAACCCCACCAATACCACCACCGGCAATAACAGCACCTCAACCGGCAGCAATACCAGCACCGGTAGCAATGTCGCCACTGGCAGCAGCATGGCCGCCAGCACCGCAATGCAAGCCGATCTGGTTTCTCTGCACGAAGAAGAAGCCCTTTACAGCGATGCCAACACCGTAGCTGCAGACAGCGGATTCAGCACCAAAGCCCTGAACATCCCTGCCCGTGGCGAAATTTCTGCCACAGCCAACCTGGGTCTGGCCCGTCCGGCCAACACCACTGTCGCCGCTCAAGCCCGTGTGCGCCGCGCCCTGGCCAACG
>JBFWRL010000241.1:0-5465 GCA_050248915.1 Candidatus Sericytochromatia bacterium
GTCTTTGCCGCAGAACTGGACACGATCAAAGAGACCATGGACAGCAATGTCTATGGCCCATTGCTGCTTTGCCAAGCCCTGGTGCCCCTGATGAAAGAAAATGGCTATGGCCGGATTGTGAATGTCTCCAGTGGCATGGGGCAATTGGGGGATATGGGCGGCGGATATACCGCTTACCGTTTTTCCAAGGTCTCGCTCAATGCCCTGACGCGGATTTTGGCGGCAGAATTACATGACAGCCCAATTCTGGTCAATACCATGTGCCCCGGCTGGGTCAAGACAGATATGGGCGGCCCCAGCGCCAATCGCTCGGTTGAGCAGGGGGCCGACACGGCTGTCTGGCTGGCCACATTGCCCAATGATGGCCCCAGTGGGATGTTTTTCAGGGACCGCAGCCCGATCTCCTGGTAGCTAGGCTTCGACTCCGCTCAGCTAGCTCTAATACAATCCCAATTTGAGTTGTTCCTTGACCACCTCTGAGCGGGTCAGCACGTCGATAAAGACAGGTTGTCCGCCGAGGCGGTAATTCAAGAGGAATTGGCGCACGTCTTCAAAACTTTTGCCGTTGCGGCGCAATTCGTTCTCTTCAAGATAAATTTGAGAGGCAGTGAGGTCTTGCACCAGAGGAATGCCATTGTCGAGCTTGTCGAGGGCTTGATTGAGTGCCGCTTTGAGTGGGTTGGCAGAGATGCGCTGGCCCCCAGACAATTCCACCAGGGGGGCCCCGCCGTGGTCGGCGGTGAGAATGACCACCCCTTGGTCTTTGCCGACTTTTTTTTCGAAGGCCTCAATCACCCGTTGGGCCTGTCTGTCCTGCTCAGCGAAAACCTGACCACATTCCACGGTTTCCATGCCAAAGGCGTGGCCACAGGCATCGCTGGATTTGAGTGTGAGGTAGAGCAAGTCGGGGATTTGATCCTGGCCAACGGGCTCGTTTTCAATCATTTTGATAAACAAATCTGCATCATATTTGGCCTGGGCAGGGGTGTTGTTGATATGCTCAAAATTGTCCACCTTGTGCTCCAACCAATGGCCTTTGGCATCAACCTGGGCCTCCAAATAGGGCTTCATACTGTGGTTTTTAAGGTAGTCGGGTACAGAAAAATAGCTGTCGTGGGTTTTGGGCAACCCGGTTTTGACATCGTAATAGAGGGCCAGATCTTTATCTCCCCCTGCGTAAAGCGCGCCATGGCCCGCCATCCCAAAAGAGGCCCGATCGGCGTAGGCATAACTCAGAATCAAGGCCTTGTTGCCGGTTTGCAAATCCCAAGTATCTGCCAAGCTGGGGCTGTTGATAAAGATCGGTGAGCGGTCAGGCCCCAATAAGCTGCTGCGTTTGCCCAGCGAGGCCAAAAAGAAACTGTTTGAGACAATGCCATGTTGGTAAGGATAGGCCCCGGTCCCAATGGCGATGTGGCCGACACTGGTTTCGGTATCGAGGTGGCTGATTTGGGTTTGGGTATAAAGGGTACCCGCTTTCATCAGGCGGTCGATATTCGGGTGGGCCTGGGGATGGGCTTGGTAATACTGCCAGCCACCTTGATCAAAGACCAAGGTCAAAATGGCTTTGGGTTTGGCTTTAACGGGTTTGAGGGCCTCCCTTAAAACTTTGCCATGAAACGAATCTTCGGGCGGCACAGCGCCAATCAAATGGGCCTGGGTTGGCACAATATCTTGCTGGGTGGCGGGGGTAGGGATATTTTTTCCGGCGTGAATAAAACCAGGCCCGTAGAGCAGCAGGGGGATGTGGGTGTCGTACTCCCAAACCGAACCGTGGCTGCTGCCACCGTGTTTGATGCGCTCTTGTTTGGCCCCGCGTTGCATGTGGCTAAAACCATCGTGGGAATAATCTCCGGTGTCGAAGGTAATAAAGCTGTATTTGCGGGGCAAAAAGAAGAGGTCGCCACTGCGTCCTGGCATATACGAATAAGCTGTGGCCGTGCGGAAACGGCTGCGAGCGGCTGTTTCTCCTGTCTCAGAAGGCGGCGCAGCGGCACTTAAAAACAAAGACAGGCTGACCAGTGCGCAGGACGTGGTCAGCCTGAAAAATGTCTGCATAGCAGGGATTGAATTAGCTGCCAGCGTTGAGCTTGGCTTTGAGAGCTGCCAGGTCGTCATCAACGCCTGTATTGGCACTCAATTTGGCGAATTCATCTTCGATCCCCGCACCGGGCCCAAGCATATTGAGATCGCCATAAGCAGAGGCCAGGGCTTCTTGTTCCATGACCTTGTCTTCCAGGCGTGAGAAAGCAGAGAGTGAACGGCTTTCGCCAATTTTGCCCATGGTTTTGGAGATTTGCTGTTGGGCTTTGGCTTGGCGGCTGCGGGCAATCAAGAGGTCTTTCTTGATCCGGGCTTCGTTCATTTTGCTCTCAAGCTGGGTCAATTGGCCCTTGAGCATTTCGACGTTTTTGTTTTGGGTTTCCCACTGGGACTGAAAACCCACAGAGGTTTGCTGATAGGTATTGCGGCGCTGCAAGGCCTCGCGGGCCAAATCTTCGCGACCGCTTTTGAGTGCCAAGGTGGCTTTTTCTTCCCAGCCCAGAGCCTGTTTTTCGTTTTGGGTGTACTGCTGATGCAGGCGTTTTTCGGTCTGAATCGCCAGTGCCACTTCTTTGCGCACTTCGATCAGATCTTTTTCCATATCGATCATCAGCTGTTTGAGCATTTTTTCGGGGTCTTCAGCTTTGTCGATCAGGTCGTTGATATTCGCTCTGAGAACGGTGGAAATACGATCAAGGATACCCATGGAACAGTCACTCCTTACTATGTACAGATCAAATTTGATGTCAAATCTGAAAAATTAGGTCTTTCAAGCTTTGGCCTGAAGGGCATTATATCACAAAATATCTGTCGAACCAGATGGCTTGATTCACCCGATTTTTTTGCGCAAGCCCCAGGCCCAGAGCGCAGAACCAGCCAAAGCGGGCAAAACCACAAAGGCCTGTAAACTGGCGGCAATCACGTTGTTTTTGAGGTCGCCAGTATAAGCCAAACCACCGACCTGCCAAAAGGCTTTGAGCAGGGTAAAGCCCCAATTGGCCCAGACACTCAGGCCAATCAAACGGGTGAGCAAGGCCACCGTTTTGTCCTGGTAGCTCAACATTGGCAGGGTCCAGGCCAGCCCCAAAAGCCAAAAACAGCCCATCAGACCATTGAGATGGGCGGCCAGTAGGGCATGGGGATTGGCGGGCAATTGGTTCGTCATGGCTGCCGCCACCAATAAGCCTGTGGCCAGACCCGCCACCATCAGCCAAGCGGCGGAAGCTGCAAGGGATTGTTGTTGTGGAGTAATGCTGTCTGAATGCATCTTGTGTGCCTTTTTTACTCAGTTTTTGTCCAAAATTCTGTTTGAATTATAGCCGAATTTGGAATTTTGGCAATTTGAAGGTCTTCTGTCGTTTTGACGCGAGGGGCTTCCCCAGGATGTATTCCCCATCTCCCCGCTTTCTCTGGCCAAATCTGCTAACATAACTATGAATCACAGGGGTATAACCCCCGCTCTCAGGGAGAACGTAGACATGAAAGTATTTATCGGAAATTTACCCGAAACCGTCACAGAAGAAGAACTTACCCAGACTGCTGCCGCTTTTGGCACAGTTTCCAGCACCAGTTTGGCCCTGGACGAAGAAGGGGTTTCAAAAGGTTTTGGCTTTGTCGAAATGGCCTCTGCCAGCGAGGGCCAAGCACTGATTGCTGGTTTACAGGGCAAAGATCTCAAGGGACAGGCCCTGAAGGTCAACGAAGCCCGCCCAGATAAAAAAGCTGGCCGCAACGTCAGCCGCAGTCCGGGTGTGGGTTTTGGCAGTCGACCTACCGGGGGCTCTCAAAAAGCCAAAGGCAGTGGCAGCAAAGGTGGTTTTAATATTGGCACCACCGGACGCAATAAAGTCTAAATTGGGTCTTGGCTTCGCCAGGCCTTTTTGTCTGCTATTCAGCCAAATCCAGACGAAACCCCTGATTCCGCCAATAGTTGGGCGGGGGCTCACAGAGGGCGATGGCAAGACCCGAAACCGGGTGCTGAAAGCGCAATTGCCAGGCATGTAGGGCCAAAAACGGCCCCGCTTGGCCATAGACGCCATCCCCCCAGACCGGGTGGCCCAAGCTGGCGAGATGCACACGAATCTGGTGGGTGCGCCCCGTTTCGAGTTTTAAATGCAATAAACTGCCCTCGGGCGTGCTTTGCAACACCTGGTAATGGGTCAGTGCTGCTTTGCCATGGGGATCGATCCTCATTTTCTCAGGCTCGGCGGGATTGCGGGCCAAAGGCTGGTTGATGCTGCCGCTGTTGCCTTTGAATCTGCCCACGACCCAGGCCAAATACTGCCGTTCGATTTGCCTCTTTTGAGAGGCCTGGAGCAAGGCCTGATGGGCCCTGTCGGTTTTGGCAAAGATCAAGAGCCCGGTGGTGTCGCGATCCAGGCGGTGCACAATCCCTGGCCCGGCTATCCCGCCCACGCCGGGCCAGTCTTGAATGGCCCAGAGCAAAGCGTTGACGCAACTGCCCCGCCACCAGCCCGGCCCCGGATGGCTGGCCATGCCCATGGGCTTGGCCACCACCACCAGATCGCTGTCTTGGTAGCGAATGGGCAGGGGCAGGTCTTGGGGTTCCGCGGCATGGGGCATTGGCTGCGGCGGAATTAGCTCGACTTTTTGCCCCGCTTGAACCCAGCGACTGGCTTTGCCCGGTTGACCATCGACAGAGACGCAGCCCGCTTGGATCCATTTGCGCAGCTTGAGATAATCCTGGAGCAGTTTATTTGCCAAAAATTGCTCCAGGGGTTGTTGGGCCTCTGCGGGGGCGACTAGCCAATACTGGGGTGGGTTCATCTGGTCTGCCATGTTTGCTGAAGGGCAGCCAAGGCCGCTTGAAATTCTGCAAACTGTAATTCTTCTGCCATTTGTTGCCTCAAGCTGGGAGAACAGTTTGAGGCCATGAGTTCAGCTTCAAAGTGCGAATAAAAATCAAGATAGCTTTGGGTGGCTTGGCACAATTGGACATAAAAGTCATTCAGTTCGACCTGAAAGGGGGGATAGAGCATCTGGCCTGAAGCATGGCGATCGACAATTTCCAGTTGGCTTGCGGAGATGCGTTTGATCTGGGCCTGGGATTCTTCCCAATAGGGAATATGAACCTGGGATTCGCCCGCCAAAATGCGTTTGAGACCCGCCAACCAGCTTAACGTCATCCACAATTCATCCAAGCAGTATTCAATTTTGCCTTGATAGGTCTCTGCATTCCAGGGCTGGCCTGATAGCACAATGCCATACCCCCCTTGAAAGCAGCAACAGCTCAGTTTGGGTTGTGCCAAATAGGCCTGATACAGGCGTTGGGGCGATAAATATTCGACCTGTACCTGCTCATAGCCTCTGGGTAGAATCGGCAAACAGAGCCAGAATTGGAGTTCAATTTTCATGGGCGAGTCTCGCTGTGGATATTGAGTTGATTGTACTGCAAAAGACCA
>JBFWRL010000242.1:0-5432 GCA_050248915.1 Candidatus Sericytochromatia bacterium
TCTTGCTGGGCCAAATGTAAGCTGTCTTTAAAATACGCCAGGCGATCTCGGCGGTACATCTGCAGGGTATTCCATACCCAGGGTGCTTCGCGGTTGTATTTGCGCATCATATTCAAGGCAAACCGATCGATCGCAGGTTGTATCCAACTCTCTTCGGCGTCGAAAAATACGGGCGTCTGCGCCTCTGCGGCTGCGGCACAGACCCGCTCAATCCGGTCTTCTACCCGTTCAAATTCAGCTTTTTCTGCCGCACTCAGCCCCCCCCATTGACTGACTTTTTCCAAAAGCTCAAAGCGGGCCAGCCCCGTCACTTTAAAAACAGCGAAGGGAATATGGGGATCACCTTTGGCACGGGCAATGCCGCGCAAAAGTTCAGTTGTGGTATTTTCAAAACTGCTCTCAGTGGATTTGCCTTCAGCAGAATAGTCCAGAATGGTGCCAATTTTGTACTTCGCCAGGTCAGCAATGGTGTTGGCGCAGGTTTCAATATTCTCGCCCCCAACAAATTGGCGAAACAGGGTGGCTTTGATCAGCGGGCCAATCGGCAAACGTAAAGCAAAACTCACCTGGGTCGCGTATTTGCCCAATTCCACAAGTTGGCGACTGCCCAGGGTGCGAAAGAGCAAATAGGCCCTGCGCAAATCCAAATTGCTGCGGGATTCAAAGGCAATTTCTGTGTTGTCGAAGGAGAGCGGGGTCATCATAAATGTACTTTCGCCTGTTCAAAATAGAATTCCCTGGTATCTTAACGCCAGTTCGGGCACTTTCCCAAGGGGGAAGGCCCCCCAGACCAGCACAAAATAGGGGGGCAAAGAAAAAACCTGCCTCGGGGGAGAGGCAGGCTTCGGGCCACTTGCTGAAGACAAGCATTTGAAGGGACAGAGTCAAATCCTGAACTCTTTTATTATATAAAGAATTGTAAATTTTTGTCAAGCAATATTAACGATTATTTTTAAGCTGGATCTTGGCCGTCACACCCTGTGGGCTGAAACATCAGAGAATTGGCGTAATACCACGAATCAAAAGTGCCTGCATCGGTCCACCAACCGGGCAAAATTTCGTGATGCAAAAGTCCCGCCTGCAAATAGGCGCGGTTGACCTCGGTGATTTCCAACTCATTGCGAGTAGAGGGCTTGAGCCCCCGAATAATCTCAAAGACCTCGGCGTCATAGCCATAAATCCCAGTCACGGCAAAGTCTGAAGGGGCTTTTTCGGGCTTTTCTAAGATATCTCTGATCTTTGAGGCTGGATTTTCGGCCAACAGGTCATCTTGAAAGGCCACAACCCCATAACGTGTCGGGTCGGGGACCTGTTTGAGCAAAATTCGCGCCCCTGTGCCCTGTTTTTCGAAGCGCTTAACAAAATCCGTGAGTTCACTCTGAAAAATATTGTCTCCCAAGATCACAGTCATTTGATCGTGGGAGGCGAAGTGTTCCGCCAAAGCCAGGGCTTGGGCAATTCCACCCGGCTGGTCTTGCACCCGGTAGGTCAAGCGACAGCCAAGTTCAAAGCCACTGCCGAGAAGACCAATCACGGCCCCCATGTGCTCCACCCCCGTGACAACCAAAATTTCTTCAATCCCAGCGGCGATCAATTTGCGCAGCGGATGAAAGATCATGGGCTCTTTGCCTACTGGCAAAAGATGTTTATTGGTCACTTTGGTCAGGGGAAAGAGGCGTGAGCCGGTACCACCAGCCAAGATAATGCCTTTCACAGCTGAATATGCTCCTGAATTTGATGCAATTGCTGTTCCCAATGGGCATAATCCGCAGGCTGATCGGGGTAGGCTTTAAAATGTTTGTGCAGCTCTCCCGCCCAATTTAAGCGGTGATTAAAGCGCAAAAGCAGGGCTGGATTTGAAGCACCCCGCAGCCCTTTTTGCAGCTTTTGCATTGGGCTAAAATCCAACATTTTGCCCCCGAGGGCACTGCGGATATCGTCGGCGGTGATAATATCGCGATCAAAGGCAAATTCCATATTTTCGACACTTTCATTCATCAGAATCATGCGCATCACATCCTGATAAGCCAATTGGGCACCGACCTCACGCTGGTATTTCAAATTGTATTCCCAGAGCCGCGTTTGACTCAGATCTTGCTCAGCCAGTGCAACGATGGCAACATCGGCCAGGGCCCGCGCCCCTTTGAGCCCGGCAGAAATGCCCCCTCCGCGCACAGAATTGACCATAAACGCCGCATCACCCACAGCGGCAAAGCCATGGGTGACCATGTTTGTGAGCGGATAACGCAGGGGAATTTTGCCCAAGGCCTCTTGGCTGACATCTCCCACTTCCCAACCAAATTGCTGAATGGCGTCATCCATGATTTGGCGCACCTGTTCGGGATCAACCCGCGACATCATTCCCACGCCGATATCGTTGGGGGAGCGCCAGACATAACCGCCTTCGACCGAAAAATAGATATGTAATTCGGAATCCCCGGTCTCGCTCTTGCACATGCGCCGGTAAGCGATCCCATATTCACTGGCGAGGTTGCGTGGATGTTCGGACAGAGGCAACCCCAATGCCGCCAATTGACTGCTCAGAACCTGAACCATGCCAGAAGCATCAATCAGTAAACGGGCCTTGATTTGTTGGCCAGAGGTGAGTTCAACCCCGCATACCCGGTCCTGTTCAACCAAGGGTCCTTTGACTTCGGCCTGAAAAAATTCGAGGTTGTCAGCGCGGGCCTCGCGCAAAAGCCGTTGCAAAAGCGCATAGCCATTGACCAAAACAGAGGAAAAATCGATGGGTTTTTTGATGCGGGCCGAAGGTGAATAGGCATAAAATTGGTCCAGTAAATGCAGGAGTTCGTCCCCTTGTGGGCGTTCCATCCCCGTTTTTGAAAAAGTATCCACATCGAGCATCACGCTTTCAAAGCGCGCTCCCAATTGGGATTCGGGGTGGCGATCGATCAAGAGGGTTTTCAGGCCCGCCTGGCTCAGGAGTTTAGCGCAAAAAACACCGCTAAATCCGCCACCTGTAATAATCACATCCAAGCTCATATCTTCCGCTTCCTTCAATCTGTTAAACGTGTGGTGGGGGCCCCGGCCACAACCAAGGTGCAGGCCGCGGGCTGGATATGTTTTCTGGCAGCGGCGAGGACCGCTGCGGGTGTCAGAGCAGCCAAACGCTGCCAATGTTCTTCCAAATGGTTTTGTGGCCAACCGTAAATTTCCCGTTGCAACAGGAACCCCACGCGCTGGTCGTTGGTTTCAAAGCGAAAGGGCAATCGCCCACTGAGGTAAGCCCGGGCACGGTCCAATTCCAATTGGGTAATTCCTTCTTGCAACAACTTTTCGACCTCTTCGCGCAGGGCTTTGAGACCGGGGCCAACCCCTTCGGGACGGGTTTCGAGCCAGGCCATAAACACCCCCGGATAGAGACCCGCACTTCCAGTAATCGAGGCTCCAGCACTGTACGCCAGCCCCTCTTGTTCCCGCAATCGGGCGGGCAAACGCGAGGTAAAACCGGGCCCGGCTCCCAAGATCAGATCGAGAATTTGCAACGCGGCAAAATCCTTGTGACGGCGCTCCACCCCCAAATGGCCCCAATAGACTTGGCATTGCTCTTTGCCTGGCAATGCGATTTGCTGGTGAGAAGGGGCAACTTGGCGCAGGGGCAACGGGTAAGTGGGGGCAACCCCTTTTGCAGGAGCATAATCCTGCCAAATTTCGGCGAGTTGGGCCAAGGTCGCTTTGGCAGAGACCGCCCCAGAGAGGGCCAATATGGCTCCTTGAGAACCATACCAAGTTTGGTAAAACTGCCTGACATCAGCCGCTTGTAAGGGGGCAACACTGCTGAGCAGACCACTTTCGGGCCGGGCCGCTGGAAAATCGCCATAAATGGCCTGGTAAAAGGCCCGACTGGCCAAATAAGAAGCCTGTTCTTCTGCCGCTTCTAAGTCCGTCAAAATCAGCCTTTTTTCGCGCAGGATTTCGACTTCATCTAAGGCGGGTGAGCCCAAAACTTCTCGCATCAGGGCCAAAGCCATGTCTTGGTGTTTGGCCAAAATTTCAAAGCTCAAAAAGCTGCCACTTAAGCCCGTAGAAACACTTAAACTGCCTCCCAAAGACTCCAAATAACGGGAGAGGGCCACACCGGGTTTGTCTCGGGTGCCTTTGATCAGGGCTGAAGCCGTCAGATTGGCCAAACCCTGCTGATTCAGCGGGTCGTGTAAACTGCCTGCAGGCCAAAAAACCTCCATAGACAGGGTGGGAATGCGTTTGTTTTCGTGCACGAGCAAGGTCATGCCATTGGGCAAAACCAAACGTTCAGCATCTAAGGTCGGAAACCAGAGGTGGGGTGCGGGCAAAGGCCTCTCGGTAAAAGACATGCTGCGATGGGCCTGGGGCCGAGAATGGGTGCGTTCTGCCAAGGGGCCAGCAGCCGCAGACTCCCCCTCTTGATCGGGGTCCAATTGCTCAGGCAAAAGCCAGCCCACAGTGCGGCGCTCAGGCGCCAACCAGGTTTGGGCCACCCGCGTAATCTCTGCGGGGGTCACCGCCTGGATCTGCGGTACAAAGTCGTGAATCAGTTGCCAGCGGGCCAAACAGGCCAACTCACCCAAGACCTCAGCCTGATCTTCTGCCGTCTCTTGGCTGAGATAAAAATCCGTCAACATTTGGTTTTGGGCTTTGGTCAGATGGGCTTCATCCCACTCTCCACTTTGAATCAAAGCCAATTCCGCAAAGAGCGCAGCTTCGGTTTGGGCCAGAGGGATGCCCGTGTGGCCATCCACAGCAATCCAAAACAAATAGGGCTGTTCAGTTTCAAAACAAGCGGCGTCGATATCTGTGGCCACTTGAGCCTCTTCAACCAGCGCTTGGTACAACAATGAGCTGAGACCCTCTGCCAGAATATATTGCAGCAAACTCAGGGCATAATAATCGGGGTGGGTCAGCGCTGGGGCGGGCCAGGCCACAGCCAAACGGGGCAAGGTCACGTCCGCTTGGGTTAGACTGACCCGGCGTTCGGCATTTTGCAGGGGCTCGGCCTGGTAAGTCCGCGGTGGCAATGTGCCTTTGGGCAAAGCGTCAAAATAATGTTTGACACGTTCCAGCGCGATTTCGGGCTGAATATCTCCGACAATGACCAAAGTGGCATTGTTGGGGTGATACCAATGTTGGTAATACTCACGCAGGGCTTCGGGGCT
Source organism: Candidatus Sericytochromatia bacterium (assembly GCA_050248915.1). Taxonomy (GTDB): domain Bacteria; phylum Cyanobacteriota; class Sericytochromatia; order UBA7694; family UBA7694. The sequence continues at coordinate 5,154 of JBFWRL010000242.1, forward strand.
GAGGTTTTGAATGTCGTGGACCCATCCCAATACCGGATTGCGGTAGGCATGTTGGGTCAATGCCGCCTGGGTCACAGCATCCCAGAGATTTTCTTCGGGATCGTCTTTGGCCGTGCGCCACTCTTCGAGAATGACTTGGCGCTCTGCTTCAATTTCAAGTGGATCCAGCAGGCAGTTTTGCATGCGGTCGGCTTCAATTTCAAGGGCAATTTCCCAGCGATCAGAGGCAAAATTAAAATAATAAGCGGTATTGTCGATCCAGGTATAAGCGTTGTTTTC
>JBFWRL010000243.1:0-5364 GCA_050248915.1 Candidatus Sericytochromatia bacterium
AAAATGCCAATATCTGCTTCTTCGGTCTGATAGCCCAAACTGACAATTTCGGTGCCCGCCCGGATCAATTTGCGCAAAATTGCATTGCGCTCAATAATGCGGGCGTAATATTCAATATTGGCCGTGGTTGGAATACTGTTGACCAGCGAAAGCAAATAAGAGGTTCCCCCCGCTCTGTCGAGCGCATCTTGGCTTTTGAGGGCATCAGCCAAACTGAGAATATCCACAGGCTGGCCTTTGGAAAACAAAAGCCGGATCTGTTCGTAGATCAGATTGTGGGCGGGAACATAAAAGGAGTCGGGGTCCAGGATTTCAATCACCTGGGACAGGGCTTCGCTGTCCAGAAGCATCCCCCCCAGAACAGCGACTTCAGCGTCTTTGTTATGGGGGGGCGTGCGTTCAGGTAACTCGGTGGTGGAGATCATCCTTCCTGAGCGACAACCTGAACCTTGAGCACAGCGATGACTTTGGGATGCAGTTTGATATGGGCATTGTGTTCACCCACGTGGCGGATGGACTGGCGAATATCTACCTGTTTTTTGTCAATTTCAATTTTGGCCTGTTCAGCCAGAGCACTGACCACTTCTTTGCTGGTGACTGTGCCGTAGAGTTTGCCTTCTTCACCCACGCGTTCAGCGATGGTGACAGACAGGGCTTCAATTTTTTCAGCCAGTGCTTGGGCATTGGTCAAAATGGCGGCTTCTTTTTTGGCAATGGCCTTTTTGCGCTCTTCGAAGTGCTTCAGCACATTGGGGGTGGCGACCAGAGCCATCTGCTGGGGCAAAAGGTAATTGCGGGCGTAACCTTCAGATACGTCTACTACGCTTCCGTTCATGCCCAGTTTATCGTGATTTTTTGTCAATACAACTTTCATTGTGCGTATTCCTTTCAGATTTCAGAGAGACAGCATCTTCACGTGGGATTGAGAGGGATGCCGTAATAGAGAACCGGTTGAATCAGTGGAACCTGTCTAATGATGTTTAATCATGCTGAGAATCCAACCCGATGCAGCAGTATAACATGCGCAAGGCTGCTCCCCCAACAGGAAAGCAGCCTTGAACTTGAAAGAATCAGAAGAAGAAAGACGAAGAAACCGCGAAGGTGGTCTTGTCAAACTTGCTGTCGGTGGCCACGCGCTGACCAAAAACTTTTTGGCGGCGTCCGAGTTCCAGGGTCAAATTGGGAATGACAGGATTGTCATAAGTCAATTGAACCATAAAACCAGCCAAATCACCGACTTCATCAGGCGAGCCCTCAAAGAGTTCACCATTTTGCATGGTAAACGGTGATTGAATTGCCACAAGCAGACTGGGGATATTGGCATCCGGCCACTCTGGGTTCATCTGTTTGAGATTGGAGGGGCTGGAAAGATACAGACCCGCAATCACCTGCTGATAGGTCTTTTCACTTTCGAACTTGCCCGAAGCGCCGATGCTAAAACCACTGAAAGACCAATTGGTCGAAGCTGCTGCACCGCGGAAGTTGATTTCATCGGCCAGGCCGCGAAACGTGGCCTGCAGACCAATCCCAAAGGTATCGTTGCCTATATCCAAAATGGCAGTGTGGTTGTGCAAAGGGTCCAAGACCGGTTCCCCGATGACCAAAGACTGGTCACCTTCGCTGACAATCTTGAGCTGGGCAAAACCCAGATTCAACTTGAGCTGGCCATAAAAGACGTCAGGACTGGCGGCTACAGCACCGCTGAAAATGCCTTCGGAAAACTCGGTTCCGGCAATAAAACTGCGGGTCAGGCGAATGCCTCGGCTGGAGCCAAAGAGATTGGGTGAAGCCCGGCTAACGGCTGGGGAATCCAGCACGCCAATGATGCTATTGCCAAACTGGTTGGGAATCGATGTAAAGGGCTGGATCAAACGGGTCACACCCATAAAGCCAAATTTGACACGGGGGTTGAGAAAACCGCTCTCGCGGTGATCAAACCAGGCTTCGCCAAAACCCACGCTGATGTCTTTGTTTTCTTTGAACTGGGATTTTTTGCCGCTTTCCCCCTCTTTGTTCTCTTCTTGGACTGAGCTGAAATCGCCAGACAGGGCCGAACGAATCGTGGTCTTTTCGGTGGCGGCAATGCGCATATTTAAAGAGAAAGAAGCGGTATAACCGGGGCGGAAATTGTCCTCGATGACGTCTTCGGCACCGACACTGATCATCCCGCCAAAGCGCACCGAACCGATGTCTTCTTTGAGTTTGGCCAGGGCTTCTTCCAATTGTTTGATCTTGGCCCCTTGATCGGCATGTTGTTTTTTGATGGTCTCGATTTCCTGTTTAAACTCATCGTTGAGGGTGCGCAGGGTTTTGAGATCTTCGAGGGCGACTTTGCCGATGCGCTTGGTCAGCTCTTCGGTTTGGGCGAGTTGATCCATGATCCGCAAAAAGGCGGCGGCGGCTTCAAAACGGCTGATATTACGGGTTCCACGGAATGTCTTGTCGGGAAAGCCCTGCATGACCCCATATTTGTCCACGAGATCTTTGACCGCTTGCGCGGCCCAGTGCTCAGCTGGTACATCGGTGAAATTCACCGCGGAAAGTTGTGCCCAAGCGGGGCCTGAGCCAAAACTGAAGAGGGTTGCACTCAGCAGTGCTGCCGCAAAGAGTTTCTGATAACGCAACGGTCGATGCTCCTTACTTGTAAACTGGTGTTAGCCAATGTCTGTAGCGGGGCTCCAGGCCCTTCACAATTCGAAAATAGGTTTCTTGCATGTGCCGGGTAACCGGCCAATGCCCATTTGAACCAATTTCACGCCGATCCACTTCCCGGATGGGAGTGACCTCTGCCGCAGTACCTGTAAAAAAGGCCTCGTCAGAGGTCATAAATTGGCCGACCGTCATGGCTCCAATTTCAACTGGATAGCCCAGGTCGGTCGCGACCTGTAAAATGGTGTCACGGGTGATGCCTGCCAAAATAGAGGCATTGATGGGATTGGTAAGAATTTTACCATTTTTAACAATAAAAATATTTTCACCGCTGCCTTCGGCAATATCGCCATATTCATTCAGCAGAACGGCTTCGTCAAAGCCCCGATCTTTGGCGTCCATCACGGCCAGCATCGAGTTGAGGTATTGCCCGGTGGCTTTGGCCATGACTGGAAACATCTGGGAGTGAAATTTTTTCCAGCTGGTGATGGTGACACGGGCCCCTTGGGTGACCGCCTCTTCGCCCATGTAAGAGCCCCACTCCCAGGAGCCAATATGGACCTCAATATTGTCCCGATTGGGCAATACGCCCAATTTGCCGTAGCCAACAAAGGCCACAGGCCGGATATAACAATTGCGAAAATTGTTTTCGCGAACGACCTCAAGGGTGGCTGCTTTTAAGGTTTCAATCGAATACGGCATGTGAAACTGGTAGACCTTGGCCGATTCATAAAAGCGGTGCAAATGGTCATCCAAACGAAAGACCATCGGGCCATCGGGAGAGTCGTAAACCCGTATACCTTCAAAGATGCCACTGCCATAGTGTAACCCATGGGTCATGACATGGACTTTTGCATCGTTCCAGGGAATTAATTTCCCGTTGGACCAAATTTTACCGTTTTCAGGAAACATCACACACTCCGTCGGCAAACATCACGCTTTGGCTAAAAACCAAAGTGAGGGGAAAAGCGGCTCATTTTACGGCTCCTTATACCCAAGGGATTGCTCTGGAACTATCCTTGAACTATCCTTGTGGGGTCAGAAGGGGCATCAAATACCTTCAGACATATTACTACGAACGATTATAAACACCAAGTCTCTGGGGAAAATGCGGTTTGACAGCTCGGTACGAGACTTGACCCAAGCATTGGGCTCTTTTTCTGGGGGCCTTTTGAACCCGTTCAGAGGCGACTCATGCGCATTTGGTGCTGCTGGACAGCCCTAGAGCCATGGGTTATAATAGCTTCACTGAGGACAATTTAACAGTTTAAAAAACGCCTTCACGCTGTGGTTGAGCGTTTATTTTTTCGTCTGAAACTGGTCCAACACAGCGGAGCCCGTCGGGATCTGACGCATCCAGGGTTGAACAATTTGATTATAAAGGGAATTGGCACACAAGGCATGAAACTGGCAGAGACATTTACTGAGGCCTTAAAACAAATCGAACGTGAACGGGGCATTACGGCCCACAGTGTGATTGAAGTGATTGAGTCGGCACTTTTGGGCGCCTATCGCAAAAAGATGCAAGAAATGGGCAAGATGGACAAAGACTCTGAGGTCGAGCTGCGGATTGATACCAGCAACCAAAATGAGATCAAGGTCTATATGTTGCGGGAAGTGGTTGAAGCCACCCCCGAGACCCCCAATCAGGTCTCGCTCAAAGAGGCCCACAAAAAACATCCCGAAGCCCAGGTTGGGGAGCAATTGCGCATGGAAATGGTGCTCTCCACCCGTGAGTTTGAGCGCCTGGCAACCCAGGTGGCCAAACAGGCGATCACCCAGCGGCTGCGTGAAGCTGAGAAAAAAGCCATTCTTGAAGAGTACCGCGATCGCGTCGGCACCATGGTCACCGCTACCATACAGCGCTTGGAAAAAAACAATGTGATTGTCAAGCTCAACAACAAGTCTGAGCTGGTCTTGCCCCCTTCAGAGCAATTGCCCAACGACCGCTACCGCTATGGTGACAAGGTGCGGGTCTATTTGTCTGAAATTAAAGAAACCCAGCGGGGCCCCCATATCGTGATCTCCCGTGCCAACTCAGGTCTGGTGCGCTGCCTGTTCGAAATTGAAATTCCCGAAGTGGCCGATGGCACTGTCGTGATCAAATCAATCGCCCGCGATGCCGGTTTTCGCACCAAAATTGCCGTCCATTCGATCAAAGGCAATGTCGACCCGGTGGGGGCCTGTATTGGTTCGCGCGGTTCACGCATTCACCCGATCATTGATGAGCTCAAGGGCGAAAAAATTGACATTGTGCGTTGGAGCGAAGATCTGGCCACCTTTATTACCAATGCTTTGAGTCCTGCCAAAGTGGTGCAGGTCAATTTAAAGGGCGAGAAAAACGATGCCTTGATCATTGTGCCCGACGATCAGCTCTCGCTGGCGATTGGCCGCGAAGGTCAAAACGTGCGTTTGGCTGCCCATTTGACCAATTGCCACCTCGATATTTTGACCGAAAGCGAGCTGCGCAAACAAAAAATGGAAATGCAGCAGGCTGCTCAAGAAAAAGTACGCAACGCCTAATTGAATGCGGACAGAACTGAGACGTTGTCTTGTTTGTCGGTGTTTAAATCACCGCGATTTGCTCTTCCGCTTACAAAGACAATTGCCCAGTGGACCCTTTCATGTGGGTTCTTCTGGGGGGCCCAGCGTGTATCTATGTATGCATCTGGGCTGTCTCGACAAATTGCAAAAAAGACGACTTTTGCAAAAACG
>JBFWRL010000244.1:0-5302 GCA_050248915.1 Candidatus Sericytochromatia bacterium
CTAAGATCTAATAGAACTCCCAACTTTGAGCACTCAGATTGGCACTTTGATCGGCACACACCATGTTGCAGCAGATTCACAAAGATCCCGTCCTGGCCCGCCTGACCCAGGCGATTGAATCAACGGGCGAATACACGCTTTTTCTGCGCGATGCGCTGTTTTTTTTGCTGCGCGGGCGAATTCACTGGCCCAATACCCTGCGCCAGATGGCTTTTATTGGCACCGACTCTCTGCCAATTGTGCTGATCACCGGCCTGGCTGTGGGCATGGTCTTTTGCCTGCAAATCTCAGGGGTCATGATCAAATATGGCAGCTCTGGTGTGATTGGCGGCGTAACCGCCATGTCGCTGGCCCGCGAACTCACCCCCTCGTTTACCTCGGTGGTTGTGGCTGGCCGGGTCGGGGCTGCCATTGCGGCTGAAATTGGCTCGATGAAAGTCACCGAGCAATTGGATGCCCTGACGGCCATGGGTGTGCCACCGATGTATTATCTGTTGCTGCCACGCATGCTCTCCGCTGTGGCCATGATGCCACTGCTAACCATTCTGGCCTTGGGCATTGGCCTGATCGGCGGCACGGTGGTGGGTGTCTTGTCCAAGGGCCTGATTTTTGCCACCTTTGTGAATTCAATCAAATCGCTTCTGTACGTTGAAGACGTGCTCAAAGCCCTGCTGAAGTCTTCCTTTTTTGGTTTGTTAATTGCCACCATTGCCTGTTTTCAGGGCATCAAAACCGGGCAAGGGGCACAAGGGGTGGGCGAGGCCACGACCAAAGCCGTGGTCTATTCTCTGATCGCGATTTTTGTCAGCAATTATTTTCTGACCTTTCTCTTGTTTACGGTATTGGCCTCGGCATGATCGAAGTCAAAAACCTGAAAAAAAGCTTTGGGCGCAAACAGGTCTTGCGGGGCATCGACTTTACCTTTGCAGATGGCCAAACAACAGTGGTGATTGGGCCCTCTGGCTGCGGCAAGAGTACCATTCTGCGCCTAATTCTGCAATTGATCAAACCCGACGAAGGCGAAGTCTGGGTCAATGGCATGAATATCGCCACCCTCAAGCGCCAAGATGAACTCGACAAATACCGCTCACAAATTGGCATGGTCTTCCAATCCGCCGCCCTGTTTGACTCACTTAAGGTCTGGGAAAATGTCGGCTTTATGTTTCTCGAAAACACGCGCATGCCCCGCGACAAAGTCAAAGCCCTGGCCGAAGAAAAACTGGAAATGGTGGGGCTGGCAGGCAGTGGAGATCTCTACCCGTCTGAATTGAGTGGCGGCATGCAAAAACGCGCAGGCATAGCCCGAGCGATTGCCCAAGACCCCAAAATTATCTTGTATGATGAACCCACAGCGGGGCTCGACCCGGTGACCTCAACCGTGATCGAAGATCTGATCATCGATATGCAAAACCGCTTGGATGGTATCTCGATCGTTGTCACTCACCAACTCAGCACGATCTTTCGCACAGCAGAGCGCATTACGATGTTTTATGAAGGTAAAATTCTGGACACAGGCAGTGTGGAAGAGATGAAACACTCCTCAAACGAAACCGTAAGAAATTTTCTGGAAGGCAAAGTTGTAGGCCCATGAACGCAAGCTTTAAAGTCGGTCTGATCACCATTTTGACGGTCATGACAATGATGATTGGCGTGATCTTTATTTGGCAGATCAACCCCTACGCCTATTACCAGCTCAGCGGTTATTTCCCCCATGTCGGTGGCATGGCTGTCGGCTCCAAGGTCACCCTGATGGGGGTCGAAATTGGAGACATTGTCTCGATTGAAGCCCAACCCGAAAAAAAACGGGTCAAAATCACCATGAATATCAAACGGGAAATCCAAATTCCCCTCAAATCCAGCTTTACGATTGTAACAACCGGCCTGGTTGGAGATAAAAATATCGAGGTGCTGCCCCCAGATAAACCCGGCAAGGCCTTTTTGGAATCCGGGGCCGAAATCACCGGCAATCCCCCCGCCAGTTTGGATGCGATCTTTACTGAGGCCCAAGCGATGATGAAATCGGCGCGTGAATTGGTAGATAACCCGCAATTGCGCAATGACATCACCCAAACCGTGGGCAATGTCAACAAAGCCACCTTCCAATTGACAGGCCTGTTTCAAGATATCAAAAAAGTCACTTCGGGCTTTGGCAAATTGACCGATCAGACAGATATTCTGCTGCGCCAGATCAACGGGGCCACGGCGGCCACCATTCCCGAAGTGCAGAACATCATTGCCAGTACCCGCCGGATCGCGGGCAATATCGAAGGCATCAGCGGGCGTATCAATGACCTGGCCCACGACCCCCAATTGATCGGGGACACCCGCCAGAGCATTCAAAACGTCAATGGTCTGACCCGCCAATGGCAGGACTTTACCAAAGACCTGCAAAACCTGACCCAAAAATTCCAAGGCATCGCCGATGACGTGAATATTATTACGGGTGATGTCAAAGAGATCAGCCACGACCCCGAGATCAAGGGCAATATTCGCACCGTGGCCAAAAATGCCACCCGTTTGACCAACGCGATTTTTGACCTCACCAACCCCCAAACCCAAACCAACCAATGGGATTTAAACCTAAGGGCTGAGACCCTGGGCGCAGTCAGGCTCAATCAGGAGTTTAAAGCCACACCGGGTGCAGTGGGCAATTTTAATGTCTTTGGCGATCTTGGCCTCGGTGGCCCGGTTTCGTATTTTCGCGTCGGCCTCGACGAAATTGGTGACGGCAATTTGATCAACCTGCAAGCCGGGAGCCAGGTCAACGAAAACAGCCTGTTGCGCTTTGGCTTGGTTCGGGGCAAACTCGGTGCAGGCGCAGATTTTAACATGAAAGTGATGGACCAACCCCTGACCCTGAGTGGCGAGTTGTATGATATCAACTCCCCGCGCATGCGTTTGGGGGTGCTGCAAAATATTTGGGAAGACTACGGTCTCTCTCTCTATTGGGACAATCAATTTGTGCGCGGCATCAACGAATTTAATCTGGGTTTCCGCTGGCAGCCACGCATGGGCCAAAAGCCAGAACCCGTTCGGCCCCCGCGCTAAAGAGCAGAATCGAGGTAAGTCGTCTTGGCCAAAAATTCAAGTGCAAAACCAAGCCCCTTGGAGCGGATTCAGCAACCGCTGACCCTGGTGGGGTTCGAAACCTGCCTTTTGCCCAAAGGGCCAGAGAGCCCCTTTGAACAATTGCTGGTGGCCCTCGATCAAGATCTGGCCGACGACGAAGAGGCCCAATTGGTCTTGCAGCTCTTTTATACCCGCGATGCGGCCCAAGACTCAGAGACAGAGCCCTTGCAGAGCGCCCTTTCGGTCTTGCAGTTTTTTGTGGCCTTGCCAAGGGCCATTGCCGAAGAGCATTTAATCGAAGCTTGGCGGCTCTGTGCCTTTTTTACCCAGCTCATGCCGATGGGGGCTTTTCAGATCACGCCCCAGAATCGGCCCTATTACCGCTATTGCCACCTCAATCCAGGCCCGGCGCTCAAGCCAGAAACCGGGGTCGAGATTGTGGAGTTGATCAGCTTGTTTGTGAATACCTTGCAAGGGCAATTGCCCCTGCTGGGCACCATGCCCCTGGCCGAAATCAAAGCTGGGGCCCAGGCCCAGTTATTGAGCGCAGCACGTTAATCGGGGCCAGCAAAACAAGCGGACAGCCAGCGACAGGCCAAAGGGGCTTAAATTTTGATGGCATTTTGAGTACAAAAAATAAAGGTGCGGATTTCCCCAAAACACTCAATTCCAAGCTCATGAAATGGAATGGCAGCCATCCATATATACTGTACTGCGATGGCAATAATATAATATATTCACTATAGAAAGTATATATTTCATGAGGATACTATAAATGACTTCAGGATCTTCGCCAATCGCCAAGCGGATTCTAAAGCTAGCTAGGTCACAGGGAATGCTACGCTCTCAGGATCTCAAATCCAGGGATTTGCCCGTGTCATATCTCTGGCATCTCGAACGCGCAGGTCTACTGAAACGCTTGGATCGCGGCCTCTATGCCCTGGCCTCACTGCCCTTTTCTGAATATCTTAGCGAACTGGAAGTCGCCAAGCGTGTCCCCGATGGCGTCCTCTGCTTGGTCTCAGCCCTTAGTTTCCATGACCTGACCCTGGAATACGCTCACGAAGTCTGGCTTGCCATCCGGCCTGGGCGGCATCATATCCGCATGAATCATGTGAAAGTGCACTATGTGCATCTCTCCGGCAAGTCGCTGACCGAAGGTATCGAAACCCACCGGGTCGATGGCATGGAGCTCAAAGTTTACTCCGCAGCCAAAACTGTCGCCGACTGCTTTAAATTCCGACATCTCGTCGGCATGGATGTGGCCATGCAGGCGCTTAAGCAGGGCCTTGAAGAGCGGCGCTTCTCTCCCAGCGAGTTGGAGCACTTTTCCCGAATTAACCGTGTCGCACGCGTGATGCAGCCTTATGTCGAGATCCTCTTAGTATGATCAAATCTAAAAAGCCTGCCACATTGGCCAGACACCAACTGACTTTCACGCGACGCCGACTTGCTCTGCCTGATGAACTACCCGTGATGTTCACACCCACCTTCTTTGAGAATCCGATGAAGATTACCCAGTGGAAAGCCTTCGCCAGAAAGATTTCCCATGTCTCTCTCTCGACGATGGAATTGCCTGCAATTCTGAACCAACTTAAGGTATTCTGGTGGCCGTTGCTCCAGGGCATTAAAGTAAATCAAACCTTTGACGCCACATGGAACCCAGCGACCAACAGTTGGGACCCTTAAGCCCTTATCTATTTTTCATAGCATTTGACACTCACCGCCAGATTGCATCGGGCTGGCCTTCTTTTTTGATTAAATCTTGATGACATTTTGGGTACAAAAAATAAAGGTGCTGATTTGCCCAAAACAGTCAATGAATTGACTTTCAGACAAAATCGGTCAGCCCAAACAAACGAAAACCAGCCCTTCGGCAGAACTTTTGTTAAAAAGTGTGACAATTAAAATACAAAAATCCGAAACCCTCGCTTTACAATCCCTTTAAATTGAGCTATTATCCTCTCAGCATTTTTCGAGGTCACGTCCATGAATTCCGCTGCTGGGTTTTCGTTTCATTTGGGGTCTGCTTTTTTCTCTGGTTTAGCCCCAATCATACCCCCCCCCGTATATAATTCCCTTTTATCCACGCATTTTGGATTGGCTCCACACCCGTCTGTTCTGGAGGTCTTATGAAATTTGTGCCCGCTTTTTTATTGCTCTGATTGGCTTTAAGCGCCTGTCAATTGACAGAGCTGCCCCGCAATGCTGTGTTGGTCCCCCAAGAAGCCAG
>JBFWRL010000245.1:0-5252 GCA_050248915.1 Candidatus Sericytochromatia bacterium
ATCACGGGTTGACGGAATTCTTAAGAAATGGAGGGATAGGGCTTTGCTTTTGCAAAACGCTGTTTAGACGCAAAGCTTTGCTATTAAACGATTTGAGGCACTGAAAATCTTTTTCTGGAAAACTCTAATGCATAGTTTTGATGATAGCGAGTTGGATAAAATGCGTCAAGAGACGACAAGATTACTGTTTGAAGCTGGGGAACGGGTTGTTTTTCTCTAGAATGCTCATGAAAAGGGCACTTTAACAACTTAAGAACGGCCTGAGTATGAACACCTTCTCAAAGAAGCAGATGAGCTGACGGATGATGAACTTGCAGAGATTGAAAATATTTAGGGCTTTGGGCTTAGAAAAATAATACAAAGAGTGTTTGTGCGTGAAAATTTTTGAGCTTCATCGCAATTTAATTGCTGACTATACCAAATACGTTACCAGTTTTATTCACATTCGGGATTACCGGATTCAATCCTATGTGACAGAGCAAATTAACCAAGGCTTGCTTTGGCCTGAACCACTATTGCAGCTCAACCCGCGTTTTGAAGAGAGCCCCCGCAAAATGCATCAGCTGGTTTCGGATAAGACTTTACACTCTGAATGTGCCAAAATTTTTCAAATTAAAAGAGAAGACGCCTTTACTGGAGATGTCTTGCGCTTTCACCGTCACCAATATGAGGCCATCAAAGCGGCTGAAAAAGGGGTCAACTATGTTCTTACTACAGGTACAGGCTCTGGAAAAAGTCTGGCTTATATTGTACCGATAGTCAATCACGTCTTACGCGCGGGCTCCGGTAAAGGGATTCAAGCCATTGTCATTTATCCCATGAATGCTTTGGCCAACTCCCAAGAAGAAGAACTGAAAAAATTTCTTTTGAATGGCTATGGTGGCAATCCTCCAGTTACATTTGCCCGTTATACAGGGCAAGAGGGTGATGCTCGCCGCCAAGAGATTCGAGACAATCCCCCGGATATTTTGCTCACTAACTATGTCATGTTGGAGCTGATCATGACTCGGCCCCATGAAAGCAGACTGTTGGATTCGGCTCAGAATTTGCAGTTTTTGGTTTTGGATGAGCTACATACCTACCGTGGACGGCAAGGGGCGGATGTCAGCATGTTGATTCGGCGTGTGCGGCAAAGGCTAAAATCCTCTCGCTTGCAGTGTGTGGGTACTTCAGCGACCTTGGCCAGTGGTGGGAGTATCAAAGAGCAGAAATTTGAAGTGGCACGTGTTGCAACACAAATTTTTGGATCTGCTGTAGAACCAGATAATGTGATTGGCGAAACGCTTCAGCGAATTACCAAAAACCAAAATTTTAATGATGCAGAAATTATTCAGACCTTAAAAGCTGAAATAGCAGCGCCTGAAAAATTACGCGATGATGAGCATGAAGTTTTTTGTCTCTCCCCTTTGGCAGCCTGGATAGAATCTTGTTTTGGTGTTTCCTTGGATCAGCATCAAACCCTTCAACGTGCAAAGCCCGTATCATTGCGGGGTATTGGTGGAGCGGCTGAAAAACTGGCCCAATTGACGGATTGCGATCAAGAAATTTGTGCCAATGCGCTTGAAACCGTCCTTCAAATTGGGGGGCAAAGAAAACTCCCCGAAAACCAGGCCCCTGTTTTTGCTTTTAGATTGCACCAGTTTATTAGCCCTGGTGATAATCTCTTTACTTCAATTGAAGATCCCAAAGAGCGTTATATCACGGTCAATGGTCAGCAATTTGTACCCAATCACAGAGATAAGATTTTGCTGCCGATGGTATTTTGCCGAGAATGTGGTCAGGACTATTACTGTGTTACTTATGATTTATCAAAGGATGGAGACAATCCAGCCCGGTTTTCTCCCCGTCATTTAAGTGAGAAATTGGTCGAAGACAATCAAAAAGCAGGTTATCTCTTTTATGATGCGGAGTCTGTTTGGCCGATTGATGATGAAAACGAATTAATCCAACGCCTGCCGGAAGACTGGTTAGAACCGCATCCGAGACAGGGTTGGCGTATAAAAAAGACAGCTAAACCCCTTCTGCCTTTGCCTGTTCATGTGAACCCAGATGGTACAGTGAGTCATCAAGCCCATTCTCCGATTTATTTTATCCCCACTCCATTTGCACTCTGTTTAAATTGCGGTGTTTCTTATACCCGAAGGACGCGCTCGGACTTTGGAAAATTGACGCCACTGGGTACAGAGGGGCGCAGCACTTCAACCACTATTTTGAGTTTGGCTGCCGTTCAACAGCTCAGAAAACAAGAATACGGCTTAGCTGAGCAGGCTCAAAAACTACTCAGTTTTACGGATAATCGCCAAGACGCGTCCTTACAGTCAGGCCATTTTAACGACTTTATGGAAGTTTCGATGTTGCGTTCAGCGCTTTACCATGCGGTCACACAATCAGGAAGCAAGGGATTAGAACATCAAGAATTGAGTCAACGTGTATTTGATGCCCTGCAATTGCCGTTGTCTCTGTATGCCAGCAATCGAGAGGTTAAATTTCAAGCCCTGCGTGAAACACAAAAAGCACTTAAAGACGTGATTGGTTATCGTGTTTATCAGGATTTACAGCGTGGATGGCGCGTGATTGCTCCCAACCTTGAACAATGTGGGCTCTTAAAAATTAAATACCAGAGTCTGGATGAGCTCTGTGAATCTGAAGACGAGTGGAAAAATGTCGATGTGCGCCTCTTGGCTTTGAGCCCTCAGGATCGCGAAGAATATTGCAGAATTCTGCTCGACTATATGCGTCGCGAGCTGGCGATCAAGGTGGACTATCTCAATCCAGATATCCAACAGCAAATCAATCAACAAAGCAATATGCGCCTGATTGAACCGTGGGGATTTGGCCCCTATGAAAACTTTTCCTTTAGCCGTATTTTGTATCCCCGTTCGAAAAAAGCGGGGGATTCTGGTGAAGCCATTTATCTTTCGGGAAGAAGTGCCTTTGGCCAATTCTTACGCATGAGATTATCGACCCCTGATGCCAGTCACCACCCTACTTTGGCTGAAACTCAAATTATGATTGAACAATTACTTGAGTTACTCTTAGCAGCGGGCTTGGTTGAGGATGTGGTAAAGAAGCGCCATGATAATGATGTGGCAGGCTATCAGATCAATGCAGGGGGGCTTTTGTGGACTGCAGGTGATGGGATTCCCTATCATGATTCTTTGAGAAAACCGCAAAAATCTGAGGAACCGAGCCGACCCAACGAATTTTTCTCACTTTTATACCGTGAGCCGACCCAATATCTTCAGGGTCTTGAAGCGCGGGAGCATACGGCTCAGGTGCCTGCTGAGCTGAGGATTGAGAGAGAGAATGATTTCCGGCAAGGGCGATTACCGGTTTTGTATTGTTCTCCCACCATGGAATTGGGGATAGATATTTCTGATTTAAACGCGGTGAATATGCGTAATGTGCCGCCCACACCCGCCAATTATGCGCAACGCAGTGGCCGTGCAGGCAGAAGTGGCAGCCCGGCTCTGGTTTTTACCTATTGCTCCAAAGGCAGTCCTCACGATCAATACTTCTTTCGTCGGCCCCAATTAATGGTCGCAGGTCAGGTGGCCCCCCCTCGATTGGATTTGGCCAATGAAGATTTGATCAAGGCACATATTCAAGCGATTTGGTTGAGCACTTCGGGCCTTGACCTGAAACGCTCTGTCTCGGAATTATTGGATTTGACAGGAACCCCTCCGCAAATGTCCGTTATTCAAGAGGTCGCGGATATTTTGAACGATGTGCAGGTTCAAGAGAAAACCCGTCAATTTGCTGAAGCAGCTTTAAAACAATTGCAGCCAGAACTTCAAAAAGTGGGCTGGTTTCATGAGAATTGGCTCAATGAAGTGTTGAAGGGCATTCCGCAAGCCTTTGATTACGCCTGTGAGCGTTGGCGTCAACTGTATTTATCTGCCTATTCTCAGATGAATTTGCAACATCAGATTATGCTAGATCCCGCACGGTCGGCATTGGATCGCAAGCATGCCAAACGCTTGCATGGCGATGCCCAGCGGCAATTAGAACTCCTCCTTTTGAGTGAAACAAAGCAATCACAACATTCAGATTTCTATTCGTATCGCTATTTTGCTTCTGAAGGCTTTTTGCCCGGTTATAATTTTCCGCGACTGCCGCTTTCTGCCTTTATTCCAGGTAAAAAGAATACGTTTGGTGGGGGTGAGCATTATTTATCCCGACCCCGATTTTTAGCGATTTCTGAATTTGGGCCCCAGGCCGTGATTTATCATGAGGGTGCACGTTACCAAATTAATAAGGTATTGAGCACGTTGGGCCAAGAGGGTGAATTGGTGACCCAAGATGTAAAAGTCTGCAAAAGTTGTGGTTATTTACATATGGAGCCCAGTGAAAATCCCAGTGCAAGTTTTGCGAGTGTGTGCGAGCGGTGTGGAGACGATCTGCCGCTTGCTTGGCCCAAGCTGTTTAGACTTCAGAACGTGGCTACCCGCAGACGGGAGCAGATCAATTCTGACGAAGAAGAACGTCAACGGTTGGGCTATATTTTGCAAACGGCTTTTCGTCTTGAGCACCGCTCCAGAGGCTATTTACAGGCTCAGGTGAATATGGCTGAAGAAGCCCCCTGGACGTTGTCTTATGGCCATGGTGCGACGATTTGGCGAATCAATCTCGGTTGGGCGCGCAGCCGAGGCCAGGATCAAAACCGCAAAGGGTTTGTTTGGGAGGTAGAGAGGGGATTTTGGGCCTCCTACAGTGCGCTTGATGAATCGCCCCAAGATGAGCCCTTGTCTCAACGCTGTGAGCGTGTCATTCCCTATGTGGTGGACCGCCGCAATTGTCTTTTGGTTGAACCCAAAGATTTAAAACCCCAGGAGCTGATTTCACTTATGACAGCCCTTAAAAATGGGATTCAGATTGCTTATCAGCTAGAAGGCGGTGAATTGAGTGCCGAGCTATTGCCCAAGCCAGAGAACGCCACCCGCTTTTTACTTTATGAATCTGCCGAGGGCGGGGCTGGCATTTTGCGACAATTGATTGAAGACCCCTTTGCTTTGCAGAAAGTGGCCAAGCAGGCATTGGAGCTTTGCCATTTTGATCCCGAGACTGGAGAGGATCTGCTCCATGCGCCTTTTGCCCACGAACCCTGTGAAGCCGCTTGTTATGATTGTTTGCTTTCTTATGGCAATCAACGGATGCATAAAATGTTGGATCGCCACTCAATTTTTGCTTCTTTAATGGCCTTAAAGGCTTCTCAGACTGAGACGATTGCAAGTCCAAATCCCCATCAAACG
>JBFWRL010000246.1:0-5241 GCA_050248915.1 Candidatus Sericytochromatia bacterium
ATCACGGGTTGACGGAATTCTTAAGAAATGGAGGGATAGGGCTTTGCTTTTGCAAAACGCTGTTTAGACGCAAAGCTTTGCTATTAAACGATTTGAGGCACTGAAAATCTTTTTCTGGAAAACTCTAGAGTGGCAAAGCTGAGTGGCAGACGCGATGTCACAACGTTTGAGAAACAATCCCATTATTTAAACAAAAAGGAATGAGCGATGGATCCGATCTCTGTATTGGGTTGGGCACTTTCAGCCATATGGTTGGGGATAGGGTATCGTCTTTTTCAAACTGGATTTGAATTGGAGCAGGCGGCTCAGAGCTATCCCGAGCCAGATCTCTGGCCAAGGGTCTCCATTGTGGTTCCTGCACGCAACGAAGCCCACGCAATATCCAACTGCCTTGAAAAACTTCTGGCGCAAGATTATCCCAATTTGGAAATAATCGCTGTCAACGATCGGTCCGAGGATGCAACAGCCAGCCTGATGGAAACCTGGGCGGCCCAAGACAGTCGCTTAAAAGTCGTTACAATTATAGACAAACCCGCAGACTGGCTGGGCAAGACCCATGCCCTCTGGCAAGGCGTAAATGTCGCCAGTGGCGATTGGCTCTTATTCATGGACGGTGACATTTTTCTGGCACCCGACTGCCTCAAACTGGCTGTTCGTTTTGCCGAAGGACGGAAAGTAGACCAGCTCAGTTTGTTCCCGGATTTTATCCCCGGTGGCTATTGGGAAAACCTGTTTATTTGCCATTTTGGAATCATGTTCTTTTCGGTCTACGATCTCGCTGGTCTGGAAAACCCCCGGCGCAAGCACAGTTATACCGGCATTGGGGCCTTTGGCTTATTCAAACGGGAGAGTTATTTGGCCTGTGGGGGTCACCAAACCCTGGCTCTGGAGGTGATTGATGATGTGCAATTGGGGCGTCTGCTCAAAAATGAAGGTTTCAAGATCAGTGCACTCTTTGCCCGACAGCGGGTTCAATTGCGTTGGCACCAAGGTGTTAAGGGGCTGTTTAAAGGACTGGAAAAAAATGCATTTGCAGGCATACGCTATTCTTGGAGCCTGCTTTGCCTGTTTACGGCTGTGGTGGGGGTGTTTTTTATACTTCCCTATTTTGCGATCTTTCTCTGGCCTGGTCTGCGCAGCAGTGGCTTTGCCATGAGCCTATTGCTCTTCCATGGGCTTTATTTTTGCAAGGGCCAAGAATTTTGTAAAAATCCCTGGATTGGTCTGGCTGCCCCCCTGGGAGCCCTGCTCAATTTGGTGACATTTTGGCACTCAGCTGTCAAAACGCTGTGGCAAAAAGGCATCTACTGGCGCGAAGATTTTTATCCTTTGCAAGCTTTAAAAGCGAAGATGTACCGAGGTCAACCCTTGACAAAGCCCCGTGAATCCCCTATTCTCAAAGCAAATTCTGATCGCTGAGTTGGATCAATATCATTTGCGAAAGCAGGGCTTCCATGGAAGTAAGCAAAGAAGACAAGACCTTAAGTGCAATTGCCCATCTGGCCCCATTGTTTGGCTACCTGGTTGGTTTTGGCCAATTGTTGATCCCCCTGGCCATTTTGCTGATCAAAACAGATTCGCCTTTTATTCGTGAACAGGCCAAAGAATCCCTCAATTTTCAGATTTCGATGACCCTCTATTGTATTGGTGCGGGGATTCTCTGCCTGGTCTTGATTGGTTTTCTGATCTTGCCAATTCTGGTGATCTTTGGCTTGATCACCATGATCCAGGCCACCTTAAAAGCCAATGAAGGTGAGTTCTACCGCTATCCGTTTTGCCTGAGATTGGTCAAATAGCATCCCTCACAGGCCTTGAGCGGATGGTATACTACCCTTCTTGAAACTCACTCACGCAACGAGGCCCTATGACACGATTAAATCTGCCCACCCGCTTTGATTTTGCTGCGGTGGAAGCCAAATGGAACCAGATTTGGGATGAAAAAGGCTATTTCCATCCCGAAGTCAATCCAGAACAAAAACCGTATACTATCGCCTTTCCCCCGCCCAATGTAACGGGTGTTTTGCATATGGGCCATGCCTGTAATGCCACTTTACAAGATGTTTTGATCCGCAGTCGCCGCATGATGGGTTATAACACCCTCTGGATGTTGGGCACCGACCATGCTGGGATTGCCACACAGATTATGGTTGAACGCAAGCTCAAAAAAGAGATGAACAAAACCCGCCACGATCTGGGCCGCGAAGAATTTCTCAAACATGTCTGGGCCTGGAAAGAAGAAAATGGCAACGCAATTATCAACCAAATGCGGCGTCTGGGTGCCTCTGGCGATTTTGACCGGGCCCGTTTTACGATGGATGCCGACTATTCACGGGCCATTCGCAAGGTCTTTGTGGAATGGTATCAAAAGGGCCTGATCTACCGGGGGGAGCGCCTGGTCAATTGGGATCCGGTCGGCCAAACCGTGCTCAGCGATCTCGAAATTGAGCAAAAAGAAGAAAACGGCCAACTTTACCATATTCGCTATCCACTCAGCCAAGATCCCAGCCAATGTGTGGTGGTCGCAACCACTCGGCCCGAAACCCTGTTGGGCGATTTGGCTGTGGCGGTCAATCCCAAAGATCAGCGCTACACAGCCCTGCTCGGACAAACCTTAAATCTGCCTTTGACCGATCGGCAAATTCCAATTCTGGCCGATGACATGGTCGAAAGGGAATTTGGATCTGGTGCAGTCAAAATCACCCCCGCCCACGATTTCAACGATTGGGAATGCGGCCAGCGCCACAATTTGGGACTGTTACAGGTGATTGGCCAAGATGCCCGCATGAATGAAAACGCCCCAGAAAAATACCAAGGTCTGACCCGCGAAGAGGCCCGCAAAGCCGTTGTGGCCGATCTCGAGGCCGCCGGTCTGCTCGAAAAAGTCGAACCCCATGTGTATCTGCCCAGCCGCTCCGAGCGCAGTGGGGCCATCATCGAACCGCTGCCTTTGGTGCAGTGGTGGGTGAATATGAAACCCCTGGCAGCCCCCGCGATTGAAGCCATCCAGTCGGGCAAGGTGCGGTATACCCCCGACCGCTGGTCGCGGATCACCGTAGAGTGGCTCGAAAATATTCGCGATTGGTGCATTTCGCGCCAACTTTGGTGGGGTCACCAGATCCCCGTTTGGTATGATGCCGAGGGTCAAATTGCCTACGTTGGTATGGAAGATCCTTCAGAGCAAGAGCTCAGTGCCAAAGGCTGGACCCGCGACGAAGACGTGCTCGACACTTGGTTCAGCTCCGCATTGTGGACTTTCGCCACCCTGGGTTGGCCCGATCAGACCCCCGAGTTGAAACAATTTCACCCCACGGCCGTGCTCTCAACCGCCCGAGAAATTCTCTATCTCTGGGTGGCCCGCATGATCTTCAGCTCTCTGCATTTTTTGGGCGAAATTCCCTTTCAAGATGTGCTGGTGCATGCCACCATTTTGACCAAAGATGGCAAGCGCATGAGCAAGTCCAAAGGCACGGGTTTAAACCCCCTGGAAATGCTCGATAAATACGGCGCAGATGCCTGTCGCTTCTGGCTGGCAGAAGCAGCCATGAGTGGACAAGACGTGCGTTTTAGCGATGAGAAACTCGAAAACGGTCAGCACTTTGTCACCAAGATTTGGAACGCCTGCCGCTTTGCATTGATGAATTTGGAAGATTTTGATCCCCACTACAACTTGGATGTTGAGCGCTTGGAGCTGGCTGACCGCTGGATTTTTAGCCGTTTGCGTCACACGCTGGCATCAGTCACAGAATGTTTGAGCAACCACAATTTGACCCAAGCCACCAAAGATCTTTATAGCTTTGTCTGGACCGAGTTTTGTGATTGGTATCTAGAAATCTGCAAGCCCCGCTTACAGGGGGATGATCGCAAACAGGTTCAGGCCATTCTTGTACGCTGTCTCGACAGTATTTTGCGGATGGCGCATCCGTTTATGCCTTTTGTGAGTGAAGAAATTTGGAGTGAAGGCCTCAAACCCATTTGCCCCGACATGCATGGAGAACACCCGATTGTTGCTCCTTGGCCCCAGCTCGAAACCATGCCAGAGGCAGACCCCCAAGCCGAACAGGAGATGGGTCTGCTGATGGAGACCATACGTGTGATTCGCAATCTGCGTATGGAAGTGGGTGTGCCTGCCAATAAAGAGGCAGAGAGTGTCTATTTGGTCAGTGATTCCCAAAACAGCCGAGATTTACTCAGCCAAAATTTGGGCTTAATTGGGCGCATGGGTAAGGTTTCTGGGGTCTTGGTTCAAGCCGAGCAGACAGAGATGGATCAAGCTGCCCATGGGGTGAGTTTGGGCATTCAGGTCATTTTGCCTTTGGCTAGTCTGATCGATCTCGACAAAGAACGAGAGCGTTTAAACAAAGAAATTCTCAAACACGAAAAAGAAATGAAGGGTTTGCAAGCCCGACTGGAGAATCCCAATTTTCGCAGCCGCGCCCCGCAAGAAGTGGTCACTGAAGTGGAAACCCAATTGGCCAATTTGCAATTTCAAACGCAAACTTTGCAAGAAAGAGTCGCAAAGTTGTGACAAAAAGTAAATCCGTACTTTTTTTAAGCCTCTTAGCATGTCACAATGAGTCCATGGGAAACTTAAAGATGGGTTTTTTAGACCAAGTTAAGGTGAAAATTGTGAAGCCATGATCTCCGTTTTACCCTCATTTGTGGATGCACACGTGGTAGGTCGCTAAGTCATGGCTGTTTTGCTTGAAGGTGAATTGGCATCGATATCGTTGTTTAACTTGTTGCAGTTTATTAAGCTCGAACAAAAAAACTGTCTTTTTCGCGTGGAAGTTAAAGAGGTTGCCCAAGAGGCCTTTGTCTATTTTGAGCGGGGCACAATCACCCACGGGCGATTGAACCATTTATTGGGAGTGGACGCCTTATACCGCCTGATTGGTTGGTGGGCATCTGGTCACTTTCAGATGAGTTCGATGCAAACAAATGAATTGCCAGTGCCCAATATCAACGTCTCACTCGATGCGGTCTTAATGGAAAGCGCGCGCTATATGGACGAATTTGCCTCTTTGCGTGAAAAATTACCCACCCTGACCAGTGGTCTGCGCTTTTCAGACAAAGCACTTCAAATGGCGTCTGATGGCCGTTTGCCTGATTTCACCAAACAATTGCCGCGGTCTTTTACCGTTGCTCGCTTTTTTGAAATGTGCCCATTTAATCAATGGGACGCCCTGCAGTTTTTAATCGAGATGGTCAAACACAAGGCCTTTTTGGTGGGGGTGACCGGCG
>JBFWRL010000247.1:0-5233 GCA_050248915.1 Candidatus Sericytochromatia bacterium
AAATGAATTTCTGCTGAGGCTGTTTCAGTGTAACAACAGTTAATTGGGGATAGATAATGTTAATGTCCCAACCATTTGGAGGTCATAAACGCACTAACACCACCAGAAATGCCACCAACAGCGCCAGAGACCAATGCCGCAGGAAGATTTTTAAAACTGGCTCCGCCTGTGGCTGCACCCAATGCAGCACCTGACAGGGTCCCATAAAGGGTGGCTTTGAGTTTGGAATCGGTCATATTGGCAACCACGGCCCCTGAAACAAAGCCAGAAATAGCCCCCATGCCGCCGCCAAATTGGGTCATTTGTTTTAGTGAGCTGCCGCCGCCCAGAATCAAATCTGCAGCTCCCATCAGCAAGCTGCCTGAAGCGGCACCGACCAAAGAACCCGCAAATGCCCCACCGGAGATTGTGATAATGGGGCTGACTTCACCTTTGCTTTTAAGCGCAAGTGTGTCAACCTCTGCCAGGGGCAGGGTTTTGGGATCTACTTTGGCTTCTGATTTGGGGGTTGGGCTCTCGGCTTTTTTGGTGAGTGTTTGGGCCGGAAGGGATTGCAAAGGGGTGGAATTGACAAGGGTAAGGTTTGACATGGTGAATGAAAGACTCCCAAAAGATTAGATAGTTTTTTATCGCTCAAAAGTGCCTGAATATGACCAGCGAAACAGTGCAAGGCAAGGAAATTTATTTCAAACTTAATCTTTCGATTACCTGATATTTACTTTTATGCTGAAGCTTGCTAAAATAAAGGCATTCGGGCATCGCAACCCCTACCCAATAGAAATTATTCCCCCGATCCGACAGCTTGCCTGTTGAACCCTAACCCAAAGAGGTTTATTTATGCGCGTTTTACAGAATTATATTCATGGAGAATTTGTCTCCTCATCATCCAGCGAAGTGCTGGATGTGATTAACCCAGCCACAGAAGAAGTCATGGCCCAGGTGCCCCTGAGTAATCGGGCTGATCTCGATCAGGCCGTTGCTTCGGCCAAAGCCGCTTTCCCGAGCTGGCGACGGACCCCTGCCGCTGAGCGGGCCAAGTACATCTTCAGGTTTAAAAACCTGATGGAAGAACATCTCGATGAAATTGCCACCTTGGTGACTCAAGAACATGGCAAAACCTTTGCTGAAGCCCAGGGCGATGTGCGACGGGGCATTGACAATCTCGATGTGGCCTGTGGTATTCCCAGCTTGATGCAAGGGGAATCCCTCGAAGACGTGGGCCGGGGCATCGACTGTGTCTCCAATCGCCGCGCTTTGGGCGTATTTGGGGCCATTACCCCGTTTAACTTCCCGGCGATGGTGCCGCTCTGGTTTATGCCATATGCCATCGCCACCGGCAATACCTTTGTGCTCAAGCCCTCTGAACAGGTGCCTTTGACCCAGCAGCGCATGTTTGAACTCTGGCACCAAGTGGGCTTGCCCAAAGGGGTCATTCAAATGGTGCATGGGGCCAAAGAAATGGTCAATGGCCTGTGTGAACATCCGGATATCGTCGGTGTCTCCTTTGTCGGTTCAACCCCCGTGGCCAAACATGTCTACGAAACAGGTACGCGCCACCACAAACGCGTTCAAGCCCTTGGTGGGGCCAAAAACTTTCTGGTCGTCATGCCCGATGCTGAGCCCGAAATGACCACGCAGGTACTCTCCGATTCTTGCTTCGGCTGTGCGGGTGAGCGCTGCTTGGCTGGTGCCACCTTGATTCTGGTGGGTCAGGCCTATGAAATTTTCAAAGATCGCCTGGTGCAAAAAGCCAAAGAGATCAAAGTGGGCAATGGCTTAGAGCCCGATGTTTTGATGGGCCCCGTGATCTCCAAAGCCCACAAAGAGCGGGTGATTGGCTATATCGAAAAAGGGGTGGCAGAAGGTGCAGAATTGCTGCTCGATGGCCGCGTGGGTTATGAAAACAGCAAAGGCTATTTCCTGGGACCCACCGTCTTTGACAAGGTGACCCCCGAAATGACGATTGGCCGCGAAGAGGTCTTTGGCCCTGTGCTTTGCCTGATCAAAGCCGATAACCTCGATGAAGCTGTGGCGATTATCGAAAAACACGAATTGGCCAATACCACTTCGATCTTCACCCAAAACGGCAAATGGGCCCGTGAATTTGCCTATAATGTCTCTCCCAGCATGATGGGGATCAATATTGGCGTTGCCGCTCCGATGTCGTTCTTTAATTTTGGTGGTACCAAACAGTCATTCTTTGGCGACCTCAAAGCCCATGGCAAACACGGGATTGAGTTTTATACCGAGCGCAAAGTCGTGATCAGCCGCTGGTTTTAACTCATACTTGAGTGGGATTAACCCCCGTTTCACTAAGAAACGGGGGTTTTTAACGTATCAATACTTTGCGCAATTGTGAAATAACTTCATCCTGTTCACTTTCAGTCAATGTTGGAAAAAGTGGCAGAGTCAAAGCTTCTTGATAATATTGCTCGGATTCAGGAAAGTCTGTGGGTTGAAAGCCCATTTGAGCGTAATAGGGATGGCTATAAATGGGGATGTAATGGATGTTGACTCCGATTCCAGCCGCTTTGAGGGTTTCATAGACTGCCCGATGTGACACGGAGACTTGATCCAAATTTAAGCGCACAATATAGAGATGTTGTCCAGAATAGCTGTCGGGATGCTGCCAAGGCGTTCGCAAGGGCAACTTTGCCAAATGCTGGTTATATCTTTGGGCCAAACTGTGTCGGCGAGAGACAAAGGCCTCCAAATTTTGCAATTGACTCAGACCCAGCGCTGCTTGGATATCTGTTAAGCGGTAATTGTAGCCCAACTCAAGCTGTTGATAATACCAGCCTCCATCGGGAGGATGGGTCATTTCTTCCTGGTTTCTTACGATGCCATGGCTGCGTAAGCGCATCATTCGCTGGTAGAGTTGGGCATCTTGGGTAAGAGCCATGCCTCCTTCTCCCGTTGTGATGATTTTAACAGGATGGAAACTGAATACGGTGATATCACTGAATTGACAATTGCCAACAGGCTGTTGCTGATATTTTCCCCCAATCGCATGGGAAGCATCTTCAATAATGTTAAATCCGTATTTCTGACCCAAATCATGGATTGCTTTCATTTCACAAACCTGTCCAGAGAGATGGACGGGAATCACAATTTTGGGCAAATTGCCTAACTTTTCAGCCTGTTCTAATTTGAGTTGCAAATGGGCAACACTCATATTGTATGTTTGTGGATCAATATCGACGAAATCCACGTTTGCACCACAATAGCGGGCACAATTGGCACTGGCGACAAAACTAATCGGGCTGGTCCAGACCCAATCATCGGGGCCCAAGTTTAAGGCCAGACAGGCCAAATGTAATGCTGAGGTGGCACTGTTTACCGCAACAGCAAATTCGGCACCACACTGTTGCGCAACTGCTTTTTCAAAAAGGGGAACTGCTTCTCCTTGGGTGAGAAAATCGGATTTTAATACCTCTACAACCGCATTGATGTCTGCTGAACTGATGCATTGGCGACCGTATGGGATCGGCATGTTAAATCTGGCCGATCTTTTCTCTGTTGGCCTGAATCCAGGCTTTTAATGATTCAACACTCATCCATTCAGAATTATTGTCTGAACAATAGGTAAATTCAGAAGAAACCTTGGTACCATTGCTGATGCGATTTGGATCTTGGCTCCAATTGTGAATGGCAGGCAGAATTTTGTAATAATCAGTATATTCATAGGTATGTTGGGCATCTTCGATACTGATCATTTGTTCGTGTAATTTTTCACCCGGTCGGATGCCAATGATCTTCTGTTTAGCATCTGGGGCTACAGCTTGTGCAATCTCAGTAATCTGCATAGAGGGAATTTTTTTGACGTAAATCTCGCCGCCGATCATATCATTAAAGGCCTGCCAGACCAAATTGACACCTTCTTCCAGGGTAATCATAAAGCGGGTCATACGGGGGTCGGTGATCGGCAATTCCCCCTGTTCAGCCAGTGAAAGAAAGAGGGGGATGACAGAACCTCTTGAGCCCATGACGTTTCCGTAACGCACAACGCTGAATCGGGTTTCGTGAACCCCTGAATAAGAATTTCCAGCGACAAAGAGTTTGTCTGAGGCCAATTTGCTTGCACCATAGAGATTGGCAGGACTACTGGCTTTATCTGTCGATAACGCCACGACCCGTTTGACTCGCTGGTCAATGCAGGCATCAATCAAGTTCATGGCGCCCAAAATATTGGTTTTGATGCACTCAAACGGATTGTATTCGGCTGTGGGGACAATTTTAGTCGCAGCAGCATGGATCACAAAATCGATGTCATCTAATGCGCGATCGAGGCGATCCTTGTCTCTGACATCTCCGATAAAAAAGCGTACACGGGGGTCATTTCCGTATAGCTTGGCCATTTCCCATTGCTTCATTTCATCCCGTGAAAAAATCACCAATCTGCGCGGGTTGAATTTTGCCAAGGTGAGTGGTACAAAGGCATGGCCAAACGAACCAGTACCTCCGGTTACCAATATTGAACTCTGAGATAATATCATCGAATTTTCTCTCTCGGGACAGTCTCAACTGCTCGATTTTTTTTCACGGGTCTGCGAATCCCCTCTCAGGATACCAAAGCTTATCTTGAAGTTCCACCTTTTGGGAAAAATAGTAGTATACTGCTTCTTTGCTTTGGGTTTGTGTATCACAGAAATTTGTTGGTGAACGGATAGTTGTATGTGCTTGCTCATTCTTCTTCAAGCAACGGGTCCCCTGGCAGATTATTTTCAAGCACAAGATCGTACAACCGAAAGCTGGTCTCATTGGCTTCAGTCCAGTTATTTCCTTTTTTTGGGGCTCGATTCAACTGAAGAGCCCAATTGGGTCAACGATTTGGCTGGAAGATGGAGCCGATTTCCCACCCTTGAGCTTTCATCTGGATATTTTACAGATGCCCGTTTGGACTCACTGTTTCAGGGTTACTTAACCCAATTAGCAGTTTCAGAAGTTTGGGTAGAATTAAATTCAAATGTGCAAAATCTATTTTGGCTCAATACAGCTATCCGCAATGGTTCTTTACCTATTTTGGCTTGGATTTTTGAGCGAGAATCATTGTCTGTTTTACATAACACAAACCTAAAAACATCCATTTATGCACTCAAAGTGGCTCACCCAGATTTGCTAAAACCTGTTTTGCATCTGCCTTTCCCACCAGATCAAATGAGCTTGATAGACACACGTTCCCTGTTTGATATATCTGTTTACAACAAAAGTACAATACCCCAACCTAATTGGA
>JBFWRL010000248.1:0-5114 GCA_050248915.1 Candidatus Sericytochromatia bacterium
TCAACACATTGTAGAGGCCTTCGGGATAAATGGGCATCCGCCAGGTATCATGGGCGTTCATGATCTGTTCCAATTTGTTAAAACGGTAATAATAGTCAAACGAGACATAGTCAAAACGACCCAAAAGTGCGACGGTGCCATTGTTGCGGGCTGAGGCCTCGCTGGCATAGTGAGCGGGTTTAAACAATTGTTGGGCGTGAATACTGTAGGCATATTCCCCACTTTTGAGACCGTCCATGAACCAATCGCTGTCGGCAAAGGCTTCAATTGTGCGCGCATTCATGGCCTCGGGGGAGGCTGCAAACGATTTGGGGCTCTTGGCAAAGGGGTTGTATTGGAATTGGAAAATATTCGAAGAGACCATGGCCTGGGGATTGATGCCATGAATGCGGTCATAGGCCCGGGCGTGGGCTTTTAAGACATTCCAACCTGAGCGCAGAAAGCCCAAGGGCGAACGCGTTCCGGGTGGGGTTTTGCCAAAGAGGTGGGCAATCGGCAGCCAGATATTGGGTTCGTTGAAGGTAATCCAATAGCGCACATCACTGCTGAGGGCCCTTGTGATTTTATCGGTGTAACGCAGATAGGCGTCGATGCTATCGGGGTCTTCCCAGCTTCTCAGACCATCGCGGTCACTGTCATTATCAAGCCAGTGGGGATAGGTAAAATGCACCAGGGTTACCAAGGGCTCCATGCCATGTTTGCGAACGGTTTGTACGATTTTGCGGTAATGGGCGATCTGGGCTTCGTCAAAGACCCCGGGTTGGGGTTCAACCCGGCTCCACTCCACACTCATGCGGAAGGAATTGACCCCCATCTGTTTGGCGAGCAGAATATCTTCTTCGTAGCGATTGTAAAAATCCACGGCTTTGCCGCTGCGGTGTTTTGTTTTGCCAGCCTGTTCCCAAAAAAACCACTGACTGTTGGTTTCATTGCCTTCGGCTTGATAACCTGCCGATGAAACCCCCCACATAAACTGAGCGGGGGTTTGGCGAACAGCCGCTGAACTCAGCCGCGAAACGCCCGCAGGAGCCTGGTTTTGTGGCAGGGGTACTGCTGTTTGACACGAAAAGAGAACGAGACAGGCGGTGATCAGTTGGAAAACCGCAGGTAGACGCTTGGATTTGATCAGATTCATGCTAACCATCACAAAAAAATCGATTTGTTTTAATCATATCTTAAATTCGGAGCAAAGTAAATCTCAAAATTCTGGCCCTATTTCCGTCGAACTGTGATCGTGCCCTATTGTCCAATCCTTCACCTTTTCCTACAATACCCGTTGAGTGTTTAAAACCGACTGGAATTCTGTGAGGAAATAGAGAATGAATAGAGCAATGAGACAGCGTTATTCCTTGGCCGTGTATTTGGGCCTGAGCTTGATGCTTGGGGCCTGTGATAATACCACTACAAATGGCCCCAAAAACGTGGTCAATCAAACCACCAACACAGCCCCACAGGTGGTCAACAATACCACCATAATTAATCAAACAAACCCTTCGGCCTCGCCGACAGTGGGCAAAGCCTCTGCGTCCCCTGTCGCCTCTTCTCCCTCGGCACTGCCCAATACAACACCGACGGCAACCCCCGCAGCCAGTTGTGGCAAGTTGAATATCCAAGCAGATGGTTCTTGGGATTTTCCGCGCCCGGATAAAACACCGCGCATTCTGAAAACAGGTGATTACCAGCTTTTTCAGGATGGTTCTGCCAAAATCACCAAGGCCGGTGAGCCGGATGTGGGGGCGATTATCAAAGCGCCCGCCTGTAATACCGGCACCACGACCCCTGTTGTCAATGCCTCTCCCACACCCGTTGCCAGTGCCCAAGCCGCTTGCAAATTGGATATCAAAGCAGACGGTTCTTGGAATTTTCCGCGTCCGGATAAAACGCCCCGCATACTGAGAACCGGTGATTACCAACTCTTCCCTGATGGTTCTGCCAAAATTACCAAAGCCGGAGAACCGGATGTGGGGAAAATTGTTCGCCCCAGCTGTTAAACACGTTGGTGGTTCACATTTAAATCCGACTCTGTGTTTGCTTTTGGCACAGGGTCGGTTTTCTGTGTTTTTAGCCCAAAAATGAAAACAGGCCCATTAAAAATTCAAAAATAACCTTGGTGATGCCGTAGAGGGTGCCAAAAAAAACATCTTTGACCCCGGGCACAAAGACCAGGATGATCAGGATGACTGGGCCATAGGCACCCAATTCGTCCAATTTAAATTGCAGGGGCCGGGGTAAAAAGCCCCTTAAAATGCCCGCCCCATCCAAAGGGGGCAAAGGCACCAGATTAAACAGCATCAACAGCAAATTCAAGGAAGCTGAAAGAAACAGCGGCTCAGCGAAAAAAGCTTGGCCCGTGTGGGTGCTGAGAATCAGCAAAACAATGCTGAGGACGGCCAAAACCAGATTGGCCAGGGGGCCCGCCGCTGCCACAGCGGGCATTTGCCAATTGGGGTTGCGCAGATTGCGGGGATCCACCGGCACCGGTTTGGCCCAGCCAAATCCAACCAGCAAAACCATCAGTGCGCCCAAAGGATCCAAATGGGCCAGGGGGTTCAGGGTCAATCGTCCATCTTTGGCAGCTGTATCGTCGCCAAAAGCGTGGGCGGCATAAGCGTGAGCCGCCTCATGCATGGTGATCGAAATAATAAATAAAGGGATCAGAATCAACAGATCCAATGGGTTTGAGCGAAAGATCATAGTACCTCTTGTCTTTGCTGGCTCAGGTTTTGGGCCAGGGTCATTTCGTCTTCGCGGCTGTGGGTGTCTCCGTCGAGACGGGCCCGCAGCAATTCGTTTAAGATTTCGCGCATGTGTGGTCCGGGTTTGAGCCATTGTTTGAGTTCATGGCCCGTCAAAAAAGGTTTGGTATTGCGCCATTCCAGCCAAAAGCGTTCAATCGCAAGTGCCAAGGGGCTCTCGGGATAACGGGCCAGCCAAAGCCAGAGCGTGAGATCGGGAATGGCTTTGAGGGCTGAATAAATGGCGCTGGGTGGCAGTGCCTGCCAGTCTTTGCGTAAAAATGCGCGGCTCTCTTTTTCAAAGGCCAGCCAGGAACGCAATTGGTGTTGATTCAACTCCAATTTGGGCAGCAGATCTGCTCGCTTTTCGTCTGGAACGGCTTCTAGCAGCAGGCAAAGGGGGGCAGCCCAGGCATCATGGGCAGCGGCAAACCAGGGCTGCCATTGTTCCAGGCGGTTGAGGGCGTCCAGCAAGGAGTCATTCAATTCTAAATGGGGATCTAAACAGCGCAAAACATGGAGTTCGGCCAGACGCAAAAGGCAGGGGATGGGGTCGTCAAAACTCAACACTTTGCGCAATTCAGCGCGGATACGGGCCGAGCAGAAACCATCAAAAAGGCCGCTCTTCATCGTGTTTGCGATCAGTTCAGCTGTCTCACTTGCAATTTGAAAGCTGAGGGTCTGTTCCAGTCGACAGGCCCGCCAGGCCCGCACAGGATCTTCGCGGAATTTGTCTGCGTGCAGGGTGCGCAGACGTCGGTGTTGCAGATCTTGGTAGCCCTCAAAATAGTCTATCAATTGGCCAAATTCGCTCGGCAAAAGGGCAATGGCCAAGGCGTTGATGCTAAAATCGCGGCGGTCGAGATCGGCGTGTAAATCGCTAAATGTCACTTCGGGATTGGCGCCTGGATAGGCATAACTTTCCGTTCTGGCCGTGGCAATGTCCAATTGCAGACGTTCATCCAATTTGAGTTTGGCGGTGCCGTATTGTTTAAAGACCTGCAATTGCCCGCCCAAACGGGATTGTAATGCACGTCCGAGTGCTTCTGCACCGTGATTTTCGACCACCAGATCAACGTCCCAATCAAACGCGCGGTGCGGCAAGAGCAGATCGCGGATACTGCCGCCAATCAGGTAGACCTTGAGCTGTAATTCAGCAGCACTCTGGCCCGTCTGCTGGAGTAAATCCAGAACGGCAGGGGGGAAATAGTTTTGCATCAATCGAAGCAGTTGCATAGGCAAATTGTACCAAAGGAAAAGGGGCCTCTGTTGATACTGTTGCCAGCGGAGGCAATTTGGCCATCGTGAAAGGGCGTTTACGCAACGTCAAGCTGACTTCCATTCCTGAACTAAAAAATCAATAAACGCCCTAATTTTTAAGGGCACAAATTGGCTGTTGGGATACACCGCATACAAAGTACTGGGGGGCAGGTAATAATCCTCAAGTATTTGCTGCAATTCTTGACTCTTTAAATATTTCTTGAACATAAAATCAGGTCCAAACATCGTTCCATGCCCGGCTAATGCAGACGATAATAATAAATTGGCATCATTTGACCTCAGGTTTCCATTCACTTTGATCGGGGTTGTGTGTCCAGATTTATCTTGAAAGAGCCATTGATCTGAATTGTATCGTTGGGTATAGATCAAGGCATTGTGGGCGATCAGATCTGTCGGCTGCTGTAATGGGGGAGACGTTTGCAAATACGTCGGAGACGCGCAGATGATAAATTGACATTCGGTTATTTTACGGGCTTTCAGGCTGGTATCTTGACGTTTTTTCTCATGAAAGAAGCGCAACGCTAAATCATAGCCTTCTTCAATTAAATCGATGTGGCGTCCCGAAATTTGAATTTCGATACTTACCTTTGGGTATTTTCGATGAAATTTTGAAATCGTATCCGGAAGCAGAGACATGCCGATACTTTGCGGGGCGCCAATGCGCAGCAGGCCCTGGGGGGTGTTTTGCAGTGGCCCGATCGCCAATTGTGCTTCATTGGCTTCTCTGGCAATTCTCTGACAGTACAGATAAAACAGGTTTCCAGCTTCGGTCATATGTAGGCGGCGGGTGGTTCGGTTGAGCAACTTTACCCCCAGGTTCTCTTCCAAATAGGTGATTTGCTTGCTGACAACAGATTTGGATAGGCCCAACGCTTCACCTGCCGCTGTAAAACTTTCACACTCCACCAGCTTTGCGTAGATCATCATCGATTCTATGATTTTTATATTATGCATATTTTAGAAACAATAAGTTTCTTTTTTCCTAATTTATGTTTATTCATTTACATAATATGCTAGTCACAAGCCATACATCAACTTTAAAAGGATTTCATATGAAAAAATATATGTTTACTGCTTTTTCACTCAGTTTATCTCTGC
>JBFWRL010000249.1:0-4994 GCA_050248915.1 Candidatus Sericytochromatia bacterium
AAGCTGTGGCGGCAATTCGCAAACACAGTGATCTGCCGATTTTGGCGTCGGTCACCGTTGATGACGATGGCAATACCATTTATGGTACCCCCCCAGAACGCTTTACCCCCCGCTTGGATGCGCTGGATGTTGATATGCTGGGTCTGAATTGCAGTGTGGGTCCCAAACCCATGTTGGATGCGATTATGCAGATGTCGGAATGGACAGACAAACCCCTGGCAGCCCAGCCCAATGCCGGACATCCCCGAATTTATCAGGACCGCACGATCTATCTCTGTTCTCCTGAGTACATGGCCTCTTATGCCCGCAAATTGATCAAAGCCGGGGTACAAATTTTGGGCGGCTGTTGTGGTACGACCCCAGAGCATATCCGCGAAATTGCCCGTTCTGTCAAAGCGCTACAACCCATGCGGGCCCACCTTGATGCCAAACCCAAAAATAAACCGGCCCCCGAACTGAATATCAGCCCCGTGCCCTTGGCGGAAAAGTCTCGTTTGGCAGCGGGCATTCAAGCCGGTCGTTTTGTGGTGAGTGTGGAATTGACTCCGCCCAAAGGCTGTGACCCCACAGCCATTTTAGACAAAGCCCGCGAATTACATGCGCGGGGGGTCGACGCAATCAATTTGCCCGATGGCCCGCGTGCTTCGGCGCGGATGAGCAATCAGATTCTCTCGGTTTTGATGCACCAACAGGTGGGAATTGAGCCCATCCCGCATTATTGTTGCCGGGATCGCAATTTGCTTGGCATGCAGTCAGACTTGCTCGGGCTGTACACTGCTGGCATTCACAATATTTTGTTGATTACCGGCGACCCGCCCAAATTGGGAGATTACCCCGATGCCACAGCGGTCTTTGATGTGGATGCCATTGGTCTGACCAATATGGTCAACGGTCTCAATCACGGTTACGATTTGGGCAATAACCCAATTGGCAAACCCACAGGCTATTTTATTGGGGTGGGAGCCAACCCCTGTGCCGTAGATCTGGAACGGGAAATTCGCCGTTTTTATTATAAGGTCGAAGCCGGGGCTGAATACGCCATTACCCAGCCCGTTTTTGATGTGGAGGCCCTGCTGCATTTTCTGGAAGAGATTGAATCACACAAAATCCCCATTTTGGCAGGCATTTGGCCCTTGGCCAGTTACCGCAATGCGGAATTTATGAACAACGAAGTGCCTGGGGTGGTCATTCCCGATGCTATCATGCAGCGGATGTGTGCGGCGGATGCGGATGGCCGGGCCAAAGAAGAGGGGATTTTAATCGCTCAAGAAATGGTGGAGATCTTGCGCCCACATGTGCAGGGCATTCAAATCAGTGCACCTTTTGGGCGCCTGGATCCTGTTTTTGAGGTTCTGAGTGTTTTGCCCCCGGCAAAATAAATAAAATGGGCTTGAATTTGTTTTTTCTGGGTTGGATTGTAAAATCTTGATTAACCAAGGGATGAAAATTCCAGATCACTGGCTATAATAAAACTATGCGGGTCAAAAATCTTCCGATCTATGCAAAATTAGGGGTTCAGTCGGGCTTCCGTGCCACTTTACCGGTACAAGAAGGCCCCTATGCGCCTATTCCTGTGCTCATTTCTGAGCCCGTTGCTCCCCTGCTGCGCCCCCATTATGAGGTTTTGACTGTGGCTGGTCGATTTGATCAGGTCACTGCACAACGTGGGGTGAGCGGCACACCTTTGCCTGTGCCTGTCTGGCGCAGCGGTTTTCGCGATGGCCGAGCACAGCAGGCCCTGTTTAATAAACCCACCGGTCTGGTGGTAGATGCCCAAGGTATTTTATACGTGGCAGATACCCTCAATCACTGTATTCGCAAGGTGTCTCGTCAGGGCAAGGTCAGCACCTTTGCTGGCAATGGCGAACGGGGTTTTCAAGATGGGGTGGGTGCCCAAGCCCGTTTTCATCAGCCCACGGCCCTTGCGCTTGATGGCTTGGGGTTTCTCTATGTCATCGACAGTCTCAACCAAGCTTTGCGTAAAATTTCGCCCCAGGGGGAAACCCATACTCTGCCGATCTGTGGGCTGCCTTTGGGTGGGTTGGCCTGTGGGCCGCAAGGCATGGTCTATTTCACGACCGAGCTGCGCTTTGAAAAACAATTTTATCTGGCTCTGTGTCGGCTTTTGCCTACGGGTCAAAGTGAATTGCTGGTGGAACAGGCCGGTGTTTTGGCTTGGAAAGCCTATAAAAATGGAGATCAAAACAAACCCTTTAATCCCTGGTTTTGTGAACGCCCTGATCGCCTTTTGCCTTTTTCGCTGAGCAATCAAGCTTTTCGGGCCGATGAGCGTTTGGATTTGGCCCTGGATCGCCAGGGTGCGCTCTATCTTGTCGATCGCCAACGCCTTCTGAAGATCAGTCCAGAGGGAGATTTGACGCTGACGCCATTGCGGTATAAAGGGGATGAACATGGGCGTGTCTCACCCGAAAAAATGGCAGGTTTGGCTGTGGACGAACAGGGCCATGTTTTGGTGGTCGACAGTTTCCATCACTGTGTGCGCAAAGTGGCACCCGATGGTTGGGTCGAAACAGTTGCGGGCTATCGCTCTGTTGAGCAGCCATGGAACGAAAAAGATCAGTTTTGTAAACCGCAGGGCATTGCGATGGACCATTTGGGCCGCATTTTTGTTTCCGATACGGGCAATTGGCGGATATGTCAGCTGATTCCCCCCGAAGCCCAATGGCAGAAACGCCTGAACAAAATTCCCTGGTTTCCCGCTCCCCCACGCCATTGGCAAGAACCGCTTGCCCGTTCTGCTCCCAAGGAGGGATTGCTATCGTTTATGCGCAAAGCTTTCAATAAATCGGCCGACCTTCGCAAAGCGGCACCGTCGGTTCTGAATGCCGGCCCGGCAGAAAAAAATTGGCCCGCGTTGCCCGAGAAACATTTCCAAGATGTGATGCAGCACGGTTCGCGCAGCCAACAATTGGCCAGTGTGCGTGAATTGGCCGAAGTTTTGCGACTGCCAGAAGCCCCCAATGCCGCTCTCTGCAAGGATCTCTTTGCCACGGTGCTCTACCATGAAGATGTCAGTGTACGTGCGCTTTTGATTCGCGAGGTCTGTGACCTGGTGAAAAACCCAGATGATGCCCTGGTCTGGCTGAGTTTATTGGAAAAACACCAAGAGAGCAACCGCATACTGCGCAAATACCTGATCGACATTCTCTGTTATTTGGGCCAGACTTATTTGCTCTATGGCCATGTGGTGCCGCTCTTGGTCGACTTTATTCGCGATACGGAGCAAGATGTGGTGGATCATGCTTTTGAGCGCTTGCTCAAGATTCGCAATGCCGGTTATGAAAGTCTGGTCGATCCGCTGATCGAGGAACTCACCCGTTGAACCCAGAAAAAGCCGATGCCTCGTTGGTGCGTTTGCGTGGCTGGGACTTTTTGGCCCGGACCGGCGATAAAAAGAGTATTCTCTCTCTGCTCGACGCGATTGGCGATGAGCATCCCGATCATGCCCGCTATTCTTTGGACGCTGTTTTTAAGAACCCCCTGGCTTATCAGGAGCTGATGGATCCCCAGAGCTTGGCACGCATCCGCGTGATTCACCGTTTTTCTGAAAAAGATCCTGAGCAGGCGATTCGCTTTTCCTTGGATTCGCTGATACAAGAAGACCCCCAATTGCGCCTCTTGGCCCTGGATGTGCTGGACTGCAATATTGCCTATCTTGATCAGGGCATCGAAATTGCGCTCAAGCGCATGCTCTTTGACCCCTCGGAGCGGGTGCGGGTGAAAAGCTCTCGGCTCTTGATTTTGCTCTCCAATTATGAGGCGATAGACCTGACCGATTCTCCTGCGATTGGCATTTTGGAAGCGGCCCTCGACAGTGAAGATGCCTATTGCCGCCAAATGGCATTTGGCATGCCTGCCAGTATTTTTTACAAGATTAAAAATGTGAAGTCCACGATTGAGCAATTGAGCGAAGAAGTGCAGAACAAAGACGAAAAATTGCGCACCATACAAGAAGAGGTTCAGCAATTGCGGACCTCTTTGCGCTCGCAAGATAAGCAGCGCAAAAGTTATGAAATGCTGCTGGAGAATATTGAACATGCCAATGACCTGCTGCGTGAGCAAATGGATAAATACAGCCAGGTATTGCAGGACAAAGAAAACACCCTCTTTCAAGAGCGTCAGGAAAAAAATGCCCTGCTCCAGAGTCTGTTGCGTGAGCGCAAGGCCCGCGCCAGCGAAGTGGAACATGCCCGCAGTTTATACGAGCAATTGGTCGAAGATTTTCAGCAGCGGGAAGACAAATTTCGCCACAATGTCTACGATTTT
The DNA here is from genome assembly GCA_050248915.1 of Candidatus Sericytochromatia bacterium. Taxonomy (GTDB): domain Bacteria; phylum Cyanobacteriota; class Sericytochromatia; order UBA7694; family UBA7694. The sequence goes on from JBFWRL010000249.1 coordinate 4,288, forward strand.
TACTCCAAGTTCCGCGACGTGTTTAAAGCCATGATCGAAGAAAAAGAAGAATTGCTGCGCGAACTCTATCGCCAGACCAGCCCCGATTGGGAAGAGTAAAGCCCCTCGTCTGCTGTTTTAGGGTTTGTCGGGAATGGCTTTTAAAGCCGCTTCCAAGAGACGGGTACCTGTTTTTTCACGCTCTCTGACTTCGGGGGCTTGGCTCCAAGGCGCCCAGCGATAGCGGCCACTTTCGAGCAATTCGCCCTGTAAGGAGACACTCACACCCACCCCTTCGGAGGGGGCCGTTTCTCGGCCTTTGGTGGCGCGGTTGTCGTGGGTGACTGTCAATGTCGTGGGATCGACAAATTGCAGCAGGGTCCAGGGCAGGCGAATCTCCACGCTATTGCCATTTAAAATCACCGCATCTCTGGAGCTGGCATTTTCACCAGGGCCGCGCACCTGCAACTCACCAATCGGAAAGATGGTGATCGGAAAGGTCAGTTTTTCGTCTCGGCTGACGTGTTCTTGGCCATTTTGCCAGCGCACGGGAATCCAGGGGGCCCCCTCGGTTTTTTTTGATTGGTAGATTTGCTGGGGGCCCGAAGAATTGTGCCAGATGCCAAACAGATCATAGGGCTGCGTGACCAACCACTGGGCCATTTCGGAGCCTTGGATGCGCAGGGCAAATTCGTTGCGACGGGTGGTTTTGACCCCATTGGGCAAAG
>JBFWRL010000250.1:0-4806 GCA_050248915.1 Candidatus Sericytochromatia bacterium
ATTCTGACGTTGTTCCCACTTGGTTTGAGCCCTACCGCGAAGATGGGCGCTTTTATGGGGCCGGGGCTTCGGACATGAAAGGGGCGTTGGCCAGTTTCTTTTATCTCTGTGAGCGCTAGGGCCCTGCCTTGACCGCCCGTTTTAATCTCTCGCTGGTGGTTTATGCCCGCGAAGAGATGACGCCCCTGGTCGAAAATGGGCTCTATCATCTGATTCAGGCTTTTCCTGACTATTTTGACTCCCTCGATTTGGCCCTGGTTGGCGAGCCCACCGACAATACCCTGCAAATTGGCTGTGTGGGCAGTATTCATGCCCAAATCACGATCCCTGGCCAAGCCTGCCATTCGGCCCGGCCCTGGAATGGCAGCAACGCGCTTTACAATGCCCTGCCTGTGATTCAAGCCCTGGCTCAGCTCAAGCCTGTTCCCCAGCGCGTCTTTGGCGTGGATTTTTTTGACGTCATTCAAATCACCGAAAGCCAGAGTGAGCCAGGCCGAACCTCTTTGCCGGGCTGGTGGAAGGCCAATGTCAATTACCGCTTTGCCCCTGTGCGCACGCTGGCCCAAGCTGAGGCTGAGCTGAAGACGCTTTTGATCGGGGCTGGGGTGCCCGAATCCGGCATTCAATGGATCGACAGCGTGGATGCGGGCACGGTGATTGAATCGCCGCTCTTTGCCCAGGTGGTGCAGAACCTGGCTCAGCCCGTGCAAGCCAAACAGGCCTGGACGGACGTGGCTCAACTTTCAGCACGGGGAATTCCGGCATTTAATTATGGGCCCGGCCTGACAGCCCAAGCTCATCAGACCCACGAATATCTGGATATTGGGCTCTTGGAGCTGTATACAGCCTCTTTGGAGCGGCTCTTGTTGGCTTAATGACCATGCCTTGGGCGCTCTGTGACAGACTTCGTATCTCTGAGTGGGGCACCTCGGTTATGATTAACCTGAGCGAAACCCGCGGTTCACTTTTGCCAATGAGGTACCTGTCGTGCAATGCCTGAATAAGATTTTTACCCATCTCGACTATTTGGGGTATGAGACCCATGATTATTTGGCTTTGCTGCGCGAAGAAATCGAGGCCCAGGCTGCAGAATTGGGTGAAGAAGTCGAAATTGAGCTGCTCGAAGATGAGGGCGTGGCCGAAGAACAAGAAGTTTATCTGGCTGAACAGGCCGAAGGCACGCCTTCGGAGATTATGATTTTGGTTTTCAAAAAAACCCAAAAAATTGTCTTTCGCGTGAATATGGACCGCGACAAAAGCCCGCTCGACAATGAGCGTCTGTTTGAAACCTTTAATTTGCTCAATGACTCCTTTCGCGGGGCCCCCAAAATCTTTTATGATGCCGATCGCGAAGAAATTGCGATTGAAACGGTTTGGTTTGGCGATTTTTATCGTCAGCGTTTGTTCTTGCGCTTTTTTAACGAATTGCAGGAGTTTTGTCAGGTGGCGCTGGGCAAGGTTTTTTTGGAGCCTGAAGAAGATCACCAAACCCAGGCTGAACGCCTGGAGCGACTTTTGGAGATCGACTATCATCCCGATGACGACGATCCCGAAGCCTGAGTGCGAAAACCCAAAACCTCCCTTTCAGATTTGATGTATTCTGTATCATAGGGAGTTAAGACTTCATGACACATACTTCATTTGCCCATATTAAAGATCAGGCCCTGATGACGGCCTTGATTGATCGTGGCCTGGTCTCACGGGACGTGATTCAAGGGGTTTTGAGCGAACAAAATCGCGGTTTTCAGGCCGCCACCAATGAGCTCAAGGGCCTGCTCTATGAGCTGCTGCTGCGCGAACGCTGTCTGCGGGTCAAAGAGTCGATCAGCCTGTCTTCGCTGGCTGAGGTGGAGCTTTCTCCCAATGAAAAAACACCGTTTGACCCTGAACACTGGCGGAATTGGGGCCAGGGGATTTTGCTCTTAGATCCGCAAAAACCGGGTTTGGCAGGGGCGATTCAGGAGCATGAATTGCCTGTGCGTGGCTTGGTTCTGAGCCCTTCCACCAGTTATCTCTATACGCCCGAATTGGTGCATCAACCCTATTTGGGACTGAGCCAAGAATTGCTCGACCCCTCACTCTCGCGAGAAGTGACCCCCAGTGCCGGGCCCTATGATCTGTATATCTCACCCCAGGGCAAGCAGGTCTGTGTGGTTGACCGGGCGGCCGGTGACTTGACCCTGCTCTCCAATCTCAACCACACCCCCAGCGAGGTCTATTCTCTGCGCGAGCCCGGCTCGCGGCTCTGCCTCAATCTGGCTTTTGATGACAGCAAAGGCCAGATCTATTTTACCGACAACGAAGCCCCTTATCTGTCTGTTTTGGATATTCAGGCTGGGTCTTTGGAGCAATACACCCTCGATCCCGAAATCCCTGGCAATTTGCTTTTAAATGTGGCCCAACAAAAACTCTACCTGCTGATTCTTTCTCCCAAGCCGCTTTTGCGTCTTTTGGATCTCAATACCCTGGCCACCCTCAAAGAGGTGCCGCTTGAAGGCGAACTCTGGAGCCAAGCGGGTCTGGCTCCCACGGATTTGCTCTATCTCACCCCCCATTACTTGGCTGTGCTTTTGCGCCAGCCGGTCACGGGTTTGCCCCGTTTGGTCTTTTTGAACCCCCAGGATTTATCGCTGATGGGGGCCGAAATTCTGAATACCCATTTGCCTCCCAGCCAATTGGCGATGGCGGGTCCCAACCCCCTGCGCCAGCAGGTGCGCAGACTGACAGATCTGCTTTTGGAAAAAGGCCTGGTTGATGCCGAGAAGATATTGGAACTCTTTCCGCCGCCGCTTCCACCCGAAAAAGAGACCGTCTTGGAAATTGTCTCAACAGAAACCCTGACTGTGGAAGCCTTTGATGAAGGGGGCACTCTGCTTTCCCACAGCGAAGAGTCCCTGCCCCAGCCAGAAGAGCCTGTGGCTCCCCCGCGTTTGCAGCCTGTGCCCACAGCTGTTACCTTGCCGAGCACGGCACTTTTGCAATTGTCGCCAATTGAGTCGGCTGTTCATTTGGCCAAACCCCGCCGCTGCGATAATTTGCCTTTGCCAGTGTCAGCTGAAGCCGTTATTTTGCAAATTTTGACCGCATCTTTTTATGCCCAGAGTGGCTTAGACCTCGATGGCGAAACCGAGGCCCTGGACAAATTGCGTGAACAGGCGGCAAATGTGCGCATTCGCTTGCAAGATTATGATGCCGCACGGGTCTTTGTTCCCGATCTGTTGCAAGGGAAATCCTTGCAAACAGTGGTCTTGCGCGATTCGATTTTGACCATGTTGGAGTTGCAAGCGGCACCGGCGCGCCAACCGTATAATACCCCCCCCACCCACTGTCCCGATTGTCATACCCCGCTCTTGGGTTCCTGGACCTGCCACACCTGTGGGCTTGAATTGCTCGATCCTGAGCGGGCCCTCAAACGCAAAATTGCTTCGGCCCATGCTCAAACTTGGTTGCCTTCGGGTTATTTTGCGGTGCCCGATGTCAACGAAGGCCGGCTTTTGCTGGTCAATACCCACCGCTTTAATTATGTCACCTGGCAAATGAATCTCAAGGTTTTGCCCGGTGTGCGGCAGCCCTGGGACATGCTCTGGCTCTCGGATTTTCACGTTTTGGTGACCGATCGGCAGGCCAACGCGGTCTTTGAATGTGACCCCGGTGGACGCGAAGTTTGGCGTTTGGCCAGTGAGCGCGATCCACTTTTGCATCTCTTTGAGCCCGTCAAATCCACACGTTACAGCCGCGAGATCGGCGGAAATCGCTATTTGATTGTCGACAAAGGCCATCACCGGGTCTTTGAGGTCGACACTGAGCAAAAAATTACCTGGCAATGGGGTGAAAAAGGCAAAAAAGGCAACCATCCCCTGCGTCTGAATCAGCCCTCGGATATCCAATACACCCATGAAATGACCTATTTGCTGACGGACACGGGCAATGATCGGATCTTGGAGATGCGTGCAGACAAGGTCTTTCGCACCTTTGGTGATGGTCTTGAGCTGAACCGTCCGATTGCCGCCCAGCGATTGTTTAATGGCGATACCCTGATCGCTGATGCCGGCCATTACCGCCTGCTGATTGTGGACGATGAAGGGGATATTCGCCACGAATGTATCTATTATCGTCCAGGCCAAGATGAACGCTTTCGCATGGATGAGCCGCTGCATATGGTGCGCCGCGAGAACCAGAACGTGGTCTTGATTGATCGCAACCGCGTGATGGAGATCAATCCGATTGCCAAAAAGATTGTCTGGTTCAGCTTTTTGCACCAATTGCACCTGGATATTGCTGCTTCTGAAATGCCTTCAGAAGCCCCCTATCAAATGGACACAGCCAAGTCGTTTGATCGCTATGAAGAGCCGCCTGTTGCTGAAATGGTGACTTTGCAGTCGATGATCAAAGACGTGCCTCTCTTTGCCCATGCCCCTTGGGAGTTTTACGACAAATTGGAAAAATGTCTCCACAGACAGCGTTTTAAGCCTGGAGAGCTGATTTTGCAAGAAGGCAAATTGGGGCGCTCCATGTTTTTTATCTTATCGGGTCAGGTTGAGCTGGTCAGCAGCAGCGAAGCGGGGCCAACCATGCTGCTGGAAGCCGGTGATAGCTTCGGCTACATGGGCATTATCTTTACAGAGCCACGCAAGTCCACGGTGCGGGCCCGCACCGACTGCACCGTTTGTGAGCTAGAAAAAAAAGAATTGGACACTTTGCTGGAGCATTACCCTGAGATTGCCAAACACCGTCAATCCCTGGCCCAAGAGCGCCTGGTGGTCGCCAAACTCAAAAAAACACCCTCCAGTGCAGGTGCTGCCTCAC
>JBFWRL010000251.1:0-4647 GCA_050248915.1 Candidatus Sericytochromatia bacterium
GAGCAGGGAGTCGAGCAGGTCCATTTCGAGGGTTTCTAAATAACGTACTTTGACATTGTCAAAGTCGGTCTCTTCGCTCGGTGGGCTCATATTGACCACATAGAGGTGGTAATGGCCCTTGAGCTGATTGAGATAGTGGATCATCAGGTCGGTGACCAATTGAAAATGGTTTCCGAGGCCTTTGTCGCTGGCCATAATGATATTTTCGACCGGAAAAACCAAGGTCAAGACCTTGCTGTCTTTGGCCACACCCAGCTTCTGGCGGGTCTCATCTTTGACCGCATAGACCGAGAGTTGGGGCATCAGGTCGCGGTTGTGCCAGTGAATCAGTTTGGGATTGCTGCTGGGGGTAAAATCGTGGGGGGGGCAGATTTTGATCAAAAAATCGTAGTCGAGGGTGGCGGGCGGTTCTATGTCGTTGAGAATATAGTGTTTGTGCGCCAGTTCGCCATTTTCGGCTTTGAGTAAATTGGCCCGGAAGTCAAAAATACTCAAGGCACAGGGCAGATCTTCCAGCCATTCCAGATCAAAATAACTCAAAGCCTGGGCATCCGGGCTGAGCAAAATGGCGGGATCGCAGAGAATCACTACCTGGGGTTGAAATTCTGCCAATAGGGCCTGCCAGGTTTCGCGGGTGGTGGCGCGGGTGCCCTGTTCAATCCGCACCTGGCGGTTTCTCAAGACCACATGGCTCAAGGGCAGAGGGGGAGCCAAAATGCAGTTTTCGATCTCTTTGCTGGGCAATTGGTTGATAAAAATATCCAAAAACAGCATTTCGTCAAAAGAAGTGTCTCCGGTGACGATATACAAAACTTTGAACATTGTTTAGGCTTCCTCTGCTGCGGGGATTTCTTCCGTGGCGCTTGGGGGGGGCATTGCGGCTTCCGCTGAGGCAGCCATTTCAGCGTTCTTTTTCTGCATTTCAGCGTAGGTATCGCGGGTGCGTTCATTTTCGGGGTCCAATTCCATCGCTTTGCGACAAGACTCCAATGCAGCCTCGCCCAAACCTGCCAAATCGTAGAGAATGGCAAGGGTTTCATAGGCGTCAGCCCGGTTGGGATCGAGTTCAACCAAACGCTCAAAAGCCCCCAAGGCCATTTCGCCATTGGCGGTTTCGAGAAAAATCAGGCCCAGATGTTGCAAGACATCGACATCGTTGGGGCTCAATTCGAGGGCGGCGCGCAGTTCTTGAATCGCCAGCGGGTATTTGCCCTGGCGGCGATACATCTCTGCCAAGGCCACACGGGCCTCTTGAATTTCAGGCAGGTGAAAGACAATATACTGAAAGTTGGCAATCGAGGCGTACTAGTCCTGCAGGGTGCCGTAAACATTGCCGAGCATGTAAAAGGCATCATAATTGTCGGGGTTGAGTTGGGTGACTTTTTCGAAGGCGGTTTTGGCCTGAACCAGTTTTTCCTGTTTGACATAGAGCAGGCCCAGATTGTAATAGGCCTCAGAGGCGTTGGGATTGAGCTGAACCGATTTGAGGTAAAGGCGCTCGGCATCTGAGAGATTGTCTCGGCTCTGCTCGATCGCGGCCAAATTGGTATAAGCACTAAACAGGCGCGGATCTTTTTCGATTGCTATCTGCAATTGTTCTTTGGCCTGCTCTAAATTGCCTTGGCCCAGGGCCAGCAGCCCCAAATTATTATAAGCAGAGGCAATTGAATCATCAATTTGGATACATTCCAGAAAACAGCTCCGGGCTGTTTCCATGTCTTCTTTCTGCATGGCCTGCAGGCCTCTATCGAGTAGCTGTTGTACAGTGTCCTCTTTACTCACGCACGGCCTTCTTTCTTCTATCTTGAGTTGCTTCAACGTGATCATTATAACGCATCTGCTTCAAGCAGCTTAAATCGCATTTGCTCCAATCATCTTGAGCGATGAGCGCATACATGTTAAGATGTCGTATACTTCTTAAATAAATGGGCAGTTGGCGCAGTGGTAGCGCATCTCGTTGACATCGAGGAGGTCACAAGTTCGAATCTTGTACTGCCCACCTCAATTTAAAATCCCCGGTTTTACACAACCGGGGATTTTGTTTTGGAACGCTTTCAAGCAAGGGTTTAACGGGATTTGAAACCCAAACAACGCTGTAAGCGCTGATACATCAACATGGCGCCACACCAGATGCAGGCCACATTGCTGGAGGGATTGCTTTTTTTACATTTGGGGCAGGTCAAGGTATCACTCATCTGGAGTCACTTCTTTCTTTTCGGCTTGAACACACTGTTTAATGTTTGACTGTTTTACATTTTAGCCCAGGTACTTATCCACTGGCAGGAAGGTATTTACTATTGTTTTTCAGCGTCGGCACTGGATATAGACGGTGCCTTTGCCCCAGGAAAAAGCCAATTCTTTGCTTTGCAGCAATTCAAACTCGCTCTCCGGCAAGGGCCACGAGACCGTGATGGTCCTCGCGCCAGCGCTGATCTCTTTTAATTTATCTGAAGCCAACTGCAAATGGGCGTCGCTGTAACAGGTGCCCACCAAAAAAAAGACGCTGCCTTGGCTTAAATCGGCCTCGAACCAGTTTTGACAAAAGACTTCCACACTGCTTTCCAATTGGGTGGCGTGGAGCAGCCAGCGCAGTTTATCGACGAAGCGGGGTACCAATTCGTAGCCTTGGGCCTTGCAAGCAAACATCAAGGGCACAAACAGGAGATTCCGACCTGTGCCACAGCCCAATTCGACAAAGACATCCTTTTCAGTCAGTTTGACGGCTTTGCAGAGGGTTTCCAATGTGGTCCAGGGGGTTTCGCCATACACGGTCAAATCCTCTGGCAAAGCGTCTTTTTGGGTGGCTTTGCGACTCAAGGCAAAGGGGCTGCTCCAGGCGTAGTCCAACATCCAGAGCAGATCGGCTTTGATCAGCGGTGGGTAGCGGTAAAACTGCCGAACCTCCTGTAACCAGAGCGCAAAGGTATAAAAATGATTCCAAAGATTGAGCAGAAGCAGCCAGGGCCACTCCAAGAGCGCACGCAATAACGACAGCATGTCTGGAGGCAAAAATCAGGTAATATTGGGGATGCCTGTAAAGATCAGGCCCTGACCGGGATCGATCGTGATTTGACCCTCTTCGCGGATAATGTCAAAGGCCTCGGAGACACCCAATAAAACGGGAATGCCCAGCGACATTCCGACAATGGCGGCATGGGAAGTCAGGCCTCCTTCTACCGTAATAATTCCGCTGATGCGGTCCATCAATGGCATATAGTCGCGGGTGGTCATGCTGGTCACCAAAATATCCCCATCCTGAATTTTGGTCAGGGCCTCTTCAGCTGTGCGTGCCAAAATGGCGCGTCCGCTGACCAGTTTATTGCCCAGACCCATGCCTTTGCCCAGGACTTTGGTGACTGTTTCGACTTTGATCATATTGGTGGAGCCGGGCTGACCAGCGGGTATGCCCGCAGTCATAATCACAGTGTCGCCCTGGCTGACCAATTCGTGTTGAATGGCCTGATCCAAAATCGTGCGCATCAGGGTATCGGTATCTTCAGAAGGGGTGATCATCAGGGGATACGTTCCCCAGAGCAAATTCATTTCGCGCCAGGTTTTTTCCAGGGGGGTGGCGGCAATCACCATCATCGCCGGACGGTGTTTGGCCACTTGCCGGGTAATTGAGCCACCCAAGGTGGCCGTGATGATGGCTGTGGCATGCAGGTGGCGGGCCATTTGGCAAGCTGCGGTGCCCACGGCTGTGGCGATATTTTGGGCGTGGAGTTGCCGCGGGGCTGTGCGCTCCATACTTTTTGCCATTTCTGACTCGATCGTTAGGGCGATATTGTGCATGGTTTTGACGGCCTCCAGCGGAAATTTGCCTGTGGCTGTCTCATTGGAAAGCATAACCGCGTCAGTGCCATCTAAAATAGCGTTGGCCACATCTGAGGCCTCTGCGCGGGTCGGTCGGGCACTTTGGATCATCGAATCGAGCATTTGGGTGGCAGTAATCACGGGCTTGGCCGCTTCGTTACAGAGACGGATGATCTTTTTCTGAGCCAGAGGCACGTGTTCGGTTGGAATTTCGACCCCCAAATCGCCGCGGGCCACCATCACGCCATCGGCGATGTCGATAATGGCCTGAATATTGTTGATTGCCTCTTGCCGCTCGATTTTTGCGATGACGGGAATATAAGCCCCTTTGCTGGTTAAAAAATCTTTGGTTTCGAGCACATCAGCAGGGCGCTGCACAAACGAGACGGCAATAAAATCGACCTTGTGTTGGACCGCAAACTCCAAGTCGCGTTTGTCTTTGGCACTTAAAGCGGCAATTTGCAAAGAGGCATCAGGAAAATTGACACCCTTTTTGGGGCGCAGGGGGCCGCCATGAATGACCTTACAAATCAGTTCTTTTTCATTTTTACTTTCGACTTTGAGCTCCATATGGCCATCATCGATCAAGACCCGCGTTCCCACCTCGATATCTTCCAGCAGATAGGGGTACGAAACCGACGCGCGTTCAGCTGTGGCGACACAGCTTTCGGTGGTAATGGCAAAAAGGCTGCCATCCACCAATTGCACCTCGCCGCCCTCCACTTCGCCAATGCGAATTTTGGGGCCCTGTAAATCTTGCAACACAGCCACATTCAGGCTTTTGCTCTGGGATATTTCGCGAATTAACTGGAGGGTTGAGAGATGATCTTCATG
>JBFWRL010000252.1:0-4581 GCA_050248915.1 Candidatus Sericytochromatia bacterium
ACCACTTCGGACTGATCCGTGCCGCCATCGAAAACGATCACCAATTCCCAATTTGATTCGCACTGGCTGACACTACTTTGTACTGCTTCTGGCAAAGTCGCCGCGTGATTATAACAGGGGATGACGATGGTAAAGTTGGGGGAACCAGATATTTGGTTCCAGCCGGGAGTGGAATAAAAATGGGACTCAGACATGGGCAAAATACAGACTTAAGTTCGATTCACAATCCGAAAATTGAAAACATCTAGATGCTAAGAAACTCAGTATTTTCACACACAAGGCTCCCGCCTGATAGGGCGGGAGCAAGTGTGAGAAAAGGAAAGGGAAAACCCTTTTATTTGGCTGGCTTTTCAGCGGCTTGGGCCGCCTCTTTTTCGCCTTTGTTATTGTAATAGGCATAGGCACCGGCACCACCAGCCACAGCCAGGGCACCCAGCGTCAGGCCGGGATTTTTGACTGCAAACTCAAAGACCGGTTTGGCCATTTTGTCGCCAATGAATTCCAGGGTTTTGGATCCAAAGGTATCCAACACGGGGATATTCAGGGCATCACCCAAAACGGCCGCACTGCCCGCGGCTGTCATAAAGCCCAAACCGGCTTGACCAGCAGCATTGAGCATGTTACCATCTTTGGCTTCAGCCACTGCGCCGGCACCGAGTTTGTAACTCGCTACTGCTAAGCCTGCGCCCAAAACGGGTTTCCAGCCTTTGGTAAAGGCTTTGTCGAGCACAGAAACGCCGAGCTTATCAGCGACCAACTCAACGCCTCCGAGACCAGCCAAGGCCGCACCTGCGCCGGTGGCGGCATTGAGGTACGTCAGACCGTCTTTTTGCATGCTGGTTGCCGTGTATTTGCCCAAGGCCACAGCGGTCCCCAGGGCGGCAGTAGCGCCAATGAAGTGAGCCGTTTCAGGCAGGGCCTGGGTCAGTTTTTCGGAGCCAGTGGCCATACCCACCAGGGTGGTGCCACCCGCAGCGGCCGTCACACCCGCGGTCATTTCCAACATGCCCACGGCATCATTGACAATTCCTTTGCCTGTGCTGAGACGGCGAGCGCCATCGACAACGGCTCCAGCACCCGTCAGGGCTACGGCACCACCAGCGACACCCATGCCACCTTTGGAGGTGAACAGGGCTTTGGCGGGGCCAGTCAGGGCTTCTTTGAGGACAGGCACGTTAAACTGACGGCCAATCAATTCACCTCCACCGAGTAGAGCGACGGCTCCGCCAGCGGCATAAGCTGCGCCTTTGCCCGTATTGCCTTGTGAAATTTCATCAACGCCTTTTTTGATGGCAGCTGCACCGCCAGCTGCAGCACCGGTTCCAATCAGGGCTTGGGCATTGTCTCCCATAAAGTCGAGGGTTTTGCTCAGGGCTTTGTTGGCGACAGGAATATTAAATTGGCGACCCACCAATTCAACACCGCCAAGACCCGTCACGGCCGCTCCACCGGTTTCAGCCAGGGCTTTGACTGTACTGCCCTCTTTGAAACTTTGGATAGCGTCTTCAGCCAGGACTGCTGAAGCACCCAGGCTGATGCTGCCTGCCAAGAGTTTGCCATTTTTATTAAAGACAAAATCCAGGGCTTTTTCGACGGCGGGCACATTATCGGCAATTTTGGCGACACCAGCGATAGCTGCTGTACCACCAACGAGGGTTCCCGCTCCGGCGGCGATATAGTGGTCACCAACGAGGGTGCCTTTTTGGGTTTTTTCTTTTACCCAATCCACCCCTTTATCAAGCGTGGTCTGTTTTTGCGGGGCTTCTGTCTTGGGGGCGGGTTGTGTTTTTCCGACCAATCCAGCTTGGTTGTTCCCTACTTGCATTTGCAGCAAATTTCCTTTCTCATGGTGTGGCATCCAGTTTTACCCGTGTCTACGAAAACACAGATGGCGCCTAATCTGAATATCGCCTACAAATATTAAATCTTTCTTAAAGAAATATTAATTTATTTAAAGTGTTATTAAAAAAGCGGGCGCAGATTACCTTTATCATCTCACATGCGCGAAAGGCTTTCAAGCGCCCTTAACCCATCATTTGGCGCAGGCTGTCGTTGACCCATTTGAGTTCAAAACTTTCGGGGTCGAGATCGCTGCCCAATTCACCCCAAGCTTCAACCATTTCGGCATGTTGGGGATGGGCGGGATCTTTGAGGGCATCGAGAATTTCATAATAACCAAAAATGCCCCCGCAATCTTCAAGTGGGCAGGCCTGTTCACCTTCGAGACAAAAGGGAATAAAAGCCACATCAAAGTGCGAACGGGGACGGATTTTTTCGACAACAATTTCGTGTTCCCAGCCGTCGCCAAAATCATATTCATAAATAAAGGTGGTTTTGGGGCGTTTGATCAGGCTGCCCAGAGTGACCTCACTGGAGTCTGCCCGCTGGGAACTGGTGCCCAATTCGCCATCGCCGTACATGCGATCATTGATAATAAATTGATAGAGATGTTCATTGCCCCAGCCCATCACGGTTTGAATCAGATCGTGGAATTCATCCAAGGTGGTGTCTCCATCAACCAAAAACCGTCTCCAGATGAGCGGTTCACTGAAATTCAGGCTGATTTTTAACTGATAGACAATATCACTCATGGAATCGTGCTTTCCTTTGGACTTTGATGATGATGTTGGTGGCTGCAAATAGGTCGGAAATCAGGCACGGAGAATTGAACGGGTAACGGAGCCGGAATCATAAATTCCGCAAGCAGGTAAATAGCTTTGCTAAACATTACTGTTTATTTTAACACTTTTTCAGACCTGACATCAGTGCAAACAGAAAGTCATAGATTGAGCTAAAATACAGGCATGTTTAAAGATCCTCTGCGGGCCCTGCGCACACTTTGGTTTATTGGTCTCTTTCTGGCTGCAATTCTGGCTTTGCCCAGTCTCTTGGCCGGATTGTGGTTTGAAGCAGTGGCCAAATTTTTGTTGGTGATGTCGATGCTGCTTTTGGGCTTAAAGGTTTTTCTCCACATTCAATCTGAAAAAAGCACGGATCAGGGCACAGGCCAAGATTCAACTGATCCCATCAAATCTGCCTCCAAAGTTGAATAAGTCAGACGATGCAACTGATTCGCGGCCGTTATGCCCCTTCACCGACAGGGGGGCTGCACCTGGGAAATGCCCGCACAGCGCTGGTAGCCTGGTTACACACCCGCTCTCAAGGGGGTTGTTTTGTTTTGCGGATCGAAGATCTCGATTCACAACGCTGCAAAGCGGGGGTATATCAACAGAATATGGCCGAGTTGCGTTGGTTGGGGCTGGATTGGGATGAAGGCCCAGACCTCGGCGGAAAATTTGCCCCCTATTTACAAAGTCTGAGACAGTCCCATTATCAGGCTATTCTGCAAAAATTGAGTCCTTGGCTCTCCCGCTGTTATCTCTCGCGCAAAGATCTCAACACCCTTGCAAGTGCCCCCCATGGTGCGATGGAGGGGTATGGTTTGGCTGAGCGGGCTTTAAATGAAGTCTTAAAAGGCGAAAAAATTCGCCAGGGCAAACAGCCCAGCTTGCGCTTACTCGGACCCCAAGCCCCCGTGTCATTTGAAGATTTGCTCAAGGGCTCTCTGGCCTTTGAGGTCGGGGATTTTGTTTTGCTGCGGGCAGACGGAGAGTGGGCCTATCAATTGGCGGTGGTGGCCGACGATTTGACGATGGAAATCAGCGAGGTGGTACGCGGGGACGACCTCTTACCCAGTACTGCTGCTCAGGTCTGGCTCTATCAATTGCTTGAGCGACCCGCTCCACAATTTTTACACGTGCCTTTGCTCCATGACGCCCAAGGTCAGCGGCTTTCCAAACGCTCAGGGGCCTTGACTTTGGGTGAAATTCAAAAAACCGGTCTGTCACCCGAATCTTTGCTGGGTTTTTTTGCCCACAGCTTGGGCCTGATTCCCAAGTTAGAAGCCCTCTCCTTGGCTGAATTGCTTGCTCTCTATCGCCCAGAAAATTTGAGCCAACTTCCCTTTCAACTGCCTGAGGAGGCGTTTGGATTTCGGTTCTGAGAGAGAATGGGGTTTTAGGCAAAGTAACTGTTTCCCTAACAGCAAACACCTTACCCCCTAAAACCTATCCAGGGGTATTGGCAAAATCGCTCAGACACGTCAGACTGAATCATGCGGAAATCACGGCGATCTTCGGTGTTTACTTTTCTCTCTGTTTTTTTCTGCTTGGCGGCCTGCCGCCCAGCGGAGCGAGCCCCCAGCGCTTTGACCATTTGGCTGGACAGCAATGAAAAAGAGATGAAGTTTTTTAAAGCCGTGGCCCGAACTTTTGAAAATCAAAACCCCCAAATTAAAGTAAAATTGCGCTTTATGCCTTTTTCTGATCTCAAGCCGCGTTATAGTGGGGAGGCCCGTGAGCCGGGTGCCCCAGAGTTGGTGTATGTGATGAACGACTGGGTGGGGGAATTGGCCCAGCAAAAATTATTAAAACCCCTGAACCAAAGTCTGGAACATGTTTTGCCTTTCAGCCGGACCGGTTTGTCTTATCAGGGCCAGGTCTACGCCATGCCATTTGTCTTTCAGGTAGCGGCCTTGATTCGCAATACCCACCTCCTTCCCACGCCGGCGGCAAATTGGCA
>JBFWRL010000253.1:0-4475 GCA_050248915.1 Candidatus Sericytochromatia bacterium
CGACAAGAGACCCTGAGAACCGTTCAAAATCAGTGGATACAATTGCAATATGCCAAAGAAAAAGAATTGCAACTGGCCCAAAACAATTTAGACAATCTGCGCAAAGAAGAGCAACAATATCTACGTTTAATTGCGGATTCGGAATCCATTGAAAAAGCCTGGCAAGATTTGCAAACCTGTCAAAATGACGTCTTGGCCTTCGAAGAAAAAGCCCGGTCTTTTCGCGAATGGGAAAAGGCCCTTTGGGCCCAAACACAAATATTACAGGGCATGCAAGCTGAAAAAAACGCCGAATGCACACGCCTGAACGCCCAAATCCGTGAAGATCAGCTTCAATTGGAACAGGCCCAAACCTACAGTCTCAGCATGGCACAAATAGAGACAGATTTGGCAATACTCGATCGCGCCCAGGCAGATCTAGAACAAATTACAGCCCAAGGCCAAAGCTGTAAACACCTCAGTCTTACTTTGGCAGAAAAAAAAGCAGAACACCAAGTGAGTCTGCTTGAAATCAAAGCAAAAACCCACAACCTGATGGAGCATGCCTCCGACAATTGTCCACTCTGTGAACGACTTTTGAACCCAGAAGATGTGGCTTTGTTGGTGAATAAATATCAACTTGAACATGAAAAAGTCAGCCAAGCCCTGGAACAGATCGATACAGAAATAACTGAAAACGAAAGAGTGGCAAGCCACTGTCGCCAAGAATTTGTCAGATTAACGCGCGAACTCAAACAGCGAGAGAGCCTGTTGCAAAAATGGGCCCAAGCCAAACATGAAAGCGAGCGCGTCAGTGTGCTCCAAACCCAGATACAAGAAAAGCAACGTGCCCTGCTGAACGCAGAGAATTGGCAAAATTCTCAAGACTGGCAAGGTGCGCAGGCAGCAGAACGAGAACTTCAGCAAAAATTAAAGCAATTAAACTACAGCGAAGTTGCTCACAGCCAAGCCCAAAAACAACTAAATGGGATGCAAGCGGCAGCACTTCGCCACCATGAATTGCTCAAGGCCCATGAGGCCATGCAAGCGCTTTCTCCCCAGCTGGCAGAGGCCGAGCGCGACTTTCAGACCTGTCAAACGGCCTTCAAAGCTCAGGCCTTTGGGCAAGATATACGCCAAGCCATTGCCGAACACGAAGCTTATTTAAACCCGCTGGCCCATTTGCCCGAAAGCCTCAATCAGAACAAGGCTGAATTAGTGCGCCTGCGCGTTTATCAACAAAAATGGGAGGCCTTAAAAGCCGGTCAAGAGGCCTGGGAACAGCTCTTAAATCAAGAGACCCGTTTAGATGCTGATCTGGCAGAATTGCTGGTCGAAGCCCAGCAATTGCGTTTAGACCTGGCTGAATTGCCCAGCTTAAACGAACTTTTGGGCCAAAATTCAGCCAAATTGAACCCCCTTCTTGTCAGCTTCAGCCAGACCCAAAATCGGGAAAGAGAATTACACGCCCGGCTCTTTTCGCTGGACAAAGAATTGAGTTCCCTGGCCGATCAAAAAGCAGACTTGCAGGCTTATCAAAGTCAATTTCAGAACCTGGAAAACGAGCACCGACTCTATGCCGAACTGGTTGACATCTTCGGTCAAAAGGGGATTCAGGCCGTCGTCATCGAAAATGCCCTGCCCGAAATAGAACAGGCGGCCAATGATTTACTGAGCCAAATGACAGAAGGGCGCATGCACCTCAAATTTCAAACCTTAAAATCCCTCAAATCAAGAGATGCCTTGAGTGAAACCTTGGATATTTTCATTAGCGATGAGTTGGGTACCCGCAGTTATGAGACCTTCAGCGCGGGTGAGGCCTTTCGCGTCAATTTTGCCATTCGCTTGGCTATCTCCCGAACCTTGGCGCGACGGGCAGGGGCCAAATTGCAAACCCTGGTGATTGATGAGGGCTTTGGCAGCCAAGATACCCAAGGCAAAAGCCGCTTGGTCGAGGCCATCAATGCCGTCTCCAACCTTTACGCCTGCATTTTGGTGATCACCCATGTCGACGATCTCAAATCGCTGTTCCCCACCCGAATCGAAGTGCAAAAATACCCTGAAGGCGCGCGTATTCAGCTTTTACAATAGTCTTTTGATACACCCAAATCAATCAAATCCGAACTAATGTTGACAGTGTTAACACTATTTGCTATAGTAGTGACATCAACCCAACTAAGGAATCATTCCCATGTCAGACCTCAGCCGCATTCCCAGTCAGTCTCAAATTCAACCCCTGCCCAAATTAAATGAGTCCAGCCGCACAATCAGCAACACATCTTTGACATCGGTTGAACCCACCACTCCCAGACCCAATCCAGAGGCCTTTAAAACGACCAATACCAACCAAACACCGCCACTGCCCCAGCCCCATGAAATTGATCAGAACCTGGAAAGAAGCTCTTCATCGAGTATTCAAGGCAATAAAAGTCAAATTAGCCAATTGGTGTTGGAACAGGAGCACCCCACACCCCCTTTGCCCCCCAAAGACACCAGCGGCATGAATTCAGTTTCAGATATTCTCAAAACCAATTTCAGTGGAATCGAAAAAGGGCTGCGGGGCGCTTTTAAATCCAAAAGCCACTTTTTAAAGACATTGACAAGCAACTCCTCTCTGCAACAACAGACCCAAACCAAAGCTTCACGTATGATGCAGGGAGAAGTCAACAAAGTGATGAGCGGCCAACACAGTGATTTGATCTTTCACTTGACCACCAAAACCGAAAAAGAATTCCGCAATGAAGTGATCAAATCTGTGGCTGGTATGCGTGATGACAAATACAGTGGCTTGATCAAGCAGGCTGAAGAAAATTTTAAGCCTCAACTCCTGGAGTTTGAACGAAAAAATGCAATCTATAATGAGATAGTCAGATTAAAAGATGAAATGCATACCATGTCAGACACCCCCAAGGGCCAAAGGGATGAACAATGGTATTCACGTTCAAATGACCTCAAACAACAGATTCAGGCTATTTATCTTGAAGTAGCGAAAACAAATGAAAATGGAGAGCCTTTTGCGATCTTTAGATCTGAATCTGCTGTGATTCCAGATATGACATCAATAGCACGACCAGTCAAACCTGAACTTGATTTATATACAACGCTTTCCGACAATAAAAAAGGATTGGTAGACAATATCATATTGGGTATCAAATCTGTAGAAATGCCCAATAAAGTGGTCAATATTAGAAATCTAGACCGCTATGAAGGTGTCCCTGAAAAAGTGGTGATTGGCTCAAAAGAGTTTACCCTGGGTGATTTTTTGGCTGCCGGCGGCGGGGGCATTATTTTTAAAGCCACTGATCAAGAAGGCAAAGAATTTGCTGTTAAAATCTCCAACGAAGTTAAGCCAGAAATAGCTTTCACCTCGATGGTCAAAGAAGGGGCCAACCACTACATAGCCAATATGGAAAAAAACCCACATATTTTGGGTCTCGAAGGCATTGTCAAATATGAATTTAATGGGGGCGAACAACTTTTGATGGTCATGGAACTGGCCAAAGGCAGCGATTTAGACAAACTCATTAGCAAAACATTGCCAGAACTTGATTTGCCCGATGAGACCAATGATCTCATTCTCATGCGCAATATGAAAGACATCGCCCTCGGTCTGGTAGATATACACAATCAGGGTCTGACTCACCTGGACCTCAAACCTGGCAATATTTTCCTAACAGATGAAGGTGTCGCCAAAGTGGCGGACTTTGGCGAGGCACGCAAAGGCACTTTTTCTGAAACTGAAATTGGCACCCCTGAATACATGCCCCCCGAAGTACATGATGGAAACCGAGAAGCCGGGCAAAAGTCAGATGTCTTTAGTTTTGGCATGTTGATGTATGAGAATTTTCTGGGAATTATTCCTTTTAAACTCCCAGACCCCGTCAATGTCAATGCCAAAATTGATGTGCCAGAACGCATTTTGGCCTTTGGCAGCGATGACAACAACCGCCTAATCAACAAAGACAATCCCTCAGTATTGGAACAACTGATCAACCGCTGCACCCATCCCAATCCAGATCTGCGCCCCACAATGCAAGAAGTTCTCGAACATCCTTTTTTTCAAAATCCATCGCTGGAAACCCCTGAGCTGCGCTCCTTAATTGGGGCCGTTACCCAGGGCAATCAAAATGAAATCACCCGTTTAAGAGATCTTGTTTAGAGCCGACTCAGGGAAGCACTTCCAGATTCCAATTATTGTAAAAGGTAAATTGGTAAGCGTTGTTAACGGGTGGGTCAGAAAAACCCACCCGGATATTTTGTTTGCCCGTTTCTGAAAAACTGATGGGAATATCAAATTGGGTAGACGTTGCCATATCCATGGGGCTGCCAACGATGGCTCCATTGACAAAGATGCCCGTGGCCCCAACGTTTTTGAGTGCTTTCCCTTTGATATGAATGGTCTCACCCACTTTGACCTTGGCTGGGAGTGTTTCAAGTTCAAACCGCCGCACAAAAAAGTTTTGGGTGATATACAAAAAACCATCTGGGGAGGCCGC
>JBFWRL010000254.1:0-4473 GCA_050248915.1 Candidatus Sericytochromatia bacterium
GGGAAATGAGGGGTGGAAATTGTCAAAGATTTTGGGATAATAGAGAAGTTGGAGAAGAATCTATTGCATTTTACCTGCTTGCGGAAAAAGTTGTTTTCTGCGAAAACACTTTTCCTGCAAGCTCGTTATTTCTGGCAAGTCAAACACTTGCCGTTGTTCAGGAAAATGGCCCGCTTCTACTGATTCCAATGAATAGCCGCACTTGTGGCAGCATTCTGGAGAATATGTGTAGGTGTGGGTTGGGCTTTCAACAAACGACAACGTTGAACCAGGGTGACCGGGTTGACCACCGGAAGGCTTGCCACTTCGTTCTCGGAGGCTTTTTGTTTTGCGCTTGAATCCATCGCTTGATGGGGGCTTGCTACTATTGTTGCTGTTCTTTGAAATCTGAGCTTTGAGGCTTTCAACTTGACCTTGCAGTGCAGATATTTCACCCTTCAGCGTAGATATTTCTGCTGTTTGGCTAGCGACCAGGGCTTTCAGACAACTATTTTCTTCACGCAAAACCGCAATTAACGCGACCATTGCATCAAATTCTGATGAACATTCCTCTGGCTTTGACTTTTGAAGATTCATTACGGGTAGTGTATCATTATTTGCTTTTTCTCAAACTGCCTGAGCAGTTACGTTTTTACTTGATATGACGGTCGTTTTAACGGTGTGAGCTTTTTTTTACCACTGTAATTTTGCTTCTGATTGTCTTTGTTTTTAGGCCGCTCGATGTACTGCTCTGTTCCGTCAACAATGAGGGTTTCATCTTGCTCAAAAAATGACTCAAACTCTTTTACTGTCTTAAATTCACGTTTAGGAGCATCTCCAGTCTCTTCAAAAACGGCTTTTAAAACAAGGAGTCCTACCTCCTGATTTCTTTTCGCCGTAGCTCCATCCATGCCTGTCACAAATCCCAAATTGTCGTATGTTAGGCCAGACTTTAAGCTGAACAGAGTGAAAAGTAGCAGTTCCTCACAGTTTTTAATGTTGCTCTGCATTGGACTGCGAGCTTTAACATCCTCAATTTTATCTTGAAATATTTCTTGGTATTTTCGCTCAAAAATAACCAGTAATTCTGCAAATATCTTTTGATCGTAGCCAGTTGATGATCGCCATTGGCGTTCTGTTTTCAAATCACTTATACTAATCTTCATAAGCTACATTTTACACTGCTCTTTTCATTGCAACAGGTCTAATATTAATGATTCACCTGTCTATAGAGGGAAAATTATTGGTTGTGGAGAAAATTTATTCAATAAGCTTTTTAATGTCGAAAAAATAGGTTTTACGAATCATTCAGATCAAGCTAAATTAAGTACGGTGTTTCCAGCAACAAGATATGTGGATATTAGTAGCAACAAATCGTTTCAAAATAATGGTTGGACAGGCACTTCTACGCTTAATTGTCCCTAAGTTGTTTTGCAAATTAGTTTTTTTAATTTAGAGGTATAGCCTTGTTAAGCGATCTTGATTTTTGGTCTGAATCCACACATTGGGTCTCAGCCAAGTATTTGCCTAATAAGGAGATGCCCAGCTCAGTTTACGTCTCTGTGGAGTCCGAATCAGATTGGAACAATACATTAAACTTTGCTTGGCTGGTCAGTGGTTTACTGATCCGAGGATATGAATTCCAGCCTTCTCTGGATGATTTTGCGTCTTTTTATGGGCTGGAATACTTAGAAATAGAAAACCGTCTTGACACTTCTGGGCTCATAGCAACTTCTTATTATCATCCCTTAGTTCTGTTGGATACCAACATTCCTTTTTTTGTCAACCTTCGTTTTTTATCGCTTTTTCGCAGTGATTTTGAGGAATTACCAGAGAGTATTAATCAGTTGAGAGATTTGGAAGCCTTTCGCCTGATGGCATCTGCTTTAAAAAAACTAAATCTTGCATTTTGTACTTTGCCCAAATTAAAAAAAATTTGGCTCGAATCTTGCCCTATTGAAAGTCTACCGGTCGAAATTGCGTTACTTGAGCAACTTGAATTCCTACATATTAGTCGCGGCTGCTTGCAAACACTTCCTCCTGCTTTGGGGCAACTCAAGCATTTAAAAGCCTTGCACTTAGAACACAATCAATTAACCTCATTGCCAGATATATTTTCAGATTTCTATAAATTAAGTGCCTTGTCTCTCAAACATAACGCTATCTATGCTTTACCCCCCTCATTTTATTCCCTCAGTGCACTGAAATCTTTGGATCTGGGAGCCAATCCCCTGCAAGCATTATCTGAAGAGATTGCAGAATTGAGCCATTTGGAAAGCTTGTGTCTTGCAGACACTTCTGTGGACAAGTTGCCGAAGGCTGTCAGTGGGCTAACAGAATTGACCCATTTGTCTTTGAAAAATTGTTTTGTTAAATTGGAAGAGAGTTTGGCGAACTTACAAAAATTGAGCTATTTGGATCTCTCAGGCATGCAACTTCAGAAAGTGCCTGATTGGGTGTTTGCATTATCGCAGTTGAAGACGTTGCTTTTGGATGATAATCAGCTCTCTTACCTTCCAAAGGAAATTGTACATTTAAAAAACCTCAGGCTTCTCTCTGTCAAAAATAATCCAAATTTAATTATCCCTTCTCAGATTCGAGAATTAAGACCGGATTTACATTTGACTCCCAATCAGTTAGATTATTAGTTCTATCCGACATTGAGCAGGGGTAGGGCGTCATCGTGTTGAATTAAATGCTAAACTCAATGCAACCCAGTTGTAGCAAGGAGTTTGGCCCAATGTAAATGAAGATTGAGCGGTTGGATCATTTGGGAGTGGTAGCAGGCATTTTGAAAGAACTTGAGCTGAGCAAAGAAATAGACGCCCTTTTGCCGCCCACAGACGACTGTCGCTGTTCATGAGAACGGAGCCAAAAGTGGTCACGAAAAGTGAGCCACTCTCAGAGCCGTCTTGAGAGAAATCAGGGGTAATACGAAATGCCTATGCTTATAGAGAACCCGAACGATTGCATTATTGTCTGTTTTGATGCAGGCCTTAAAAAAGGGAACCCAATATCTATGGATTCCCTTTTGAGACTAACTCTGCCCTGTTCAAGGACTGGGATGCGCTGAGGCCACACCCGGACGGTCGTAAGCCGAGTAAAGCCGTTTGACGCGGTGATAGGTCAAGGCTTGGTGCACGCCCAAAATGATCCCGCCGCCAACCAACCAACCCACACCCCATTGGATCGGGCCAGGAGGCAGATAATACCAAGCGGCGGCCAAAACAATATTCAGCAGGGACATCGGCACGAGGTATTTCCAGCAGAAATTGAGCATCAGATCTACGCGGAAGCGGGGCAGGGTGCCTCTGAACCAGAAGATCACAAAGATAATCACATAGCTTTTGAGCATGAACCAGACCCAACTGGGTAAAAAGGCGGGGCCGAGCCAGCCGCCCAAGAAGAAGGTGGTTGCAAAACCAGCAATCGCAAACGCGCCCAAAAATTCGGCCATATAAAAGAGGCCAAATTTCATGCCGCTGTATTCGGTGTGAAAACCGGCAATCAATTCAGATTCGGCTTCGGGCATGTCAAAGGGCGAGCGGTTGACCTCGGCCACGCCGCTGATAAAAAAGATCAAAAAGCCGAGCAGGCCCCAAGGGGTAAAAATATACCAGCCCGCTTCCTGGGATTTGACAATTTCCAAGGTCGACATCGAACCCGACATCATCAGCACCACGACCATCGAAAAGCCCATTGGGATTTCATAGGAAATGACCTGGGCCGCTCCGCGCAGGGAGCTGATCAGCGAGTAGGTATTGTGCGAACTCCAGCCCGCCATCAGAATCGCAATCGTTTCAATTGAGGAGATGCTCATGATAAAAATCGTGGCCACATTGAGGTTGACCAAGAGCATGTCTTTGCCAAAAGGCAGCACCGAAAAGAGCATCACAGCGGGAATCACGACCAGCATCGGGGCCAAACTGTGCAAAAGCGGGTCAGCCGCTTTGGGAATAATGTCTTCTTTGACAAACATCTTGATCCCGTCGGCAAAGGGCTGCAGCGAGCCAAAGATACCGACGCGGTTGGGACCATAGCGCTTTTGCATACGTGCCACCACTTTGCGCTCCATCCAGGTTAAAAAGAGCATGGTGGCGGGCCCAAAAATCAAAATGGCGGTAATGCCCATCATGATCCCAAGTTGGGTCGAAAACTGTTTGTAAATCGGGGCGGGAATCAGGGTCTCATTGACCTTCATGATCAGGGCGTAGAGGCCCGTAAAAATGCCTTCGAGTGGATTCATTGCCAGTCCAAACCTCCTTTGCGCCAAGCATATGCAAGCCCAAGCAGGAGCACCGACAAAAACACGGCCATTTCAGCCAGGGCCACGGGCCCCAGTTTTTTGAAGTTGACGGCCCAGGGATAGACATAGAGAATTTCGATCGAGAAGATCAAAAAGGCCAGGGCAAACAGATAATACTGAATATTGTATTGCACATGCGGGTCGGATTTGGGGTGCAGACCGCATTCATAACTGGCCTCTTTGGCCGC
>JBFWRL010000255.1:0-4472 GCA_050248915.1 Candidatus Sericytochromatia bacterium
CATTTTGACCTGCTGGCAGTCAGCATCAATTGTGCGCTGGGCGCTGCGCAAATGCGCTCCCATGTCGAAGAATTGGCCAAGATCTCACCCGTTTACCTCTGCTGTTTTCCCAATGCCGGTCTGCCGAATGAATTTGGCGGCTACGACGAAACCCCCGAACAAATGGCAGCGATTCTCAAGGATTTTGCCGAGCAGGGCTGGCTGAATATTGTCGGCGGCTGCTGTGGCACGCGCCCAGAATTTATTGCCGCGATTGCCAAAGCCATGCAAGGTCTGCCCCCGCGCCAGATTCCTGAGCTGCCCGCTTTGCCACGTTTCAGTGGTATGGAGGCCTATACGATCCGCCCCGATTCGAATTTTAGTTTGATCGGCGAGCGCACCAATATCACAGGCTCGCGCAAATTTGCCAAATTGATCCGCGAAGAAAATTACGAGGCGGCGCTCGAAGTGGCACGGCAGCAGGTCGAGGGTGGCGCCAATTTGATCGATGTGAATATGGACGAAGGCCTGATCGATTCAGAGGCCGTGATGCGTACATTCCTCAATTTGATTGCCGCTGAGCCAGATATTGCCAAATTGCCGATCATGGTCGACAGCTCGCGTTTTGAGGTGCTCGAAGCGGGCCTGCAATGCTTGCAGGGCAAAAGTGTGGTCAATTCAATCAGCCTCAAAGAGGGTGAAGATCTCTTTAAAGCCCAGGCCCGCCGCATTCGCCGCTATGGCGCGGCAGTGGTGGTGATGGCCTTTGATGAAGGCGGCCAGGCCGTGACGGCTGAACACAAGCTGCAGATCTGCCAACGGGCCTATCGCATTCTGACCCAAGAGATTGGCTTTCCGCCCCAGGACATTATCTTTGATCCCAATATTTTGACCGTGGCCACCGGTATGGAAGAACATGCAGATTATGCCATGGCCTATCTCGATGCGATTAAACTGATCAAACAGGCCTGTCCCGGTGCGCTGATCAGCGGCGGGGTCAGCAATCTCTCCTTTTCGTTTCGGGGCAACGACTATGTGCGCGAAGCGATGCATGCCGTGTTTTTGTACCACGCGATCCAAGCGGGCATGGACATGGGCATTGTCAACGCCGGGCAATTGGCGGTCTATGAAAATGTGCCCGCTGAATTATTAGAACAGATCGAAGACGTGCTCTTCAACCGCCGCCCGGATGCCACTGACCGGCTGGTCACTCTGGCTGAGAACTACCGCCGGGGCGGGACCTTGCGCGAAAAAGATGAAAGCTGGCGGCAGGGCGCTTTGCAGGAGCGTATCAGCCATGCCTTGATTCATGGCATCGACAGCTATCTCGAACAGGATTTGCCCGAGGCCCTGGCCAGCTTTGCCCGGCCCTTGGAAATCATCGAAGGCCCGCTGATGGTGGGCATGAGCCATGTGGGCGACCTCTTTGGGGCCGGCAAAATGTTTTTGCCCCAGGTGGTCAAAAGCGCAAGGGTCATGAAAAAGGCTGTTGCTTGGCTTTTGCCGCATATGGAGGCCGACAAATCGTCCAATAGCAGCAAAGGCAAGGTCTTGCTCGCCACTGTCAAAGGCGACGTGCACGATATCGGCAAAAACATTGTGGGCGTGGTGCTGGGCTGCAATAATTACGAAATTGTCGATTTGGGTGTGATGGTGCCTGCCGACCGGATTTTGGCCGAGGCCCAAGCCCAGAACGCGGATATTATCGGCCTGAGTGGCCTGATCACGCCCTCGCTGGATGAAATGGTGCATGTCGCCAAAGAGATGACCCGCTTACATTTTAAAACTCCGCTTTTGATTGGCGGGGCCACCACCAGTGCCAAACACACCGCTGTCAAAATTGCCCCGGCTTATGAGGGCCCTGTGGTGCATGTCAACGACGCCTCACGGGCCGTGACGGTGGTCAGCCAGCTCTTGAGTGACTCCCAAGCCGAAGATTATCTGACGGATGTGCGCGCCCAGCAGGTCCTGACCCGCGAGCGCTACCTCAATCGTTCGGCCCGGCCCCTGCTCAGCTTGGCCCAGGCCCGCGAACGGGCCCCGCGTTTTGACTGGGCAGCGGCGGTCTTGCCACAACCGGCTTTTTCGGGCGTGCGTGTGCTGGAAGAAATTGACTTGGCAGAATTGGTGCCGTATATCGACTGGACGCCTTTTTTCAGCGCCTGGGAATTGCGCGGCAGCTATCCCGCGATTTTACAACACCCCGAAATGGGCGCCGCCGCCCGCGATCTCTTTGAACACGCCCAAGCCATGCTGCAGCAAGTCGTGGACGAAAAATGGCTGAGTGCCAAAGCGGTTTATGGCTTTTTCCCTGCTGCAGCCCAGGGAGAAGATATCTGTGTCTATGCCGATGATTCGCGCTCTGATGTGCAGAGGGTCTTTCACAGCCTGCGCCAACAAGAAGACCTGGGCAACAAGCCCCATCTGGCCCTGGCCGACTTTATCGCGCCCGTTGAGGCCGGTTGCCAAGACTGGATTGGGGCCTTTGCCGTCACGGCAGGCCTGGGCCTCGATGCCCATGTGGCGCGCTTTGAAGCCAATCACGACGATTATAACGCGATCTTGCTCAAGGCCCTGGCTGACCGCCTGGCCGAGGCCTTGGCCGAATGGCTGCACCAAAAGGCCCGCCGCGAATGGGGTTATGGGGCCAGTGAAGATTTTTCGGCTGAAGATCTGATCTCAGAAAAATACCAGGGCATTCGGCCCGCACCGGGTTATCCGGCCTGCCCAGACCATACCGAAAAACGCAGCATCTTTGACCTGCTCAATGCTGAACAGATTGGCCTGGCTTTAACCGAACACTTTGCCATGACCCCCACGGCAGCCGTGAGTGGTTGGTATTTCTCGCACCCCGAAGCGCGTTATTTTAGCATTACCCGCTTGGGGGCCGATCAGGTGGCAGATTACGCCCAGCGCAAAGGTGTGAGCCAAGCTGAGATGGAGCGCTGGTTGGCACCCTGGTTGGGGTATGAGCCTTAAGGGAGTTGCTTGAACATGTCTCAGCATCCTATTTTGACACCTCTCTCTTGGCGGCATTGCTTGGGTGCCATCGCTCTCTGTCTCTGCACAGGCCTGCCCGCCTTCTCGCAGTCCTCGACCGCAGCAGCCCTGTCTCCCCTGGTTGAGCTGCAACAGGCCGTGCCAGGCATCGAAGTTGAATTGCGTTTTGCGACCGAGAAACAATTTCTCAAAAAAGCGGTTTATCCCTTTCGCAAAGCTTGGGTGCAGCCTGCTTTGGCTGAGCGCCTGCGCAAGGCCCAGGCCTATCTTTTGCCGCGCGGTTACCGGCTCAAGGTCTGGGATGCCTACCGCCCGATGGAATTTCAAGAATTGTTCTGGCAACACGTTAAAAACGAAAATTTTATCAGCCACCCGCGCAAAGGGGGCCGCCACACCCGTGGTACTGCCATTGATTTGACCTTGATCGACAAAACAGGCCAAGAGATTCCGATGCCCACGCTCTATACCGAATTCAGCGAAAAGGCCTTTCGCGATTATGCCAAATTGCCCAGCTTGCTCAAAGCCAATCGCCTTTTGCTGCAACAGGCTATGACCCAGGCCGGTTTGGAGCCGCTGCCGACCGAGTGGTGGCATTTTGATCTGCCCAAATGGCGCACGTTTCCGGTGCTCAAGCTCAAAGGGGTGACCTTGGCGGAGCATGAGAAGCTGTTGTAGGGCGTGAATCAGGTGGTCGTGGCTCGGAGCAGGGGAAGCCGTGAGTGAACCGCCGGGCCGCTCATTTCGCACATCCATGTGCTTCACGAGCTAATAGTCAGGTCGCCTCTGGTCATCCTGACCCGGCGACCTTCCTGTTGCCCGTCTTGTCCCCTCCGGCTTTTCCCCTGCTCGACTTTGCCTCTGAATCGGGGCTGAATGCTGGGTGCTGGTTATTCAGAGCATTTCTTCTGCTTTAACAGGCGACATACCTGAAATAGATCGGGTTGCCGACCAGCCAATGAAGTGGGTTGCCAACAGCCCCTTGAACGGTGGTTATATAGACATATTCTTCTACTCCGACGAGGCCGCAAGTGATCCGTTGGAAAGGTTCGTAGACAATATCCACCTCGCCGGGGGTTGTTACAGCCACGCCCCAGTAAATGTCGTTGCCATTGGGGTTGGAGACATTGCCATAATAGGTTTGGTTAAAATGCAAATGTGTTCCAACCGGCACAGGGTTGCCCAAAATATCTTTGATATTGCGAATGGTAATGGTGCGTTTGAGGCTGCCTGCTGTCACATGTTGAATTTGTGGATCAAAAGAATAGGCGTGAACGGCATACAATCGGCCATCGAGGGTGTTGCCTGCCTGCGGAAAGAGCTGTTGGCCGCAATAATAGCCATAACCGGGTTTGTTGGAGTTGTATGCCGGGTTGCAGACCTGCACCTGAAAACTGGGGGCGTTTGCATGGGGCCAGGTGAATACATTGGGCAGATTGTTGTTGTAGTCGTAGGTGTATTCATAAGGCCCAATCGGGGCATTGAGTTTGGCCTGG
>JBFWRL010000256.1:0-4450 GCA_050248915.1 Candidatus Sericytochromatia bacterium
AACTCAAAAAATCGAATCCCTCAGCAGCAGAAGATTTCAAAAAAGAAATGGCCTGCAAAATGTGCGAGAAGATCAACAAAACCAAAAATGGAGAAGACGATCCCGGTTGTTAAGCTCCCCATAGGGGCTTAATTGCATGTCTCTCAATCTCATGGAGCAGGTTCTACCCAGCGAGGTCAAACCTGCTCCGCGCAAGACGTTTGTTATTCAATACGAAGTCAACGACGCATGTAATCTGCGCTGCAGCCATTGTTACCATGGCCGCAAGGTCATCAAAGAAAGCGCAGTGGGCCTGGAGCGGCTTTTTCAGGATCTGGCAGCTTTGCACAACCATCTGGGCAAAGAATACCGGATCCTGATTCGTCTTTCGGGGGGAGAGGTCTTTCTGCGCAAAGATTTGATGGAAATGCTCTCCAAGATTTTGGCCGAAGGTTATGCCACCGTGATGTTGACCAACGGCACCCTGATTACGCCCGAAAATGCCCTGGCAGTCTCTGTTCGTGCGGTCGATCTCGTGCAGATCAGCCTGGATGGCCCCAACGCAGAGATACATGATGCCATTCGTGGCAAAGGTCAATTCGAAAAAGCCCTGGCAGGTATACGTCAATTGCAAGCCGAAGACCAACCGGTCTCGGTCTCTTACACCCTGATGCAGGGCCACAATGATACCCAGGCCCATTTCCACGCCATGTTTGAACTCGCACGCCGCGAAAAATTTGCGAAAGTCAATTTTTCGCGCATTTTCCCCCAGGGAGATGCCCACAACTTACCCGCTTATGCCTACGCCGATGGCTTGGGTTTTAAAGCGATGCTCGAAACCCTGTTGGATACAGCCGCCGACTTCCCCGATGTGAAAGTGGTAATCAAAGACCCCTTAATCAATAATTTGGAGCGGGCCTTTCCAGACAATGTCAAAACAGATGTCTGTTGTTATATCCGCAAGAACTATATCTCTGTTACCGCCAATGGCGATGTCTTTGCCTGTCGCAAACTCTCAAAGCCCGTGGGCAGCCTGCTCAACGATAATCTCTTGAATATCTGGCAAAACAATCAACTGTTGCAGCAACTGGACAATCGCCGCCAATATATGGCGGGCAAATGCCGCACCTGTCCCATCAATGACCAATGTAAAGGGGGCTGTTTGGCGGCCTCTTACGGTCTTACCCAAACCCTCTTTGTGCCTGATCCAGCTTGTTGGCGCGAAGAAGTTCCAGTATAATCCCCTCAATTCTTTACAAATGGGAATCGGGATATGAGCGCATTATCTGCAGCAGTGATTGGGGGCGGGAGCTGGGGCACCACGGTGGCCCATTTACTCAGTTTAAGTGGTGCGCGTGTCACCTTTTGGATGCGCAATGCTGAAAATGCCGAAGAAATCAATCGAACACACCGCAATCCCAAATACAGCGGGGAAACGCTGCTCTCAGACAAGATTGTTGCCACCACCGATCTGGAAGCCGCCGTCAAGTCCAGCCCCTTGATTTTTTTGGTGGTGACCTCTGCCAGCGTGCGCCAAGTCTTACACGACATGGGCAGCTATTTGGGGGGCAATCAAATTCTGATTCATTGCATCAAAGGATTTGAACATTCCAGCTATAAACGGATATCCAGCATCATTCGCGAAGAGACCTGCATTCGCAAATTGGGGGTGCTCTCAGGCCCCAATCTGGCCAAAGAAATTTTGATGGGCCATCCTGGAGCGACCGTTGTGGCCTCCCCTTTTGGAGAGGTTGTACGCATGGCCCAAGACGTTCTCATTTCCCCCCGCTTTCGGGTCTATGGTCACCGCGATGTGATCGGCGCAGAAATTGCTGGCGCACTCAAAAATATCATTGCTTTGGCCGCAGGCATGAGCGGAGGATTGGGGTTTCAGCACAATACCCAATCTCTGCTTTTGACCCGTGGCTTGGTTGAAATTACCCGCTTTGGTTTGGCCATGGGAGCCCAAGCCTCAACATTCCGGGGTCTGGCGGGCATGGGGGATCTAATCGCCACCTGCTCCAGCAACCTCAGCCGCAATTACCAAGTGGGCCAGCGCGTGGCCCAAGGCGAATCGCTGCAAAGTGTTCTGGACAATCTGGGTTATGTTGCTGAAGGCGTGCCCACCACCCGCAGTGTCTATCACATGAGCCGTGAACTGGCGATCCAAATGCCCATTACCGAAGGCATTTACCATATTCTCGAAGGGCATCTTTCGCCCCGCGAAGCGATTGAAACCCTGATGGTCAGAGAATACAAATATGAAGAAGAGTTTTCTGGTTGAGGGGAACCTTTCTCTCTGCCAGCGTGTCTATTGGCCTAAAATCCATCATTTGAAATTCAAAAAGAGAGTTCTTAACAATGAAATCCACATCTTTTTTCAGTTTCCAGCCTTTGCTCAAACCCCTTTCACTCGCGGCGCTGACAGCCCTCTCTTTAACGACTTTTTTACCCCAGGCTCAGGCGATCACCGCTTTTGAGGTCGTCGAACAAGCACTGCAATCCCGTTCCAATATTGGGTTTGAAGGCGAAAAAGAATTGGAAGTCTCGCGCCTCAACAGCGATCCCCTCAAAGCCAATGCCATGATCCGCTATGCCAACCGCCAGAATTATTCACTGCAAATCATTGCCCCGTTGGCCATCAGAGACGTTCATTTTCATATGAGCAACGGGATTAACAGTGCTTTTTTTCCCGATGAAAAGCTCTTTTTACATGAAGGCGGGAAAGACACCTCGGATATGCCCGAAAGTATCATTCTCGGTCAGATCAGCGATAATTTAAACCTCTTAAAGCAAAACTATACAGCTCTAGAAGTGCAAGAAGAATTTGCCAATCTGAATCCGGTTTGGGTGCTGGATTTTATTCCCAAAAATGGCTTTCTCACCCCCCGACGCAAATACTGGGTCGAAAAAGAAACCTACCAGGTTTTGCGCGAGGAGCGCTATTGGGGCACCGATCAGCCGCCTTATTCCAAAGCCTATTATTTGACCTTTAAAAAGCAAGACAAACCCGTTGTGATTCCCCCTTTACAAGCCCCCAGTGGGGTCAACAAGGTCAACCTCAGTGGCAAAGAGAAAAACACCTTTTTAACCTATTCCAGCGTGGCTGAAGCAGAAAAAAAAGAAAAGATCAAAGTGAATTATCCCAGTTATATCCCTGCAGGTTTTCAATTAAAATACATTCAAATTTTTACCCTTTTTGGGGCCCGCATTCAGCTCATGGGCTTCACCGATGGTTTAAATGACCTGCAAGTCACGATTCGTCCGCAACAAAATGCCTTTGTCACTTTGTTGGCCGGTGCCTCCAGTTTAAATTTGATCAAAAAAATATCCGATCTGAGTTACCAAGCGCCCAATAATTATTTTTCCCGTAACGGAACCAAAAATGTGGCTGTGGCCTTTGGCGATTTACATCCCGATGAGCTGAAAAAAGTGGCAGAATCACTGCCACTTTAAACAAAACCAAGTGTTTGTTCGCTCAGGTCAATTTGTGTTAAAATAGCTCTTGAGCCGACTTAAGTATTGCTGACTTAAAACACTGTTTTTTCAAGGTTGATTTAATCATTGATTTAGGTGCTGCTGACTTAAGTGATTTTTAGAGCGTGATAAAGAGCAAGAAATTGAGAGCACAATGAGTCAATTCCAACTGCATGAAAATCCAAGCGAAGTCAATCCCAATCATGTGATTGATCTCTATCATCTGATCGGAGGCGGACGCCCTGGTCTGGATGAAGATCTGATCCGTCAGGCCTTTGGAAACTCTACCTACGTTGCCATAGTAACCTTGGCCTCAGGAGAGATGATCGGCTGGGTTCGGGCTCTGAGTGATAAAGTATCCACCACTTGGATCCCAGAAATGGTGGTTCACCCCGAGTTTCAAACCTTGGGTGTAGATGGTCTTTTGCTCGATGCGGCCATCAACCAATTCAAAAACACAACAATTTATTTCCAGGCTTCTTACACAGAGTTTACCGAACGGATTAAATTCTTTGAGGATCGGGGCGTCAAACCCATGCCCAACATGATTGTCTGTGGGCGTATGCCTCACTGATTCTATCGGAAAATCTGCGATTTTCCCCTCATCCGGCAACTGTCTGGCAACCGTCCGGTAGCCACCAGATCTTCTCTTGGTGTAAGTAAGTATAAGGGCAGGTTAGACCTGCCCTGTCTGGCTTTCATCCAAACAAAACCACATCGCCAGGGGCAAATGATCCGAACTGCGGATATCATAAAGCAGATGCGCTTCTTTCACCACGAGCCCTCTGACAAAAATATAGTCCAGCAGCAAAAATTTGCGTCTTTCGTTGGCAAAGACCACATTGCTCAAGCCCGCTTTTTCCATTTCACTCAAAAGCTCATCTTTGCGCGAAACACTCCAGGTATTTAAATCGCCTGCAAAGAGCACAGGACCGCTGTGCTCTGAAATCACCGTGGTAATTTGCCCCAATTGCTGTTTAAATGCTTTCAGGGT
>JBFWRL010000257.1:0-4444 GCA_050248915.1 Candidatus Sericytochromatia bacterium
CGACTTTTTTTGGCGGGTCTATGTGCCGCTTTTGCGCAATGTTTTTGCCGAACTGAGCCATACCTATCACCCGGACCCCGGAGGCCCCCATGGCAGCCCCTGATTTTAGTCAACTCGATCTGAATGAACTCAATTTTTGGATGAAAAACACCGCCGCTGAGTCGCTGGGCATTGAATGTGTAGCAACGGGCAACGATTGGATTGAAGCCCGAATGCCGGTAGATCACCGCACCCATCAACCGGCGGGCCTTTTACATGGCGGGGCCTCGGTTCTGCTGGCAGAGACCCTCGGCAGTGTGGCTGGCACACTCTGTGTCGACCGCACAAGCCAAGCAGTGGTGGGTGTTGAAATCAATGCCAATCATCTGCGTTCGGTTTCGGAAGGCTTTGTCTATGGTCGGGTTGCCCCCCTGCATCTGGGCCGCAGTACCCAGGTTTGGGAAATTCGCATTCGCGACAGCGCCGACAAATTGATCTGTATCAGCCGCCTCACCATTGCCGTCATTCAAAAGCCCATGGCCAAGGCCTAAACGCGTTTGATAAACACTTTGCGCTCCCTCATGCCCGGCGTGGGCCTCTCAGCGTTGCTGGCAGGCCTGTCGATCTGGATCTCGCGTGGGCCTGAATTGCCCAAAGGGCTTCCACTCAGCCCTTTGCTTTTGGCCATTTTTATGGGCCTGCTCTTGGGCAATTTGCGCAGCTGGCCTGCCCTTTACAAACCCGGACTGACTTTTTCACTCAAAAAAATTCTGCGCTTGGGAATTATTCTGCTGGGCTTTAAAATCTCGCTCAGTCAGGTGCAGAGTATTGGGTGGCAGGGTTTAATTCTGTTGAGTTTGACCGTTTGCAGCAGTTTTTTCTTTACAATTTGGCTGGGCAAACGGCTGGGGCTTTCGAGCAAACTGAGTCTTTTATTGGCCTCTGGCACATCCATTTGTGGGGCCTCAGCTATTGTGGCCACCGATGCCGTGATCGAAGCCGAGGAACAGGATTGCGCTTATGCCGTCGCGACGATTACCCTGATGGGCACCCTGGCGATGACCCTTTATCCCCTGGCTCAAATGGCCCTGCATTTTTCGCCCCAGGTTTATGGGGTTTGGGTGGGGGCCTCGATTCACGAAGTGGCCCAGGTGATCGCAGCAGGTTTCGCCCATGGCGATCAGAGTGGACAGGTAGCCAGTCTGGTCAAAATGACCCGTGTGGTCTATTTGGTGCCTGTTATTTTTGGTTTATTGGCCTGGCATATCCGTATTCAAAGCCAGAACGAGACAAAAAAACTCAATTGGAAAGAACTTCCCCTGCCCTGGTTTGTTTTGCTCTTTGTGGGTATGATAGGGGTGAATTCACTCCAGATATTGCCCGCCAAACTGGTGCAGGGGCTGGTTGAGATAGATCTCTTTCTGATCTGCATGTCCATGTCGGCGCTGGGCCTGGAAACCCGTCTGGACAAGCTCAGAGCAACAGGCCTCAAGCCACTTTGGCTGGGATTAGGTGCTTCGATCTTTATCTCTCTGACCAGCCTGGGACTCTTGGCCGCACTGTATCCGCTTTTTTAAGTGGCAGCCAGGGGGCTATGTATGTTTATTTTGCTAGAGAAAGGACTTTGAAATGGAACTGACCGAAGCCCAATGGAAACGTCTCAAAACTTGGCGCACCTGGACTTTTTTGGTGATGCTCTTTGGCTATGTGGGCTATTATCTGATTCGCCAAAATCTTTCCGCCGCCTTTCCGCTGATGGAGAAGGCCTTTGGTTATACCAATGCCCAATTGGGCCTGATTGCAGCGACCTCTGAAATCGCTTACGCCATTGGCAAATTTATCAACGGGCCCCTCGGAGATAAAATCGGGGGCAAAAAAATCTTTCTGCTGGGCATGGCTGGGGGAATAGTATGCAATATTATCTTTGCCTTTGGGCGGGATTTGCTGTTCTTTGTGGTGGTCTGGTGTCTCTGTCGCTATTTTCTTTCAATGGGCTGGGGCGGCATTGCCAAGACGATTGGCGCTTGGTACGAACCCGAAAAAAATGGCACTGTCATGGGTTGGATCAGTCTGAATTTTCAATTTGGCGGCGTGGTGGCCACACTCTTTGCAGGTTATCTCGTCAGCCAGGGGCAAAGCTGGGACAAACTCTTTATCTACCCCGCAATTTTGGTCTGTGGGGTCTGGGTCTGGTCGTATTTTGCCTCCAAAGAAAAACCAGGAGACGTGATTCCTGGCGCTTCGTTTGGCTCTGCCAACCCCGAAAAAAAATCCCTGGCCAATTTTGAAGACCAAGCGGATCTCAAAGTCAGCCAGATCATCTTCTCACTGCTCAAAATGCCCGTGTTTCGCCATTTGCTGGTCTATTCGTTTATCACCACCTTCTTGCGTTCGATCTTCTTTTTTTGGACACCCAAATTTTTGGTCGATATTGGCATGAGTTCAACAACGGCGATCTTTCAATCGGCCGTTTTTCCCTTTTTGGGCTGTTTGGGCACTGTCTTGTTGGGGTGGTACACAGATAAATATGCCCCCAATGGCGACCGCGCCAAAGCCATGGCGGTCATGTTGGTGGGCCTGTTTTTGAGTATGTTGGGCATTACCCTGATGGCTGGCAATGGCACAAGCGGCCATACCATGGTGGTCATCATGTTGGGCCTGAGTGGTTTTTTCCTGCTGGGCCCTTATTCCATGTCGAGCGGCTGTTTAACACTGGATATTGCTGGTTCCAAAGGAGCGGGGTCTTGCACTGGTTTGATTGACGGAGTGGGGTATATCGGCGGTGCGCTGGCCACCTGGGGGGCAGGTTTGCTCTCAGACATTCTCGGTTGGCCACAGGTTTTTGGCATTCTCACAGCCTTTTCACTTTTGGCGATCGGCTCAGCACTGATGATGAGTTACCATTTCCGCAAAATGCGACAGGCCCACTGAGAGCCCTTTTAAGGCAGTCAAAATCCGGGCAATAAAACCTCTGGTTCAAAGCGGACGGTGGCAAAAAACTCACTCCACGAGGCGCTGAAATTAGCGCTGCCGCCGCTGCCGAGGTGGAATTGTTGGCGAAAACCCACTTCGCCACCGAGATAGGGCAAAAACCGGCCATACCAACTCAAACCCAGGTGAAAAATACTCATATTGCTGGGAAAATTGGCCGTGCTGGAGTCGGTCAAAACCGGAGTAAAGGGATAGGCCGC
Organism: Candidatus Sericytochromatia bacterium; assembly: GCA_050248915.1. Classification (GTDB taxonomy): domain Bacteria; phylum Cyanobacteriota; class Sericytochromatia; order UBA7694; family UBA7694. The sequence continues at coordinate 3,171 of JBFWRL010000257.1, forward strand.
TAAATTGACAAAGAGAAAAAGCGGAAAAGGCAGGGTATCATCAAAGCGCACAGCCAATTGGGTGCCGAGACCAAACCCCAGCCTGTTTTGATTGACATGATAATAAACCGACTTATCGTCGATGGTTTTATCGTTGTGATTAAATTGAGCCGACATGCCCAAATAGGGGGCCAATTCAATCCGATCTTTTAAGAGCTTAAAAAAATAGCCCACACCAAGATCGAGGAAATGGGTATATCGGCCAAACTGATCCCCTGTGCGCTGATTTTTGACGGGTTGAGAAAGAAAGGTATAGTCCATAAAAACATAGGCGTTTTTGAGATTGCCCGTTTTAAAGCGGTACATACCGCCAATTCGGGGTTCATGGTAAACCACGCCACCCGCCGTAATTTCTCCCAATTCGGTGCTGGGCAAAGTCAGTTTTTCGCCAAAGAGATCAATCTGATAGCCAATCCGGCCATAGGTCCGCATGACCGGCTCGTGGGGCTCCTCTGCGCTGGGAGGCATGTCAGGCTGAGGGGTGGGTGATGCTACTGGACTGGGAGTTTCGGAAAGAGGTTCATCGTAAGACTCCGCCCAAACATGTGGTGCAAATCCAGACAAAAGCAGAAACATGGCTATAAGGGACTTGGACATAAGACCTCGTCAGCTAAATTTGTTGTGGGAATTTTCTATCCCTACATCGTAACCGATCCTGGCTTTAAGACAAAAGCAGGGGCCGCAGCCCCTGTCTAAATGTGGGTGCAGCCCCTGAACACAATTCATTTCATTTGTGGGTTATTTTGAACCCCAATAGCCACCGGCCCCACCGACCAAGGCTGCAGGGGCAGCAAACATGGCCGCCGTTTTGAGATCGCGGGTCACAGCAAAGGCCGCACCACCCGCCAGAGCCCCACTGACAGCTGCGCCCAAGGCCGCGCCAGAACCTTTAGAATCTGCAAAAGCCGCACCAACAGTTCCGCCAATACCACCTCCAACTGCGGTGAGGGCACCCACGCCAAGCAAGGCGATGCCGGCCATTGTCGCTCCCCAAGCACCTGTCCCTGTCAGGGATTTGGCTGAATGGATCAACAGTCCGCCTGCACCGGCAATGGCACCGCCGCCCAGAAGTGAAACAGCGGCCACTTTGCCCACACTTTTGCCAGTCAATTCGAGTTGATCTTTGTTTAAAGCAGGGACGGGTTTTGATTCAGCCTGAACTGCTGGTTTGTCTGTTTTTTGAGGAGCCGTAGTTGCGGGAGTGATCAAGGCGGTTTGATTTGAAATTGCAAAAT
>JBFWRL010000258.1:0-4418 GCA_050248915.1 Candidatus Sericytochromatia bacterium
AAAAACAGTGAAAAAGCCATTACTAGCATTCAAACAGGTACACAGCAATTATTAAAGCGGCAACAACAGGTGATCTTTTTCCCAGAAGGTACACGCACCCGTGACGGAAAAATGCTGCCTTTTAAAAAAGGGGCTTTTGTCTTTGCCCTCGAATCGGGCCTGCCGATGGTCCCGTTTTGCGTGCGCGGTAGTTATGAAGCCTTACCCCCAGGTGTAAAAGTCGTCAGACCCGGTTTGATTGAAGTGGCTTTTTTGGCTCCAATTGACCCAGCTTCATATCCTTCCTTTGCTACCAAAGAAGATTTTATTCAGCATGTCTATGCTTTGATTGAGAACAAGTTGGTGGAAATGGAAGCCGATTTTGCCGAAAGAGCAGCCAAAAAATAACGAAGCCTTCGAAGCGAATCCACTTCGAAGGCTTTTGAGCAAAGACTAGGCGCTTAACTTTTCAGCCAATTTGCCAATTAAATCGTTGATAGGAATGCGTTCTTGGTTCATGCTGTCGCGCTCGCGAATAGTCACGGCTTGGTCTTCCAGACTATCGAAGTCCAATGTGACGCAATAGGGTGTGCCAATCTCGTCTTGACGGCGGTAGCGCTTGCCAATGCTTTGGGTGGTGTCAAAATCGCAGACAAAGAGTGTTTGCAGCTTTTGGTAGAGCTTGTAGGCTTCGTCATTGAGTTTTTTAGACAGGGGCAAAATTGCGACCTGTACTGGCGCAATCCGAGGATGCAGGCGTAAAACCGCGCGCGCCTCGCCATTGACCTCTTCTTCTTGATAGGCATCGCAGAGAATGGCCAACAGGAGCCGATCGACACCCAGTGCAGGCTCAACCACATGTGGGAGGAATTTCTGGTTGGTACTCAGATCTTGGTAGTGCAGATCTTGACCTGAATGTTCCTCGTGTTTGCCCAGGTCGTAATCACCGCGGTGAGCGACACCCCATAGCTCTCCCCAGCCAAAGGGAAATTTGTATTCGATATCCGAAGTGGCTTGAGAGTAGTGTGAAAGCTCTTCAGGGTCATGGGCCCGCAAGCGCAGATTTTCAGGGCGAATACCCAGATCCTGCAACCAGTTCATACAAAAATTACACCAGTATTCATACTGATTCAAGGAGTCATCGGGATGGCAGAAATATTCCATTTCCATTTGTTCAAATTCGCGGGTGCGGAAGATAAAGTTGCCGGGGGTAATTTCATTGCGGAAAGATTTGCCTATTTGGCCAATCCCAAATGGGAGCTTGGGGCGGGAAGTATTCATAATATTGCGGAAATTAATAAAAATACCTTGGGCGGTTTCGGGACGGAGATAAATGCGGGCAGCCGAGTCAGCAACAACCCCCTGATGGGTTTCAAACATCAGATTAAATTGCCGCATTTCGGTAAAATCGTTTGCCCCGCATTCTGGGCAAGGAATTTTGTTTTCGCTGATATAGCCCTCCATTTTTTCCTTGCTCCAGCCACCGGCCTGGGTTTCCATATCTCCTTGGGCAACCAAATACTCTTCGATCAATTTATCTGAACGAAAGCGGGCTTTACATTTGCGGCAGTCCATCAAAAAATCGTTAAAATTACCGACATGGCCAGAGGCTTCCCAGACTTTGGGATTGAGCAAAATAGCAGAATCCAGACCCAAGACATCTTCGCGATTTTGGACAAAGCTCTTCCACCAGTGCTGTTTGATCCGGTTTTTTAACTCCACTCCGACAGGACCATAGTCCCAGGTATTTGCGAGTCCTCCGTAAATTTCTGAGCCTTGGAAAATAAAGCCCCGGCGTTTACACAGCGAAATCAGCTCTTTCATGACAATAACGAATCCCTTCTGGACAAATTTCTTGATAGGTGCAGCGTTCGCACCAGCTTCCCTGTTGCCAGGAATGAGGGTTGGGTATAAAAGCATACTCTTTTGGGTTGAGCTGGGCAATGTGTTTGCTGAATTCTTGTTCGAGCTTCTCTAGCTCTGTGGACTGAAAGAGAGCTTCTTGAGTGCGGTCTTCTTTTAAATAGACACATTGGGTCTGAATAGGCATATCTGCACTGAGCTTTAAGGCACTGCGCAAGCGGTGACAGCACCAAGCATACCATTCCATTTGCCAAACGTCTGACAGAGAGTGAGCCCCTGTCTTCCAGTCAATAATCAACAGCGCCTCAGGCAAATGAATCACCAAATCAACACGCCCATGAATCCCCCATTGTAGGTTCTTATTTTTAAATGAAAAAAAATAACTCCACTCGCTCTGAGCTGGGCAGTGCCGCAAAGGAGCCATCCATTTTAAGTAGTTCTGCCAGATCTCAGTCAAATCCGCTGGTGGGTCGACAGCTTGCCCTTGACTTTCTTGGGCTATGAGTTGATGTAACAACTCTCCGCGTTGCTGATCCGCTTGATGCTGATAGTCTGGCAACATATGGTGGTGTTTATAGGCATACAGCTGCGGGCAGCAAAGCCAGTCCCGCAGCTGATGAAAAGAGAGGAGAGATGTCACTAAAACTGGAGATACATGCCCAAAATAGCACTGTTTAACCAGCTCATGCCAGGGGCAGGAATACCTGTGCCAGCTGGAGAGACGCCCAATTGCAGATCCAGGCCAAAATTACCCGCTAAACGCAAACCCGCTTCACCGTAGAGCATCGAGGTGATGCCGCCAGCACGGCCACCCAAACCGAAATAACCCATGCCTACTTGCTTTTGCAGACCCACAGTGAGTGCCGGGGTGCGGCCATTATTGACAAATTCAAACATGCCATTCAGAGACAATCCCTGAAAGTTGGGCAATAATTCATCAAAGCTGTACTGGCCATTGAGTAAAAGAGCCAGAGGCACTGTGGCATTATAATTGACGGATTTGGCCTGATCATCCTGAAAAGTGAGAGAGGGCTGAGGCTGACCAGAGGTATTATTGGCCATTTTGGCTTCAAAGGGGCGCTCAGTGCCCTGCCACAGTACCAGAGGATTTTGCAGGCTCAAATTGAGTCGCAAATTGCGGTAGAGTATTGCATTGATGCCCAAATCCAACCCGAAGCCCGCCCCACCAGGTGTAGTAATACTGCCTTTGAGAGAGACTTGCTGCAGTTCTGTGCTGAGTGTTTGTTGAATATTGTTGACATTTTGCATCGCTGAATTGATGCTCTGCTGTGTTGTCTGCAAGGTTTGATTGGCGGTTGTGACTGAATTTAACAGCGGTTGAACCTGGGTTGCTATGGCAGCAATATTATTACTGCTTAAATTTTGATTGGCAGTGTCCAATTGGGTTTTGACAGACTCAGCCTGAGTAATGAGTTTATCCACATCTCCAGCGGCTTTGTTTAGGCTATCAAGGGTGGTTTGAATTCCATCTAAATTTTTAAGACCGGTAAATTCGGTTACCTTAATTTGGCCCATAACCGAAGAGTCGCTGTTTAGCCCCAAGCTGCGAAAAGGCACATTAAAGGGCATTAAAAATAACTTGAGATTGGTTCCTACCGAAATTTTGACATCAGGAGTGTCATAAACTGGATAAGCCCCAGACAGGGAGACGGTCATATGTAAGTCATTGGCACTGTCGAAACTAATGCCACCCGATGAAGCGCCTTTGATGGCATTTAAAAGACCTTGGGCTGTGGCTGTGCTGTCTGTAACCGCTTTGGTCAAACTGCGGGCTGGGGTAAGCAATTGATCCACATTGCCAGAAACCTGGGTGGCAAGACCCGTTACTGTATTGAGTTGTTGCAGAGAGGGGTTCTGCAACAATTGATTGCCCTCACTCACCAATTGGGTAATATTGCCCGTTAATTGGGCCGTTTGTGTGGTTAATTGATTGGCATTGGTGGTCAAACCAGCCACTGTGCTGCCAGTAGAAATCAAACCTGGCAAGCTGTCGCTGAGCGTGGTCAGACTATTGCTAAATTCTTGAGAAAATTGGGCATTGACGTAGCCCCGGGTTTCTGCGCCCACATGTAAACCCAAACTCAGCGGGCGGTTGGCTATTTGCAAAGCAGGAAACGGAGAACCGGCAAAGCTGACCAAGGCAATTTCAGTTTCATAATCCAAACGTGCGCCTGAACGAAAAGGGGCCAAAGCGTTTGCCAGCTGATTTTTGGTACTTGTCGCAGTTTCATTGCTCAAGGTTTCGCCTTTGAGCAGGGCATTGGTTAAGGTGCTCAAAGAACTTCCGAGTGAGGTAAAGTCTTTAATTGATTTATCAACAGGCACACTGCTGCCAATGTCAACCCGCAGAGAAGGAAGTCTGAAACGTCCCCAGCCAAAGTTAGCGGTAGCTGCAGGGTTGGGATCGATAAACCGGAATGTAGATTCAGGCGCTACCTGTTGAGCTGGTTGCTTGGGACTTGATTCTGCTAGAACAGGGATAGAAATCAGAAGGGAGGAGCTGAGGGCAACGCTGGTAAAAAGCAGGGAGCGTTTCATAAATGGTTATTTCCTTT
>JBFWRL010000259.1:0-4417 GCA_050248915.1 Candidatus Sericytochromatia bacterium
GGGTGGGTAGCCGGTGGGGCTGTAGGGGTGGGCTGATTAATCCAGCTCATTAAATCTCTGAGTCGGGTGTAGAGATTTTTTTTTAGCATCTGATCATAATCTTTGCTGTTGTCTGTTTGTTGAAGCAACACGCCAAATTGTTTGGCCAAAGGTATGCGAGGCGGTTTAATGGGGGTGTGGGTCCTTGCAAATTCACTGGGGCTGAGTGGCACCTTAGCGGGCGCAGCTGCCAAACTTTCTGCGACCCTAGCGACAAGCCTAAAATCTTCTTCGGGTAAATTTTCGATCAGGTTTAGAATCCGTTCACGTGATAACATAACTTTATCTCACACCTATTTCTGAAATTACTTAGCTTTTTCAAGCTTTACAATTCTTAATATTATCACACAAAACTTAATATCTAAAGAGGATCTGGATTTATTCTCGCCACCGCCAACAATATGAACAATTTCCCCTCCCCTCCTCCTTCCGACAAAATTCAAAAACGGGCTCAATACGCCTTGCAATTACAGAATAAGGGGCATTTAGAACAGGCCCGGCAATTGTATCTGGCAATATTGGAGGAATGTCCAGAATTTGCTTCTGTCAGTTTTAATTTGGGCTTGAGTTTTTATCCCGATCGGGCCACTACTGGGGACGCGATCAGGTGGTTTAAGCAGACCTTGAAGCACCAACCTTACCATCTTAAGGCCTTGATGCTTTTGGCCGAATCGCTGTATTGGAATGGGGAGGTAGAGGCCTCTCTGCGGCTGATACTTAAGACCTTGCCCGATGCTGATGCCGCACATTTTAAAAATTGGCAGCCTGCAGAACAACATCAACTCCGTCAGCGTCAGTTTATGGCAGAATCCTGGTTGCTTAAATGCCTTTATGCCTTGGGTGATTTTGATGATTCAGATTTTTTTATGGGGCTTCGCGCCTGGGGTAAGTCCTGGGCCGATCCCCTCACCCCACAGCCGGGGCCGGAGGTGCTTGAAGCGAATCCAGCGCGCACTTTGCGGGTGGGATATTTTTCCCAGGAGTTTGCTGGATTTTCTTCAGGTTTTTTGATATTGCCCCTGCTGGCAGCCCACGATCGGCAAAAATTTGAATTGATTGCTTTTTCCGATGGACCCAACGATCCTGTCGCCTCGCAGCGCTATCGAACTTATTTTAACACCTGGCATGATGTTCAAAGCCTCTCCGCTGCTGAACTGGCTGATTTAATCCGCGCTGAGCGTATCGATATTCTGGTCGATTTGGCTGGCCATACCCACCCAGAGCGACTGTTGGTGTTTGCCCGCAAACCTGCCCCGGTTCAAATCACAGGTCTGGGATTTGGCACTCCGGTGGGAATTTTAGCGATGGATGGGTTTATCAGCGATCCCATCATCTATCCTGCCGCTCAAACCCCTATTTTGTCTGAACAGGTTTTTTACCTCGATTCAGCGATCCATTGGCAACCCCCACTGAAAGAGATCCCCTTGCGGATCAAATCCGCTGAGCAACCGTTTGTCTTTGGCTCGGCCAATGGATTGTATAAATTAGATCTGCCCTGTTTAAATACTTGGGCAGAAATCCTCAAACGCTGTCCCAATGCCTTGCTCTGGCTAAAAGCGGCTCCCTTGGCGGGTGAGGCCAGTGCCCAGCGAATTCGTGACTTTTTTGCAGAAAGCGGGGTTTCTCCTGATCGCTTGATCCTACAGGGCATTACTCCACCCGGTAAACATTTTGAGCAGTTTTATAACGGCATTGATTTGGCGCTAGACCCCTTTCCCTACAACGGGGGTGTCACGAGTTGTGACGCTCTCTGGATGGGGGTTCCGGTGCTCAGTTTAAATGCCCGTAATCGCTGCGGAGCCAGTATATTAACCCGTCTCAGCTTAACTGGCTGGTTGGCAGAGAGCGTGGCAGATTATATTGAAAAAGCCTGTTTGGCTTATACAAAACCAGTGAGAGATCTCGCTCTAAAACAAGCATTGCGCCAGCGCCTCTTGGCCTCTCCCATTTGCCAAATGATGAATTATGCCCAACAAGTCGAAAATATCTATTTAAAATTGTGGCAAAACAATCTTCACCCAAGTGCTGACAATAAAGTGGGCTAAGGTTGGTCGTTTAAATGAGCCAAATGATTGTTAAACAAAATCTGTCTGTATTTGTCACTGATATGCCAGAAGTGAATGCCAGTATCACCCGTGGCAAGGTAGATATTGACATCCAAAGGCAAATTTAAAAAGGCCCGAAAAAGCATATTGATACTCCCCCCATGGGCCACGATCCCAACACGGTGGGCAGGGGGGGTGTGACACAGTTCTGAAAAAAAGGCCTCTATTCGCGCGCGGAAGGTGATGTCTGATTCACCCCCATGAATCTGTTCATGGGGTCTCCGTCCCTCGGGGGGATAGGGGTATTTTTCCAGGGCCTCTGAGCGCAACATTCCCGCCAATTTCCCATTGTCTCGCTCCATTAAACGATCATCGGTGTGAATGGCCAATTGCAGCGGTCCCGCAATGACCTCTGCCGTTTCGCGGGCCCGTTTGAGCGGGCTCGAAATCACATATTCGAGTGGATAGGTTCGGTAAAGGTAGGCCGCAGCCAGCCGGGCTTGATGTTTGCCCAATTCTGTCAAGCTAAAGTCTGCTCGGCCTTCGTGGCGATCTTCGAGATCTGCTTGAGACTGGCCATGGCGAATGATCAGCAATTCCATACTGGGATTACCCCTGTAATTGTGCCAGGGCTTCTTGGGCCTGGGCATTCCCTGGGTTTTGACTGAGTAAATCCCGCCAAATTTGGCGGGCTCTTTGCGGTTGATTCGCGCGCAAATATGCCAGACCGAGGTTATAACGGGCTTTTTCGTGATTGGGATTGCGGCTGAGCAGGGATTCAAAGGCCTTGATAGCGTCCGACCATTGACGTTGGTAAAACAGGCTGAGGGCCAAGTTATAACCCAGTGGAATGTTGTCTGGAGACAGTTCCAGAGCTTGAGCAAAATACCGACTTGCACCGGAATAATCGCCATCCATCAAAGCATAGCGACCCAGCTCACTGAGCAAGGCCAAGTTGTGTTGCTCGGGATTGGCAAGGGGTGGATAGCCGCTGCTGAGTAAATAGCGCTCAAAAGCCAGCCTGGAATCTGCCAATTGGTTCTCTGCGTGGTAAATCCGGGCCAGCTTGAGATAAGACCATGCTTTGTGGGCCCGGTCTTCAGCTGTGGCCAAGGTATAATAGCGAATGGCTTCAGCTGTATTGCCTGAGTCCGCTTCGACTTCGCCCAATTTAAAATACAGTGCGCCTTTGGGGATTTGTTCAGTGGCATCGCTGCCAATTTTTTGCAAGGCCATCAACAAAAAAGGGCGGGCCTGTTCGTATTGGCGACGTGTAAAGTGGCTTTTGGCTCTGACAAATGCCAGCGCAGCATTGTCAGGGAAAATGGCTTCCGCTTGTTTAAAATAATCCAAGGCCAGCTCTGTTCTGCCGTTGCGAGAGTGAAAATAACCCAGGGTCATTTGGCTATAGCCAAATTGTGGGTTGAGTTCGATGCTGCGTTCCAACCACGATTGCACTTGGGCCTGTTCCGGGCCCATCAATTGGGCTCGGGCAGCCAGAAAGTAGAGCAGGAAATTGCTCTGATCGAGATTGATGGCTGCTTTAAAGGCCTCTTGGGCTTTGCTGTAGTCTTGATTGAGCACATAGACTTCACCAATTCGCAAGGGTATCAAGGGATATTCAGGCAATTGAACCTGGGCTTTGCGCAGTAATTGGAGGGCTGTTGCGGTTTGTGGCTCCAGCGCCATTTGGGCCTGTTTGAGAAAGCGGCTTCCCAGGGCAAATTGTACCCAGGGATTGTTCATATCTACCCCCAGGGCCTCCAGCTCAGCAGTTTGGGCGAGGGGATCACTTTCACTAAAGCGCAAATAGGTCAAAAGACTGTCGATATCTTCAGGGTGGCTTTTCAGTGCTGCGCGTAAGGTTTCGAGCCCTTTGCTGCGCTCACCGCGGGCTATATAGACATTGGCCAAGGCGGGATAAATTTGGGCGGGGGTTGCCCCAGAACTCAGCGCTTCTTGGGCAATTTGCAGGGATTTATCGAGCAGGCTTTGTCGCTCAGCTGGGTTCTCCGTTTCTTGTGCCAAGCGGGCCAAGATATCGGCATAACTGGCTTGAACCAAAAAAAAGCGGGGGTCTGCTTGTTGGGCTGAATCGAGCAGTTTTTGAGCTGCTTCCAAATCTGTGCGAGTTCCCCGGCGGGCCCGATCAATGCCCATCATATAGAGATTAAAGGCCTGATTTGAGCGCGTAAAGGTCTGCAATGCCAGTTTGGGGCTCATTTTGAGATTGCGTAATACATGGTTGGAAAGCTGTGATTGCAGAGCCAAAACGTCTTGAGCCGGGCCCTGGACCTGGGTCGTCAATCCTGCGTCGATTTGACCGCTGACAA
>JBFWRL010000260.1:0-4355 GCA_050248915.1 Candidatus Sericytochromatia bacterium
GCATTGGTCAGGGTCTGTTTGCGCAAATAGTCAGACGGCACATTGTCTTTATTGGCCTGAGTCACTTCGATAAAATAGCCAAAGGTCTTGCTATAACCCACTTTTAACGATTTAATTCCAGTCCGCTCACGCTCCTGCTGCTCCAACTCATTGAGCCAGGTTTTGCCCCCGCTCATCAATTCGCGCAATTCATCCAACTCAGGATTCAAACCCGACTTAAAAATACCGCCTTCTTGGATTTTGACCGGCAGGGTCTCTTGCAAACATCCCTCGACCTTGTGAGCCATGGCCAGCACTTCGGCAGGAATCTCGCGCAGGGCCTGAAAAAGTGCAGCATCTAAACCCGCTAAACAATGTGCCAAAGCAGGCAAACGCAGCAAACTTTCAGCCAGCGCTCGCAGTTCACGGGGATTGGCCCCCTGGGTGGCAACACGGGCCGCGAGCCGCTCCAGATCGCGAATGCCATCGAGCTGCTCGCGCAGATCAAAGCGCAGATTGGATTCCATCATCAAGGCCTGCACCGCGTCCAAACGGGCCTCGATGGCCGGGCGATCCAAAAGGGGATGGTTGAGCCAATTGCGCAAGAGGCGCCCTCCCATAGCTGTGCGGGTTTGATCCAAAACCCAGAGCAGTGAGCCCGCAAAGCTGTTTTCACGGTAAGTCTGGGTCAGTTCTAAATTGCGCCGCGTACTGCGATCCAAAACCAAGAGGTTGCTCAATAAATAGGTCACTGGCGGTTGCAATTGTTTCAATGCACTCATTTGGGTCTGGCTCAAATAATGCAAAACAGCACCCGCAGCCGCCACAGCCAGTGGCATGTCTTGGCAACCATAACTTTCAAGAGAAACCACACCAAAATGGTGCAAGAGGCGATCACGGCCTGTGCGAGGCTCAAAGATCAGATGTGATTCCCAAGTCACCCCCTGGGGGTCGGGAATCAGCGGGGCCCAATCGCTGTTTTCAAGGGTCTGTTCACCCCAACCCAAACGTGTGGGCAAGAGGGTTTCAGCCAGTTCCAAACCAGCCAACTCGCGGTGAATCAAGTCGGCTGCGCCCTCTCCAGTCGCCTGGGTCAGGCGAAATTCCCCGGTTGAGATATCCGTATAAGCCAGTCCAAAGCCACTTTTGGCACGGTAAACTGCGCCCAAATAATTATTGCGTTTTTCTTGCAAGAGTGCCCCTTCAAGCAGGGTGCCTGGGGTGATCACGCGAATCACTTCACGTTTGACCAATTTACCAGGCTTGGGGGCTTCCATTTGTTCACAGATCGCCACTTTATAGCCTTTGCCAATCAAACGCGGCAGATAAGCTTCAAGAGAATGATAGGGAATTCCTGCCATATCAATCCGTTTGCCTTGCCCCCCATCGCGGGCCGTTAAGGTGATCTCCAATTCACGTGCTGCTGTGCGGGCATCTTCAAAAAAGGTCTCGTAAAAATCACCCATGCGGTAAAGCAAAAGAGCATGGGGATATTGTTTTTTGACCTCCAAAAATTGTTGCATCATCGGTGTAAATTGGTTGGGGTCGAGCTCAGAAGTGGTCATGGGTGCGTTCAAATTTGAATTCATGGCTGGATATTAAATGGCCCTGTATTTTTGGTCTTGTGTTGGGTCTTGTGTTGGGTTTTGACTTTGGAATTGCTGGTATTTTATCACATCTTTTTTCGTGAAATTTGTAGCTAAAACTTTACATAAGTCCTTGTCACACTTTAGAATAAAGATCAAGTAAATTTAAAAAAACGTTCTGAAATCGTTTTTTATCCCATTTTTCAGATCGCTTTATAACAAGCCAGTACAAACCCGTACAAGCCAGTTTCATGTTTATATTCTGAATGACAAAGTATAATTAACAGCCACCATGAAAATCAGTTCCGTTCTATCCCCTGAATTAGAAACATTTTTGCAAGCCCAAACCCAGGTGCTCGCAGCTGAATCTCAGTGGCACCGTGTCCGCTGGGAAGACTTAAGCAATCTCTCAGATCCACTGCCAGATTTGCTTTTGCTCTCTCCCAAAAATCTGCAACCCGCCCAATTGCTTCAGATTCTCTATCCCTTGATTCGTCTGGAATTGCCCACCTTGGTCTTTGTCGACGAAACCCAACAAGAACAAGACTGGCCCGAAGGTGATCGCCTGGATTTTGTCTTTGCCCCTTGGAGTCCCCGCAGCTTGACACAGCATCTCAAATTGGCACTTAAAATGGCCCAAGCGCTGCGCGAGCGCCGTCAAATCGCTCAAGAGGTCCAACATCTTTATACACGCTTGGAAGAAATTAATCCCCGCGACCCCCAAACGGGGCTCTACAATCGCCGTTGTTTTGAAGAACGTTTGAATGAAGAGTGGCGACGCTCTCACCGCCATGCCTTAAGTATTTCGCTCTTACTTTTGCGCTGGGTTGGACCCATTTCTGAAACAGCGACAGCCAGAGCTTTTCCTGAATTGCTCAGAGATATCAGCCCCTTGCGCTGTTCAGATCTGGCTGCCCGTTTGGACCTCACGACCTTGGCCGTGCTTTTGCCCCAAACCCTCGAAACAGGGGCAGAAACGGTCGCTCAAGGCCTTTATCATTCACTTTTACCCAGGGCTCAAAGATTGGGCTATGAATTGCAGGTTGGCTTACAGACCTGTCAGCCCCCCAGCCTCATGGGGTCTGAGGATCTGATCATTCAGACCGAAGCCACACTGCATTCTGGGGTTTTTTGCTGAGGCCTGATAGCCAAAGCAAAAGACCTAGCTGAGCCTCACTAAAAAAGAAAGAATCAGCCTCAAACTGGCTATACATAAATAACAGCATTTAAAACAAGGAAAAACCGACATGAGCGATTTTAAAATTTCGGTAGGCGGCAAGCCCGTCGAAAACTATCAATTGCGCCAGGTCCGCAACGATAAATCCCTGCTTGAAGTCGAGCAACACCTCAAAGACAATCCCGATGGCTATGACACCATTGGGATTAAAATTGAAGATCAGGACTATTTAATTGTTGGCAAAGGCCTCAATGCCAACCCCGGAGATCCCGTCACCGTCGAAGGTAAAGCCTCTGGCAGTGTGGCTTTTGTCGAAAATGAAGACAACACTTTCAAAGAGGGCCTCAAAGCCGGTTTTAAAACCAAATTAATGGGCCTTGAACAAAGTGTGGCTGGCGCGCCCTTTTTGGTCGGTACAGCCGCCGTTAAAGCAACAGCCGCCGCCGTTCGCGGAGCCCAGGCCCACGAAAGAGAAATTGAAAAAGTCACCGAAGGCCCACCGCTAACCCGAAAAATGATTGAAGAAGCGGCTGAGGCTATTTCAAATATGTTTGGTGGCGATTAAACCCAAGTTATTGATTTTGAATCCGCTCAGCCAAATCGGCTTGGGCTTGTTGGGCCCGTTCGGGCATTTCAGCCACGCTGCGCCAACGGGTGTGTAAAAAAGCATAGAGCTGGAGATCCCGCCAGCGAAAAAATAGGGGACATTCGCTTTCGAATGTCTCTGGCCAGGGCATCACAGCAGAATACCCCTCGCGCAAGTGGTGGGTTATATGCGCCCTAAACACAAGTTCCTGGTCGCGCCGTGTGCCCAAAATATAATACAAAATCAAAGCCAGGTCCTGATTAAACCAGCCCCGGTGACAGTCATCAAAATCAAAAAGCCAAACTTGGTCTGCTTGCAAAAGAAAATTTCCACTGTGAATATCCCCATGAATCAGGCCAAAACAAGCAGGTTCAATAGGCAATAGACTTAGGGCAAATTGTGTTTTTTCCACAGCCCGCCAAAACCAAGCAGCATCAAGTTCACTTTGGCGGTGAAGAAAAAAAGAGGGGACCCAATCCGGACGAGCCAAATAGAGCGACTCAGGTAAAATATGGGCCCGCAAATGCATCTGGGCAGCCAAAGCGCCCAAGGAACGGAGCAATGCAGGGCTCCAGCTTTGACGATTTTCACGGGAGACCGGCTCCCCTGCGATCCAGGCAAAAGCCGAAATCCAAAAGATCTCTCCGCCAATTTCACGAGACACGAAAAGCGAATCAAGCTCGCTCAACAAAGGCTGGCAGACAGACAATCCTGCCTGGCTCAAGGTCTCTAGCCAAGCCATTTCGGCCTGCAATTGCAGCAGATTGCGGTGGCTTTGATGCACAAGTCGCAGAGCAAAGTCGGGTTCACCCTGGCAGCGGTAAAGCAAATTTTCGGTCTCTCCCACTTTTGCCTGAATCTGCCCCAGCCACAGGCTTGCAGCCTGCTCTAGTTCTTCGGGCTGGATCCGGTCAAGCAATTCAGCAGTCAGCATGTTTTTGCCCGCGGGATTGATTCAAGTTGAGCCGGGCAGTGGCCAAGCCCAAGGCAATACAGACCCAGAGCACAAAATGGAAAATGCCGTGAT
>JBFWRL010000261.1:0-4314 GCA_050248915.1 Candidatus Sericytochromatia bacterium
ACTGGGTCTGTAGGATTAAATTCAGCCCCAAAAGCCGGGTGAGATGATTGACAATTGCCACTCCCAAACCTGTGGAATTTTCATCACCGGTTGGCTGGGCAGAGAGCTTGGCATATTTTTCGTAGATATGGCTCAGATCAGCGGGGGTAAAACCCGGCCCCTGATCTTCAATCTCAATCAGCCAATGATCGACATGCTCCCGGCAACTGAGTTTAACAGACTTTTCAGGTGGAGAAAACTTCAGGGCATTTGAGATTAAATTGTCCAAAATTTGAAAGAAATAATGCGGGTCTGTGTAGACCCAAACAGCTTGAAGGGGGCTATCAAAACACCAGTTTAACTCTTTTTTTAAGGCCACAGGGGCATATTCAGTATTCAGCGTGGCCAAGATTGGGATGATATTGCACAATTTCATTATGGGTGGTTTGAGCCCTTTTTCAATTTGGTTGATATCCAGCAAATCGGAGATCACCTGCATGATCCGCCGGGCACTGTTATGTAATTGCAGGGTATAGGTCAAGAGTTTTGAGGGGCTCAAATGCTCCGCTTTGATTTGCATCAATTCACTGATCAAAATGATCGAAGACAGAGGTGTTTTCATATCGTGGGCAGCAATATTTAAGAGGGTGTCTTTCTCTTGCGACATCCATTCTAATTTTTCACGTTGGTGTTGGAGCTGATCGCGGGTGCGTTTGAGTTCCAAATGCAGGGCGACCCGCTTCATCAGTTCAGCCACATTAAACGGTTTAGAGACAAAATCCACCCCCCCCACTTCAAATCCTTTGACAATTTCTTCATCTTCATGGCAGGCCGTGAGAAAAATGATCGGAATATCTTTGGTTTTGGGATCGGCTTTGAGCCGACGAGCCACTTCAAAACCATCCATTTCGGGCATCATGATATCGCAGAGAATCAGATCAGGCAAAGACTGCTTTAATAGTCGCAAAGCAGCTTCGCCACTGCTCGCCCCAGAGATTCGGTAACCTGCGCTGCGCATTGAAACTGAGAGCAATTGCAAATTTTGAACGACATCGTCGATCAAAAAGATCAACGGCCCCTCATTTTCTTCGTTTTTTAACATCTGGCATCTCTAACCCCACTGTTTCTGGTGTAAGACCGATGTACGAAGTATACTCTTTTCAATTTTGAGACTCAAAATTTGTTAAAATACCTGAAATGTCAAGGACGCCAATAGTTCCCAGAAAGGAACACTCTCCATGCCCCCCTACTTAAAACCCTATCTTGATAAACTCAATGAGTCTGCAGCCCTCTACAGTGTGCGCTTTTTGGGTGCGCTGCTAATCTTGGTCTTGGGTCTCTGGGCCAGCAAACGCTTTTCACGTATTTTGCGCGATGTTTTAAGTAAGACCCAGTTGGATCCGACGTTTATCTCGTTTATTGGCAATATATTGCGGGTGGTACTAACTGCTGTAGTTTTTTTGGCTGCTTTAAGCAGTCTGGGCGTGCCCACCACGTCTGTATTGGCCCTTTTGGGTACAGCCGGGTTGGCAGTGGCCTTGGCCTTAAAAGACTCCCTCAACAATGTGGCTGCTGGATTCTCGTTGATGATACTGCGCCCTTTTCGGGTTGGGGATTATGTTGAAGTCGGTGGTGTCGGTGGCAGTGTCTCGGGAATTACGCTCTTTCACACTTTGCTCAATACAGCCGATAACCGCTGGATCGCAATGCCCAATGCCAAATTGCTGGCTGATACCATTGTCAATTTCTCCCGCAATGAAAGTCGTCGCATCGATTTGATCGTCGATGTGAGTTATGGTTCGGATTTAAAAAAAGCCAAAGAGCTCCTCTGGGAAATCATTCGGGCCGATCAAAGGGTACTCCCTGAGCCCGAACCTGTTGTTGCCGTCAGTGACCTGGCAAATAGCAGTGTTCAATTTGTTGTTCGGCCTTGGGCCCCAACCCCTGAGTATTGGAATGTGAGGTTTGATTTGATCGAAGCAATTAAACTGCGTTTTGATGCCGAGGGAATTGTCATCCCCTTTCCACAGCGTGAGGTCCATTTGGTCGAAAAGCGTTCAGGCCCCCTCCGGGGGAACCCCTGACCCCGACATCCCGTCTCTCCCATCAAACGACACAAGGAGGATGGCTCCATTTGGGGCCAACGATGAATAAGAGAAACTTCCCCCCCCTATTGCCCAAAACCGCGCTCATTATTGGTCTTTTGCTGCTGAGTCCAGCCTGTGCCTTGGCCCAGGAAAACCCCCAAGAAAAAAGTGTTGCTCAAGAGCTGCTCGACGAATCGGTCGTGCCCGCCCTCAAACCCATGCCAGGCATTTGGATCGACTGGCGCAAGCGCAGAATCCATGCTTTTGGCCGGGGATTCAGTCGCGAAGATGCCGTTGGCCCGCAAATGCGACTTTTGGCCTTGCGTGCAGCCAAAGCAGATGCACTGCGCCGTTTGGCAGCTTTGATTTACGGCATTCACCTCGAACCAGGCTTGACCATCGATCTTTGGGGGCAAAGCAACCCAGATCAGCGCAAATTAATCGAAGGCCTGATCAAAGGAGCCCAAGAAGCGGCAGAACCAGAACAACAGCCCGACGGCAGTTACGAAATTCAATTGGTTTTGCCCTTGGCAGAAGTTGAGGCTTTAACTGGCAAACACGTCCCGTATCAATAGAGGGCAACCATGACAGAAAAAACCAGCAAAAAGCAGATCACTTGGACGCCAGAACTGTTGATTGCCTTGCTCTATATGAATTTTGGTCTGCTCTGGATCTTTTATTCAGATCAACTTTTGAGCCAATTTCAGACCGTCAAAGGCTTTGCCTACGTTTTTTTAACTGGTTTTTTTCTGTTTTTTTTGGTTAGGTTTTTTCAAAGCTCCCTGCAAAAGCAGAGCAAACATTATCGTTTCTTGTTCGAAAACAATCCCTTACCCATGTGGTATTGTGACCCGCAGACAGGACAAATCAGAGAAAGCAATCATGCCGCCAGCGACAAATATGGCTACAGTCCTGAGCACTTTAAGCAAATGAAATTGGGTGATTTGGAAAACGTCCATCCCTCGCTGGCGCAAGCAGCCTGGACTTCGGGCCAATCAAAAATTGCCGTGATCCATTTTGACCGCAAAGGGCTGACCTTGGACATCCAATTGCATTTTCAGCTGTCACCGGATGGTTTGTTGGTCTCTGCCTTTGATTTAATTGAACACAAACAAATTGAGGCCCAGCTTTTTTCGGATAAAAAAACCCTGGAGTTCTTTCAGTCGACTGTGCGCTCGGCCTCGGTGATTGCTGTGTTAGATGAGCAAAGCAAGGTCATCGAAGCCAATGCCCATTTGATTCGGCTCAGTGGCCTGTCTCAGAATGAATTGATAGGTCGCCGTTTAGGGGGGCTCTGGAAACACCAAACCCCAGAATGGTCTCAGGTACTCAAACAATTATCAAAAGGGCGGCAAATCCAGGCCGAAATGGAATTGCCCCATGGCTGGGTCGGATATCTGCTGCTCAATTATCAAAAAGGGCCAGATGGCCCCACCTATTTGATGATGGGGCAAGAGAGCACCGAACAGAAACGGGCCCAAATCGAATTGTGGGCCTTAACATCCAAATTGGTAGAGCAAAATCAAGATTTGCAACAATTCACCTACCTCGTTTCCCACAATTTGCGGGTCCCCATCGCCAATATTTTGGGCCTGTTGGCCCTGTTAAAAAATCCCATCGGTTCCAGCGAAAACAGGGCCCAAGAACAAACGCTCTTGTTTGAAAAACTCCAACTCTCAGCCGAAAGAATGGAGCAAGACCTGCGGGAACTGAATGATCGCCTCCACCATGTGGGCCGGAGCCAAAAGGAGCGAAATTGGCTAGAGCTGGCCCCTTTGATTGATGAAGTCTTGGCAGAGTTAAATCATTTATTGCCGCAGCCCAATTGGCGACCCGAATTAATCTTAAGTATCAGCAGTATTGCCAGTATTTCCCCTTATTTGCACAGTATTTTGCTCAATTTAATGAGCAATGCGATCAAGTACCGCGACCCCCATCGCCCGTTGGAGGTCAAAATCACAGCTGCAGAAGATTCCCAGCAATGGGTGATCTCATTTGAAGACAATGGACTCGGTATCGATTTAAACGCACATTCACTTGAGATCTTTGGGATTTATCAGCGCTTTCATCCCCAGGTTGAAGGGCATGGGCTCGGCCTCTATCTCGTAAAAACACAGACTGAAATGTTGGGCGGACAGATTCAGGTCAGCAGTGAACCAGGCAAAGGCACTTGCTTTCAATTGAGTATTCCGATGGTGGAACCAGGTTAAGCCACCCGGTCGAGTGCCAACAATACTGTAAGTGGGGT
>JBFWRL010000262.1:0-4321 GCA_050248915.1 Candidatus Sericytochromatia bacterium
GGGGCTGGCCATAGCGATCCACCCGTCCTTCGCGCTGTTCATGGCGGGTGGGGTTCCATGAGTGGTCGTAGTGAATGACGGTATCAAATTACTGTTGAAGGTTGATCCCTTCAGACAAACAATCGGTACAGACCAAAACCCGTTGTTCACTTTGTTCCATGGCGGCCACCCGATCTTGGCGTTCATCTGGCGGCAAGGTGCCTGTCACGACTTCAACCTGCACATTTTTGGGTAATTTTTGGCGCAGATATTCACCCACATATTCTGCTGTAGGAATAAAGCGACAGAAGAGGATCGGTTGATGCCCTTCTTTGAGCAGGCTTTTGACCAATTTGGTGGCCTTTTGTAATTTAATATCCCCTTCCCCTTTGAGGGCTTCGGCTTGGATCACAAAATCCAGCAGGCGTTGACGTTGCTGCGAATTTTCGTCCAGGCTGTCCTCTGCTCCGGGTGCCATATCCTGCTGTTCAGTGGCATCTTCAAGATCCAGATCCATCACCGACTGACGGCCCAAATCGTCGGCTTCGGCGATTGTTTGGCTATCCACCGTGGCTGAACGGGTTTTTAAAGTCGCCGCCGCCGCTGCTGGAGAAGAGGCAATCGAGCGCAAAAGAGCCAGGGCCGACCACCAGCGAATCCGCTGATGGTGCTTTGTCTGACCGGGTTCTTTCACCCGTTCCCGCACATAGCTGAGGATATCGTCAAACAATTTGCGGTAAGCGACACTCAACTCATAGCTCTCTTCGCGTTCTAAACGCTCAGGGAAGGGCGTATCTGTCGCCATAAACTGGCGAATATCCGCGCGTCGGCGCTGAACCAAATAACGGGCCAGGCGTTCTCTGTAGCGGCGATTTTCTTCCCCACTCAAGTTTTCGGGCAGGTTTGCAAACTCCTCATTTAAGAGCATCAACAGCGAACGAAAGGTATCGTCTTTGCCTGAATGGGGGGTTGCCGTCACCAGAATCAAGTGTTGATTGGGTTTTTTGGCCAATTTACGCACCACTTCATAACGCTGATGCCGACTGCTGCGTTGGCCCCCACCTGAACAGGTATGGGCCTCGTCTAAGATCACCAATTCTGGGCAGGTACGCAAAAACTCATCGCGGCGGCGATCTGATTTAATATAGTCGATTGAGACAATCACATAGGGAAAACGCTCAAAGATCGATTGATTGGGTCTGCATTGGCGCTCCAAACGATTCACAGTGCTGGCCAGCACCAATTCAGCAGAGAGGTTAAATTTTTCTTGCAACTCTGCTTGCCATTGTTCAGCCAAATGCGGAGGGCAAAGCACAGCCAAACGCGATACTTCTCCGCGATCCAACAGTTCTCGCGCGATCAGCCCGGCTTCAATGGTTTTACCAATCCCCACATCATCTGCAATCAAAAGTCTAACCGGATCTAAACGCAAGGCCATCAAGAGCGGTACCAGCTGGTAGGGGCGGGGCTCTACCGAAAGCCGAGCAAAGGAGCGAAAAGGCCCCGATGAATTGCGAAAGCCCAGGCGCACGGCTTCTCTGAGTAGGCGCGAAGAGCGAAAATCGCCCAAATCTTCAAGATCGGGGAGTTGAAATTCAGAGGGTTCTATTTTTTCGAGACTGGGTAAAATACCTGTGGTCTCAAAATGATTGCCCCCCAAGGGTTTGAGCATCAGCATTTCTGTTTTCGACTCAGGCTGAACCACCCATTCTCGGCCACGGGCTCGCACAATACTGCCAGGACTAAACTTGACTTCAGTAGACATCAAAAACTCCTTAAGATTGAACCGCCAGCGCGGCTGAAAGATAACGGCTGGGGGTTCCGACCCAGTAAATAAACAGTTGGTGGCGCGCACGGGTCGCACTCACATAGAGCAGATTGCGCTCACGTTTTAAAGCATCTTCAATATCCGCAGGGTCTTTGAGTTGGGCTGTTACAGAGGGGGGAGGCAAAATCTTATCCGAGACATTGACCACCCAGACCAATTTAAACTCCAGTCCCTTGGCGCTGTGCATGGTACCAAGATGCACCTTGTCTTCCCTGTTTTCATCATCAGAACGAATCCGCACCACAGGAATATCCGCGTTTTCAAGGGCATCTTGAATTTCTTGGAGTTGGGTATTTTTACGAGAAAAGATGCCCATTTCTCCAAAGGCATAGCCTTGTTCTCGCAGCGTCTGAATATTATCTATCAGGATTTTCCATTGTTCGGATTCACTTGTAAAGCCTTTTAAAAGGGGCTCGGGGCCTTCAAACAGACTTTTAATCACGCTGCGCTTGACCTGTTGGCCATCTAAATCATCCGACTCTCGCTCACTAAAACCTTCTGCAACAGAGAGAATTTGCGCTGAAGTACGGTAATTGATGCGCAAAGTATGCGAACGACCGCGAACGGAAATACCCAGGCTCGCAAAAGAATAGGCTGCAGAATAAAGACGCTGGCCACTGTCACCCAATAACATCAAATGCTCCGGATGCTCTTGGGCCAAGGCAGCCAAAAACATCAGTGGCGCAGGTTGCAGGTCTTGTATTTCATCCACGATCACCGCAGAATAAGGGGACTTTAACTCACCTTGATTTAACCATTGATGGGCTTTTAAGAACAGATCTGTCCAATCATATTTGTGCTTGGCTTCCATCTCTTGATACAAGGGCTCAAAGGCTTTGTCCCATAATAGTTTCCGCTCTTTGGTATTGAGAGAGATTCCTCTGCCTCCCCGCGAAGCATTGCGATAGGCAGCCCAGGTGCGCAAGCCTTGAACCTGAAGAATATGTTGCCATTCAGACAGTAAAAATTCTGCCTCAAACCCAGTTACAGGCGCACAGCGTTGAAAGTGTTTCAGCAAATCTGTATCTTGTAAGATGCCAAAACCCCCTATTTTAGAACGAACCATCTGAGAGGCAATGCTATTCACTGTGGAAACTGTAATTCGGGCTTGTTCATCAGCCGTGCACAAGAGGGCCAATTGGCGCTGAAGATTGGCTGCCAAAGCCTTGGTATAGGTTGTCAGCAAAACGGTCTGACCCTGACGGCTCAGCTCACGTGCCCGATGGAGTCCCACAACTGTTTTACCTGTACCTGCAGCTCCAATCACTTTAACGGGCCCGTTAAAAGTACGTTTAACCAGATTTTCTTGGGTAGGATGAAGAAAAGCCAGCCAGGCTTCTTGGGGTGCATTGAGCAGATTCTGTAAATCACTGGGGTCATCCAAAACCTTGAAGCGCTGAGCAAGCAGATCCCTGAGAATGACTTCTTCGCCTTCGCTTTCTGTCGCCGAGGCAGGCATTAAATCAGGAGTAACCAATTCTCCAGAGGCCAATTTTAAGAGTTTTAAAGCCAATCCTTCATCCAAATCATCCAACACGGTATAGAGTTGTTCTTCATCCCTGATCTGATAAACGGTGGGAAGCAATACCTCAGGAACACCAATACTGAGCAAATAGTCTTTTTTAAATAGCGTTTCATCAAAAAGACGGGTTGTATCTTGAACCACAACAGGAGCAACAGGGGTACTCATCATGGGCTCAAAAGGCAAAGAGGGGTCTTTAAAATTATCATCGATTTCAACAGGGAGAATCGGTTTGGATTTATCTGGGTCGAGTGTGCCGTAATTACGGGCCGCCCAACGATAAGCGGGATCATGGTGCCCGATATGTAAAACCGAGGCCCAATTTCCTTCGCGATAGATAATCGCGCGCAGATCCATATTCACATAACAGGCCCAAATCTTCTTGGTTTTAAGCTTGCTCAAACGCTTAAAACTCAAGCTGGGCAAAGCGGGGTCAGATAAAAACTTATCCAGAAAGGCAGATGCTTGTTTCTGTTCGTCTTTAGATAAAGAGGAATAGCTCTCTAAAAATGTGCTGTGATCAATTCCAACTTTTAGGTTTCCCATATCTTACCCCTTGCTACTCTTGAGCTTTTAACTGAGCCAACAATGCCTCTGGATCTTGCTCTGGGTACAATAACAAAACAGGCTGCCCTGAAGACTTCAATAGATGGATTCTTTCAACATTATCTCCGTCTCGCTGATCCAAAACAAGGTAAGCTTTTCCCTGAAATTCGATTTGGGCTTCCGCACGTGCAACCACCCGTCCATCTAACATCAAGTCATTGCCACATTCTAAAGCAATCCCTAAAGCATGCAACGCTTGAAATAAGGGGAGCCAAACTTCATCAAAAAGCTCCCAATCGATCCCCTGATTTTCTTTTTGTTCAGAAGTGGCGGTGCTTATTTTTTGTGGATGACCAAATGCATAGCTGTGTTCCTCAAGGGTGGCTAACCAGGTCTCCTTCGCACCAAAACGCACGACAAAACAACCCAAATTAAACAAGGCATCG
>JBFWRL010000263.1:0-4264 GCA_050248915.1 Candidatus Sericytochromatia bacterium
GGTATCCACCGCAGGGGCGGGCTCCACGGGTTTGGGTTTGGGTGGCAAAGCCGAGACAGTCTTGAGAAAATTATCGTCGATCAAATACAGGGTTTTGCCGCTGGGAATTTTATTGGGATCGGCAAAGCCATTAAAATTGGCCAGACGCTGGGCGTTTTTGAGCACATCCCCTTCGCTGCCACCGTAGATCAAGCGGGCAATATTGACCAAATTATCGTGGGGCTGAATCAGGTGCTGGCCACCGATCATATCACGCTGACTGGTATTGACGTAGCCATCATTGGGCTCGGGGCCGACCACATTGAGCAAGACACTGCTGGTGATCGGCTGATTGGCTGCACTGGGATTGGTCTTGGCGGCAAAAGACACATACTGAAAATCCGAGCGGATCTTGCCTTTGCTGTCCAGGCAGACCGATTTGAGCTGGTCAACCAGGGTTTTAAGCACATCGGGCGTGGGAGCCGACAAATAGACAGAACCGACCTTGATCGCTTTGACCAAGCTCAGATCCTGCTGATTGAGTTCGGCCACCAAATTGGGGCCCGTGGACAGATCGAGCACCTGATCGGTGGCGCTGAGCTGAAAAGGCGCATCCACATCGATGCCCAAATCTGCGGGCTTGACCTCGGGCTGTGCCCCCTGGTAGGTCATGCTCAATTTATAACTGTTGACTTCGGTCATGAGACAAATTCCTTTGGATGTGTACTTGCTTCAAAATCTTGCCAGAGGGCCAGTAATTGGGGGTCAAAGGGGTCCAGCGACTGGGCCTTGAGCAAAAAGGGGTGTGCCTGATCGGGGTGTCCCTGACTCAGCCAGAGATAGGCCAAAGCCAGATAGGACTCAGGATAATCGGGGTCGATTTCAATGGCCGCTTGGTAACAATCCAGGGCATCCAAAAACCACTCGCCTTCGCGGGTGCTTTCGGCCTGCTGCAAAAGCGCTTCAGCCAGGAGACATTGTTCTTGGGCATACTCTCGTGGATTCATGCTTATTTTATAGCCCATTCAAAGCAAAACCTGAATAGCTTTTACTCTTCAGGCGCTCCAGAATGCCAGATAACCTCATTTAAGAACTTTTCTAAGCTAGTCAAAAGCTGCTGAGAAGCCAAAATATTCTGTTCTTGGGCCTGTTTTTCAAGCGCCTGCCCCAATTCAGAAACCCGTTGAAAACCAAAACTGGCACCTGAGCCTTTCAAAGAATGCCCCACCCGCATGAGCGCAGGCCAATCTCCCTGTTCCAAGCCGTTTTTGGCCCTTTCAATATGGGCACGGCTATTTTCAAAGAAGACAGGTACAATATCCGCAATTTCGGGATCAATTTGAATCACTTCAGACTTTTCCAGCAATTCAGACGAAGATTCGGGCACAGATTCAGACGCGGACTCAGACATGGATTCCGGCTCTGGAATAAAAAAGCGATCCAAAAGACGGAGCAATTGCTCACGGGAAAAGGGTTTTTCCAAATAGTCTTCACACCCAGCATTCAGACATTTTTCGCGTTCATGCAGCCCGACATGACCGGTTAAAGCCAAGAGAGGAATGGTTTGCCAGAGCGGATTTTGTTTGATTTGAGCGGCCAAGGTATAGCCGTTCATGATCGGCATTTCCATGTCCAAGAGAATCAGCGAAATACGCTGCTTGTCAAGCAATTTCAGGGCTTCAGCTCCAGAGCAGACTTTGACCAAACAGAGATCCGAACGATCTTTGAGATACGCTTCCACCAAGAGATGATTAAGGGGTTCATCGTCCACCAAGAGCACCACAGATCTGAGTGGAATCCATTTGCGCAAGGTATTTAAAAGATGTTCCCTGCGAATGGGTTTGGTAATAAAGTCATTCATCTGGCTCTCAAGTGCCTGCTGCCGGTATTCTTCGACCGCATGGGCCGTAAAGGCAATGATCGGGACGGCTGAACGCTGCTCCATGTGTTCATGGTCGCGAATGAATTGGCAGGCTTCAAAGCCATTCATTTCAGGCATTTGCAAATCCATCAGGATCAGATCAAAAATATGTTCTTGGACCAAATGCAGGCCATCTCGGCCATTCATGGCTGTAAAAACACGGTAGCCCGCGCCTTCTAACCAGCGTTGGGCCAAAACCCGGTTTTCCAGATTGTCTTCGGTGAGCAAAACCCAGGCAGCTTGGTGCTGATGAACAGGCGCCGAGCTGTGCTCCCGGGCCTGATGAGTGGGCTGTGGAGCTTTGAAATTGAGAGCCCGACTGAGATGTTCAGGTAAAAAAGGTTGTGTGATAAGCTGTGCCAAAGGAAAAGATACTGCCAAATCCGAAATCCAAGCAGCCTTTTCAGGTGATTGAAAGATCAAGACCCCGGCGCCTGAACATCCCCAGGCAGTCAGCCATTGTTTTAACAATGCTTCTGGCAAAGCTGCGTCCAAAGCCAAACGCGAAAAACTCACCAACTCACGCGTGAGTTCTTCTGGGCGGTGCGGCCCAGCCACCAGATCAAGTCTCCAAGCAAAAAGCTGTTTCTGCAAAAGAGCCAAACGTTCGGGCAAAGCCACTCCCAGGACGGTCGATTGAGGCAAGGGAAGAGGACAAAAGGCCCCTTCTGAAGCCAAGGGCAAATCCAAACTCAGGGTAAAACAAGCACCTTCACCCGGTGCGGATTGGACCTGGATATGTCCCTGCATGGCTTCCGAGAGCGAGCGGGTAATATTCAAACCCAAACCCACGCCGCCCAAGCGTTTGCTCTGGGCATGAACCTGTACAAATTTATCAAAGATCCGCGCTTGATCCGCTTCAGGAATACCCACACCTGTGTCTTGCACACGAAAATCCAAATGAACCTGTGTTTCACTTTTCTGAATCTGCCAATCCAAATGCAAGAAGACAGAGCCTTGGGTTGTAAATTTGACAGCATTGCCCAAGAGATTGAGCAAAATTTGACGAATGCGATTGGGGTCCCCCACGGCTTTGGGGGGAAAAGGGGGAGAACAGATCAGCCCAAAATCCAGCCCCCGGTTTTGCACCCGGTTTTGCAAAATTTGGATGGCCTGAACAGCGATCAAAGCCGGTTCAAATTCAATCGCATCGATGTCCACCTGACCGGCTTCAATTTTGGTGATGTCCAATAAATCGTTGATCAGGTGCAACAGGGACTGACTGCCAGACCAAATGGTTTGCAAATACGATTCTTGCAAGGGAATTAAGGGGGTCTCTTGCATCAACTCACTCATGCCCACAATGGCATTCAAGGGTGTGCGAATCTCGTGGCTGATATTCGCAATAAACTCTGTTTTGAGTTGGTTGGCAGATTCAGCCTGTTCTTTGGCCAACGCCAATTCTTGCTGATCGCGCTCACGCAAAAGCTCAAAGCCAATCCAACGCGCAAAAAGCCGGATCAGTTCAGCATCGCGCTCTGAAAAAGGTCGCGAGACATGGTGAGCCGAAAAATTCAGGGTTCCGCTCAATTCCTCTCCCACCCACAGCGAGGTCCCCAAATACGACTCCAAAGCAAAATTAATAAAACAGGGATGCAGACAAAATTCAGTGCGAGTAGCCTGATGAAAAAACAGCGGTTGATCGGAGGCAATGACCAACTCACAATAGGTCTGGCTCAAGTCAAATTGTGAGCCTTCTGGAATGGGCTCCACCCCCGGCACGCCTTGGAAATAGCGCACGGTATAGTCACTTCCTTTAATTTGACTCACAATCGCCAGATCCAACCCAAAGGTATCGAGCCCCAATTGCAAAATGCCCCGAATTTTGTCTTCCAAATTGAGGTTGAGATCCGTAGAGAGGGCCTGTAATTTTTGCAAAGCGGCACTGTAGCGCGCCAATTCCGCTTCGGTCTGTTTGCGCTGGGAGATATCACTTTCGATGGCCATAAAATGCACCAGCTCACCCAACTCATTTCTAACAGGCTGAACTTCCAAGGAGATCCAATACGATTGACCGGCTTTGTTATAGTTCAAGATTTCTGTCGAAAAGGGCAATTGGTTTTTTAATTTTTGAGCCATATACGCAATGGTTTTGGGATCTGTCTCGGGCCCCTGAAGCAGCTCTCCGGGTTTACGGCCCACGACTTCTGCCAGGGTATACCCAGTGACTTTCTCAAAAGCAGGATTGACCCATTCAATCCGCGCCGCGTGATCGGTGAGAATCACAAGATTTTCGGTGTGTGCCACCACAAGTGCCAATTTGCGCGCTTCAGCCTCTTGTTCTTGTAGGCGCAGATTCACAGATTTTAAATCTTTTTGACGATTTTGAAGCAATTCTGCCAAAGATCGGAAGAGAGTCGTGTA
>JBFWRL010000264.1:0-4199 GCA_050248915.1 Candidatus Sericytochromatia bacterium
TATCACCCACCCAGTCTCAGATCAAAAATTGCGACAGGCCATTGCCCTAATTCGCCAATTGGAAACCACACAGGAGATTTACAGCATTATTCGCGTAGAGGATTTTTCTGGCGAAATAGCTGAACTGTAGCGTTTAAGCCCTGAGCAAAATATAAAGAGTCAAAGAGAGCCCCACCAAAATGGGGGGGCTCTCTTGTCGTTTGGGCTTCAATTTAAAATTTTAAATCAGGATGGGGTTTATAAGCACAGGCGTAAATGCCGGGTGGATTTTTGCTGTCAGGTTCAGGCAATTGAAATGAACACTGATAGATGCCCTGATCAGGCGGGCGTTTACCAGGCTCAATTTTGGCGGTGCATTGATAAATGCCCGGCTCTTTGGGTTGCAAGGGTTTGAGGTTGGGTTTGCCTTCGGCTCTGCAGCCGTATATGCCCGGTGGCAATGGGCGTTTGGGCTTGATTTGGGGCATTCCCTCTTCGGGGATAAAAGCACACTGATTGACTTTGGGGGGCAAGGGGCTGGGATGTTTATCGGGGAAAACATCAATTTCTGCCCGGCATTGGTACATTTTGGGGGGCTCTTTGCCTGGCTTGAGTTCGGCTTTGCAGCCATAAACCTGGGGCATCTCATCGGGATCTGCTGGGGCCATACAGAGGTGGATCCGTTCGGGGGTCAGGGCTTTGCCCATTTTTTCGCCACCAGAATGGTGTTCTTCGAGCTGGCTGTGGGCATGGTGATCTTCGTGATCTTCACAAGGGGGCAAAGGCACGGCCTGGGCATTTTTATCGGGCATTTTATTGATTTGATTGGGGATTTTTCCACCGAAATCGGCTGAGCCAGCGCCAGAAGGGACTTTAAAGTTCATGCAGGATCTCCTTGTGAATGGGTGCGTGACAATTGCGTCGCATTGGCATCGCTTCTTCTGTATATCATACCCTTCTCGCGCGGAAATATTGCCTGGCCCAGGTAAAATTCCGGTAAATAATTGGTGCTTCTGCTTTTAACCTTTGTCAAAAGGGGCTTTAGGTCAAAAGGCGCTTTTTTTCAAACCAGCGCTGCCAAGCCATCAATGTTGCTGTTTGGGGTTCCAATTCTGGGTGCGATTGGACTGTGCGTTTAACCGCTGATTCCCAACTGCTCTGGCCATCCAAGTTGCCGAGCAGGGTGTAGACACTCCAATGTAAGGCTATTCGCTCCACCTGAGATCCCCAACGGGCGAGCAACCAGCCCTGCTTTTGGGACAACAGGGTGTCTTCCGTCTCAGGGACCTGAAAGTCCTCTTCTGCTTCTAGCCCCAAAAGCAACTGATCCAAGTAGGGGCTAGCCACAATCAGACCCACTCGGGGAGAGAGCCGGGGGCCAATTGGGGCACTGAGCGAAGCCGAAGTCTTGACACTGAGCGAAGCCGAAGTGTTGGGCTTGCGATAGAACTGCAATTGGGTTAGCCCCATTTCGTAGGCCAACAGATCTTGTAATAGCCAGCTTTCGCGCAATTCTGGTTGCTGACTGAGCCAATCCAACCAATTATACAGTCCCAGGGCTGGAGGATAGACCACAGCAGCCGGATAGGCATAGGCATAGCGCTCAGCCAATGCCAAGGTGGTTTCAGCCGTCATCAATCTGCGCAAATACCCAGGCACAGAAGCACTTAAAACCGAAACTCGGCCCCGCTGGACCGCATCTGAAATGGCCTCAAGCCGCGCTTGGGGAGTTTGACAAAGGGCAAGGTATTCATCAGCACTCAAGCCCTCTGGACAAATTGCCAACAGCTTCTCTCGGCTCTGGGGGGCCAACATCAGCGCCAGCCAGGTATTTTGATAGGCCTCCAGGCTCATGGGCGGGCCCCCCACAGCTGCCGGGCTTTGGCGACTTCTTGCACCAGGGACTGGAGGTCGGCGTAGTGCTCGTCGCGCTCCAGCGATATGGCTTTAATGTCGCAGTGTTTGAGAGCATGTTCGAGCAATTTCCAAGTTTCGCTGTGAACGGCCTGATCATGGGTATCAAAGAGCAGATTTTGAAACATGCGGCCCCCAGCCAAATGAATTTGAATCACCCGCTCTCCAGGCAGGGCCTCGATAAAGGCATAGGGATCGAGGCCGAGATTGTGGGCATTGCCAAAGAGATTGGCGACATCGAGCAAAATGCCACAATCGGCGTTTTTTGCCATGCGGCTGAGAAAATCCGCATCTGAGAGTTGCCCTGGCATTTCGGGCCGCCAGTAATAGGCCGGGTTTTCCAATAAAAGCGGCTTGCCAACCACTGTCATTGCCCTTTTGGCATTTGCCACGACCACTTCGAGGGCCTCTTCGGTGCAGGGCAAGGGGTTGAGAGACCAGGTCTTGTAGCGATCGGTCTGGGTATAACAGAGGTGATCACTCCACCAGGGGCTGTTACAGCGGGCCACGATCCGGGCAATCTGGGCCAGATATTCATCATCGGCCCCTGCTCGGCTGCCAACAGAGAGTTCAACACCGTGGGGGATGATCGTATAGCGCTTCGCCAAACTGAGCAAAAAGCGATCCCATTGGGGATCCAAAAAATCGTCGCTCATAATTTCAATAAAATCTGCCACACGCTCTTGTTCGAGCAATTCTGCCAAGGCATGGCGCCAGCCGAGGCCTGCGCCGAGGGCTGGCAAATTTTGCCAAACGTTATTTTGAAAAGGCGTTGCAGGTTTTTTGTAGATGACTTGGACCAACCCATGTTCATGGGGGCCAAGAGGGGGGTGATCATCCTCCATTTGGCCTGCAAATTCAAGCCAGGGCTCCCATTGGGCAAAGGCCTGTTGGAGGTCTGCCAAAGTGAGGGTACCTGTGGGCAGGGACTCGCCCTCCAGGGAGCTGGCCAAATGGCCTGATGCGGAGGGATCTTCCGGGCTAAAAGCTGAAAAAATCAGCAACCCACCGGGCAAGACGGCATCTTTGAGCCGTTCCAGTTGCGCTGTATGTTCGGATTTGGGCAAAAACGGAAAGAGATTGAGGCAGAGCAAAGCCGCATATTGTCTATCGTTCCAAGATTCCGAGCGGATATCTGCTGCCAACCAATGGATACCAGATTCTGTGCGCTTTAAGACCGCAATTTTTTCGGGGTCACCATCCACAGCCCTGACCTCAAAGCCATAATCAGCCAAAGCCAGGGCCCAGGTTCCAGACCCAGTGCCCAAATCGAGCACAGGCCCAGCGGGAATCCAGGGCAGCAATGCCAAGACTGTCTCAAATGTCAGGGAGGTGTGGGCTATTTGCATCAGGGTCCATTAACCCATCCTGGATTGCTTAAATTCTTTCTCGATCCGTCGGCTCTGCCCCAATTCCTGCATGGCAAAAAGCTGTTTTCCAGGAAATGAATTGGCCCAAACGGCATTGATCGCCCCGGGCCAGGTGAGCACCAAATGTTCGGGGTCTTGGTCGGCCAGATATGCGCCTGCTTTGACCAAATCCTGACCTTCTTTTGAAACAAAAGCAGAAACCGTCTCAAGCTCTTTGCCCTGATCGACGTATCGGCCTGTCAAGGTTGGGTATTTTTGTTGGCGGATATATTGGTAGCGTTCATATAGGCCTTTGATGTCTTGTTGCCAGGGAAAGCGAAAAATACGCCGCTCGGGTGTTCTCCAAGTTGGGGCAATTTTGGAATTATTGACATTGAGCGAAGTCCCATCGGAGAACAATTGGGAAAATTCGGTATATTGAATTTCCATTTGTGGATTGACTATTTTTACCGCACTGGCCGCCAGACCCGATTCGGGATGGCGAAAAAGCACAAAATAGGTGCTCACCTGAGGAGTGTAATCATCCAAAACCCCGTAACAGACAAATTGAAAACCCAATTCTGTGAGGCCTGGCCGCTGGCTCTCTAACCACGTTGCGAGCTCACTATCACGTTCCGGGACCCATTCTTTGAGCTGGGCTCTTTTGGCAATCCAATGGGTCTTTTTTACCAAAGGCGTTCCCAATAATAGGGGGGCAGCCAAAAACGCCAGGATGATCCAACCCAACCAAATTAAGGCATTTTCCATTTTATCTCCCCCAATGGTTCACTCACAGACGGGTCCATTCTTGAAGCAATTTTCGTGCTTCTTCATGTTGATTGTCCAATTCCAAAACCCGTGTCAGGGCCTTTCGCGCTTCAGCCAATTGTCCCAGCTCATTGAGAACCAAGGCAAAATTGAACCATGCCTTGAGTTAATCCCCTTTTAATGCCACGG
>JBFWRL010000265.1:0-4162 GCA_050248915.1 Candidatus Sericytochromatia bacterium
AAACACACTCAAGGCCAAAAAATTGTTGAAAAAGTAGACATTAAATCCCCTGTAATTCAAAAACTACTAAAAGATCAACGCATTCAAGTAAGCGATGGTTTAAAGCTATTTATTTTGCCGGATTGTAAAACGTATTATGTTAGAAAAAAAGATCAATGGGATTATTCTTTTAATATCAATGTTGTTTTTGTAAACGTCAGCAATCAAAAAATTGAAATTCTTACCTCCCCTCTTTTGGCAAATAGAATTAGTTCTTACAACTCGTTTCTCCTTTTTTTAAAAAAGAACAACCTCC
Organism: Candidatus Sericytochromatia bacterium; assembly: GCA_050248915.1. Classification (GTDB taxonomy): domain Bacteria; phylum Cyanobacteriota; class Sericytochromatia; order UBA7694; family UBA7694. The sequence goes on from JBFWRL010000265.1 coordinate 296, forward strand.
CTTTATTAACAAGATTTTATTATAACCATTTGTATAAAACAGATAGTAATACTGATACTCTTAAAAAGATTATAAAGGGAGATTATTTTTCCCTAATGGGTAAAAAAAATGGACTCCAAAAAACAGAGTTATTCAAATTAAATCCAAATTCTGCTATTGGTTTTAGAATAGATATTTTTTCAAATCTTTATGGATTTCAGTATTCAGTTATTGAAGATAAATCAAAATTAAATGATTCAGTCTTTGTTTTTTTAAATGGGGTACCAGAAATGAAATCTATTTTCCAGGAGAATCAGCCTGCTATTTATAAACTAAAATTGTATTTTGATAATACTGAACAATTATCATTTATTGAAAATTTTGATCTTATTGATGTATTTTCGAGTGAAAAACAAAGGAAATATTATGAAATTGAAAATTTAAAAAGATTAGAAAGACTAAAAAAAGTGTGGAGAGGCGTGCTGGAATCTAATGAAATCGATATCCGCACAGTTCTATCACCCACAATTCAATGAAAAAATTATCTTTCCTCTTCTGTTTTTTCCTGATTAGTCTAACAGCCTGCACGCTTCCCCCTTCAGCCAACCAATCAATCCCAGACACTCTTACCTCCGCAGCCAAACTCTCCCCAGACACCCAACTGAGCCTGGAATGGATGCAGGTCTTTCGCGCCTTGGTCAAAAATGCCGCCCTCAATCCCCCTGCCGCTTCTCGGGTCTACGCTTATGCAGGCATTGCCCTCTACGAAAGCCAAGCGCGCAGCACAAAGCAAACATCCACCCTGGTAGGGCAACTCAATGGCTTAACAGGCTTAACAGCGCCGCCTTCAGAGGCTTTGGACAGCCAAATGGTGGTCAACGAAACCCTCTATACCCTGGCCAAGGGCCTTTTCCCCAAGGGTGTGAGTGTCAATCCTGCTTTGCTCACTACCTTTTATGAGCAGAAACGCGCCCGCTTGCAATCCAGCCTTGAAACGGCCCTCTTCACACGCTCACAGAGCTATGGCGCCAAATTGGGTCAAGACTTGGTCAAATGGAGTCTCACCGATCAGGTGCAAGAGCTGAGAGAAAAAAGTTATTTGTTGCCTTCACGCAGTGGGCATCCCGAATACTGGCAGCCCACAGAATCGAATACCACAGCTGTAGAACCTCATTGGGGCAAAATGCGGCCATTTGCCATTGCCACAGCCCAAACCTGCCAAGAGCCCTTGCCGCTCTCTTTTAGCACCGAGGCGGGCTCTGCCTTTTACCAACAGGGCCAAGCTGTGCTCAGCCAAAAAGCGAAACTCACGCCAGAGCAAAAGGCCATTGCCTGGTGGTGGGCCGATGGTGCGGGCACGGCCACCCCGGCTGGACATTGGGTAGCCATTGTGGGGCAAATCGCACAGGCCAAACAGCTCAATGGCTTAGAAACCGCCAAAGGCTATGCCCTGACGGGGATCGCTCTGGCAGATGCCTTTATTGGGTGCTGGGACCTCAAATACCAGGTCAATCTGCTGCGGCCAGAAACATATATCCAAGAATTTATGGGCCAGTCCTTTTGGAAGCCCTTGGTGAAAACCCCGCCTTTTCCCGAATATCCTTCAGGGCATTCCGTTAGTTCAGCGGCTGTGGCCGAAGTTTTGACAGCGCTGTGGGGAGAGCAGAGCTTTGTCGACACAAGCAATCAAGACCAGGGATATGCGCCGCGCTCCTATTCAAACTTTAAGGTGGCGGCAGAAGAGGCAGCCATCTCCCGGTTGTATGGCGGGATTCACTTCCCAGCAGCCATCGAAGCGGGGCTCAAGCAAGGCCGCTGTGTGGGCCAAAAGCTGATGCAGAGAATCAAGCTGTAAACCAGATGCAAAAAACCACTCACCTCCCCTATTTTTGGCCCATGCTGATTGCTCTCTCGCTGGGTGTGGGTTGCCAGAGCCAGCCGGTGCCCAATACCAGCAGCACAGAACAAGCTCAAGTTCAGGCCCCAACTCTGCGCCAAAGAGATCACGACTTTGAAGCCATGAAAGCCAAACTGGTGCACGAATCCCGTGTGCGGCATTTGGGCCCCGATTATGCCAATAAACAAAAATTTAAAACCCAGGCCGATCCCCCCGCCGGTCGCTATTGGTCTCCCGAAACGCTGCGCACCCAGTCACAAGGGCCCTGGGAAGTGACTGATCCCCCGCTTGTAAATGGGGAGTACCGGGCACAAATTCCTTTCCCAGCATTTGAAATCCCCTTTAAAGACAGCAACCAAGAAGATCTCGACAGTGGTTGGCAGTTCGAGGCTCCACCCGGCTATTTTTGGCAGGGGGGCCGCAGAGGATTGGATCCAGTGGTTCTGTTTAAAAACCAAGAGACTGAAACAGCCGTGATCGGCAGCAATTTCGATGGCAGTGGCAGTTTTCAAACAGAGGGAAATTTAAGCTACGAATTGAGAAATGACTTTAACCAAGTGGTGAGCACAGGCAGCTTGGGCACAGGCAATCTCGCCCCGATCAACCTGGTTCCTTTATTGCCCCCCTTGCTGACCCAATCAAGTCGGCGGCTATCACTATTCTTGAGCAAACCCGGTTCTGCCACAGACAAGCGCCTGAGCTTGAGTCAGCCGCTGTATGTGGTAAATGCCTATTCGCGTGCGCGGCGGTATTACGAGTTTGTGCTCAAAACAGATACGCGCTTTATCTCTCCCAGCAACCAGCTCGACAGCTATCCCGACTCGGTGCAGTTGGACATTGACTTTGATCCCCTGCTGGACAGTTATCCCGACGATTTTAGCTACCGAGTAACCTGGGCCGAGCTTTACCGCATGGCGGCCAATGGCAATTGGACATATCTTGGCGGATTGCCTGCCCCCGAAGAAAATGGGCCAGATCGGCGTCTAATTTGGTCTGGCCGCGATAGCCAGGGCCAACTCTTGCCCGATGGGGAATATATTATCTCTGTGATTGGCGCCAATTGGGACGATTACGAGAAAGTGGTGATTCAAAATGGGGGTGTGGTGCCGAGCCCGACGCCTTCACCGAGCGCGACAGCCAGCCCTCCCCCCGGTGGCCTGCCCGAAGCGAAGCTGAGCGACCTGCGCAAAGACTATCTCGATGCGTATAACGATGATATTGTGGCACGGGCGCAGAAAGTGCAGCGCAAGCTGGATTGGTTGGTTCAGGTCAACCAGCAGAAATTGGCAGAGTTGGAGCAAGCGGGCACGGGGTTTGCTACTCAAATGTTAGATAGCTCATCTATTAATTATGAAGAGCAGTTTCAAGTGGCTCAAAGGATCGATAATTCAAATAGACTTCTAAGAGTTAATAATACATTAGCAAATACAGCAGGGTGTTTTAATTATTATACTTTCGTTGCACAACCTAAAATCCCTCAACGCCCACGTTCAGGCAATGAAGATCAACAATTAGTAATTAAGCTATTAAATTCGTTTTCAGATACTAAAGGAGTAACTGCAAAAGGAAAAATTATTGATAAAAACACAAATAAACCACCTTTAAACATAGGAGATCTTTATGGACTCATAATCCCAAATAACTCCAGTAAAATTGAATTAAGTGAAGTTAGGGCCACCTATTCTCCAAATACTGGTGAAATATTTTATTTTACACCATATGGAAAATATTTTTTAACTGAAATTTACAAAAATGATCCTGGGTCTAGTATTAAGACACAATTACGTCTTATGGAAGGAAGTACAGTAAAAGTTCGTTCAAATGTAGTGCCCTTAACATATACATGGCCAGCAGGACCTGGAGAAGATATAAATAAATTACCCATACCAATGTATAAGTATCATCTTACAGAAAGCACAAGAATTGCAATTAATAATATTAGAAATTTTATTATGACAAAAAATACAGTTAAAGAAACATTCAGTAAAAAT
>JBFWRL010000266.1:0-4041 GCA_050248915.1 Candidatus Sericytochromatia bacterium
CGTCGATATCCGGCGGCAGCTCACGCAGGGTTTCAAGCTGGTTGCGCACAGCTTTGACAGTGCTCTCGAAGGTCTCCAGACAGCGGGCCGAAATTTTGCGTTCTTGTTTAACACTCAGATCGTCAAAGGCCTCTTTGGCTTGGGGAATCACATCTTTTTCGAGGCGCTGGAGTTGGCTTTCGATGCCCGCAAAGGTGGCTTTAAAGTCGCTGGGAGTGCCTTGCATGGAGGCCTGTTGCAGGCCGTTAATTTGTTTGTGGGTCTCGATCAAGGTGCCGCGAATATCCGAAAAAACCTCAGTGCGCTGGGTGACTTCTGCCTCTGTGAGCTTTTCACCCAGGCCATCTTTGAGTTTGTCGAGGCTTTTGCCGTGTAAGAGCTTGTTGCTCTCACCCCAATCGCTGAGGAAGTCGTCGCCCAATTCGAGGCGGCGCACACCGTCTTTTTTATCGTATTCGAGATCGACTTTGGTGCCAAACATGCCGTCCCACTCATCAACAATCGCAATCTCGGTGATGCTGCGCTCTTTTAAGGTTTGCAAATTTTCGTTGGCATAGACCAACATATTGCGAAAGCCCAGCATTTTGTCTTTGGATTCAAAGACATCGTCGTCCATCTCCACACTGACTTTGATGCCATTGGCTTCGAGGGATTGCTGCAATTGGTTCAGCTCTTGGATAAAGCTCTCTTTTTCATCACCGAGGACTTTATTCAGTTGTTTGCCAAAGCGTTCGGCGTATTTATCCAAGTCGGTTTTGCGGGTGGGAGTTTTGGGGCCAGTGACTTGACTTTCACTCTGTTGGCCTATCACATTTTCCCGGCCGGTGAGGGGATCGCTGGCCACAAATGAGACAATGGGGGCTTCGCGAATCACCTCGCCACCGAGCTGCCCGGCTGGCAAAAGGCTGCTGATCTCATCGACCCCCAGCACTTCAAAGCCTTTTTCGGTTTGCAGAATGACAGCGTCTTGATCGACGGCATCAGCCACCTGTTTGGCTTTGGCCTCTGCTTCAGCATGGCTGGCAAAAACGCCATGCTCTTTTTTGGCAAACAGGCCTTGGGGCGAGTCTCCTGAGATCAATTGGGCGACACGAACGCGGGATTGGATATCTGACATATTTTTATTATACCTGCCCTGAAAAAGAATCTTGCCCCTCTTTTGTCTTCCCATTGTGTTTTTGCCAGGGCAGATATGTTAGCCTGAAGCAGCGCAATCATCGAGGAATAATCTCTATGTCAGATACAGCTTGGGCCATGCAAATCTCCCGCAAAGGGGGGGGCGAGGTCTTCAAAAAAATAGAAATTCAGCGCAAAAAACCGGGCAAAGGTGAAATTGCGATTGACGTCCAGGCCTGTGGCGTCAATTTTGCCGATATTTTAATGCGCATGGGTCTCTATCCCGAAGCGCCCCCCACCCCGTTTGTGCCGGGTTACGAAGTCGCCGGTAGAGTGGCGGCGGTGGGACCCGAGGTTAGCGACTTTGCCGTGGGTGACCGGGTTATGGCCGCCAGCTATTTTGGCGGGTATGCCTCTTATGCCGTGGTCGAAGCGGATAAATCCCTGCCCATGCCCGATCACCTCAGTTTTGTCGAAGGGGCCGGTCTCTTGGTTAATTTTATGACAGGCTGGGTGGCCCTGCACGAAATGGCCCGTGTGCGCAGCGGTGACAAGGTCTTGATTCACGGCATAGCTGGCGGGGTTGGCTTGGCTGCGTTGCAGATTGCCAAAAACGCCGGTTGCACTGTGTATGGCACAGCGGGTTCTGCCGAAAAATTGGCTTATGCCAAATCCCTTGGCATGGCCTATGGTGTGAACTACCGCCAAACAGATTTTGTGGCTGATTTTCGGCTGAATGTGGGACGCCGTCCCTTGGATGTGATTCTCGACCCGATTGGGGGCGACAATTTGGCCAAAGATCGCAAATTGCTGGCCCCCACGGGAAAATTGATTGTCTATGGCATGGCCCAAGCGGTAACGGGTGAAAAAGCCAATCCTTTGATGAGTCTGATCGCGGGCCTCAAGATGATGAATGTGAATATTATGGCGCTCTTTTCTCAAAACCAGGGCATCTTTGGCTTGAATGTCTTGCGGCTCTGGAAATACCCAATGATGCATGCCGTTGGAGAAGCCCTTTTGCAGGAGTTGGCGGCCGGTCGGCTGAACTGCGTGGTCGACAAGACCTTCCCGCTGGCCCATGCCGCTGAGGCCCAGCGCTATTTGCAAGAGCGCAAAAACACGGGCAAAGTGGTGCTCACTGTCGAAAAGAACTAGTCCTTGCTAGTCAGATCTGCGCTTAACCCTGCAATAAAAAACTCAAATCTGCTCCCGGCGTAAATTCTTGGGGGGCTTGTCCTGCCTGAAAAAGGCGCACGCCAGCCACACCCAAGAGCATCATCTGATCGCCTTCGACGCGCAAGAGCCCCCCTTCGCGCAGGCCGACCACGGGAACGCTGTTGAGCTGGTGAAACTCACGAATGCGGTCGGCGCGGGTCTCACCCATGTGGGTGGAGCTGGGGTCGGGGTCGAGATAGTGGGGATTGATCTGAAAGGGCACCAAATCCAAGGTCTCAAAGCTGGGCGGCATGATAATGGGCATGTCGTTGGTGGTTTTGAGGGTTGGACAGGTAATGTTTGAACCGGCACTGCTGCCCATATACGGCAAACCCGCCAAGACCCGCTCGCGCAGGGCGGCCATGATTCCCGATTGGTAGAGGGTATGAACCAACAAAAAGGTATTGCCGCCGCCGGTAAAGATCCCTTGGGCTTCAGCCAGGGCCTGTTGGGGGTCGGACACTTCGTTTAAGCCGCGAATCTGAAAGCCAAAGGGCTCCAGACGGGAACGCACCATCTCGGTATAAGCGGCTTGGTCAAAAGCTGCAAAGGGAATAAACAGCAATTCTTTGACGGGGCCCCAAAAATCCACGAGTTCTTGGCGGCAATAAGCCATGTATTCTTGGCCATGAATGCGGCTGCTGCTAATCAACAATAGGCGCTTGGGGTTTTTCGACATTTTGTGTTGGGTCCTTCTCTTTTTAAGGGCTTACTTTGTTTTAACGGCCATAATTGTGTTGTTTTAACCAGGCACAGCTTTCTTCTGTTTTCAAGCTGCAGGCTGTCTGAAAAAAGCCCACGGCCTCTGCCATGCGCTCGCTTTTTTGAAAGAGCAATCCCAGCCCATGGTAAGACTTGCCCAGGTCTTTTTGCAAGACTGGATTGAGTACATTGAGATTGTCAAAGATCATTTGGGCCTTCTCGTAATGGGCAATGGATTCGCGGTAGCGCCTTTCGGCCTGGGTCGCCATCTCAGTTTTGCCTGCCAAAACTGAGGCTTCAACCATGGCCAAAAGCCCCTGGTTATAATACATTTGCACCCGTTGGGTGACAGCCAATTGGCTGTCTTGGGCGTTTTCGACCAATTGGGCATAGAGCTGGTCTGCTTCGGCCGCAGCGGCTGTGTACAGACCCTGATCCAGTTCTTTGCCCGCCTGCAGCAGTTTAACATCGCCCAAAAGCAGTTTGGCCAGCGCATTTTGAGGTTGCAGCAACAGCAATTGTCGCAGGGCTGACTCTGCCAGGGCAATTTCTCCCAATTGTTGCGCAGTCTGGGCCAATTCACTCAGGGCTGCGTCATTGCTGGGATCCGCAGCCGTGACGGCTTGAAAGAGTTTGAGTGCTTCCGCCAGGCCGACTTTGTCGATTTTTAATTCGTTGCGGGTCGCTTCCCGCAACCAGACCCGTGCCAGCATCAGGCGCAAATTGTGGGCCTCTGGCCTTTTTTCGAGAGCCAGTCCGAGCACTGTTTTGGCTTCGGCGTAGTCTTTGACATCCACGACAGCGGTTGAGAGCAAATCTGCCAGGGTAATTACAAAGTCGTTTTCGCTGGGATAGGTCTGAATGGCTTTGCGCAATTGCTCTAGGGCCTCAGCCCGCTTGCCGCTGTCGAAAAAGGTAAAGTCGGCATAGGCGATAATCACGCGCGGATTTTGGGGGGCTTGCTCCAGGGCCTGCTTGAGCAATTTGGCGGATTCTTGGGGGGAGCCG
>JBFWRL010000267.1:0-3950 GCA_050248915.1 Candidatus Sericytochromatia bacterium
CGTCTCCTGTGATCAACTCGACTTTTAATCCCTTGATCTCTTTGCCTGTTTCGGGATCTTTAAAGGTCGCAGGGCTGGGGGGCCACTGTTTCAGACTCACGCCATCGTCCAAGTTTAAGTTGACAGGTGCGCCGGGGGTTTGTGAACGCAAAACCGTGGGTGGGCCAGCGGGGGTATTTTCAATTTTGACACTGTCTGCTTTGAACAATTCAGGTGTACCGGGGATTTTAACAGCGGGTTGGGCAGGTTGAGTGGGTGCAGGCGCATCCATATCAAAGACAAATTCATAGGGCTGACTGGCAACCGTGGCACCGAGAATTTTATTGGTGAGATTTTTATCGAGGTAGCGGCCCAAATCTTTGGTGACGTTTTGAAGTTTGGAAAAATCTTCAATTTTCCCGTCTTTCATGCCCGCTGCAGACTGGACTTCTTTCATATCCAGTTTGCCGTCTTGATTGCTGTCCATTTTCAGCAAATCTTTGCGGGCCTGGGCACTCATTGGCTGACTGGCAATATTTTGCTGTCCCATTTTGATATTTAAATTGAATCCACCCATATTTGGCACCTCGTTTGCTATTCAGACAGAGTTTGAGAGATATATCTTTTTTATTTTAGCTTGTTTTCGAGAATACTTGTTAAATATTTTCGAGTTTCACTTTCAAACTCACATCTCAGGCAGCCACACCCCCTTGCCAGCCCGTATGAGGCCCGGCACAATGAACAGAGAAAAACAGTGAATTTACGATCCTCTGAGGTGCAACCATGAACAATCTGCTGGCTCTTACCCTGAGCGCATTTCTGGCTTTGCCGCTGGCCGCTGCAGAAGCAGCCCCATTTCAATTGGAACCCGGCAATTGGAATCCAGCTGTGCGCAGCCAGCTCGAAAATCTGCTGGGCAGCCACAGTTGGCAAGGCAAAAAAGTGGTCTTGGACTTTGACAATACTCTGGTGAGCCGGGATATTGGCGAAGCCACCTTTGCCCAATTGTTGATTACGGACAAAATTAAACGCAGCGCAGCTTTGGCTGCCATTTCTCCCGATTTTGTCAATCAGGGAAAACTGATTTCGCTCACGAATGTGGCCGACCTTTCTGAGTATTATGATCAATTGGCGTCCCTCGACGCCCATCCGGCCGATCTCGAGGCCGCCTCTAACTCCTATGCCTGGGTGGTACAGGCCATGATGGGACTGACACCGGTTGAAATCATTGAGGCCACGCGCGCAGCTTATGGCCAAAACCGCGCTGAGCAAGACCGGGCCCAAAACAAAGACAGTAAACTCGAAATTACCCCAGGCAAAACCGGTTACCGGGTGCCCTTTTTTAATCCTGAAATCGTGGATTTAATAGGGCAATTGCTCAAACATGGCTATGATCTCTATGTGGTTTCGGGTTCCAATGTGTGGACAGTGCGCCACATGGTGACGGTTGAGCTGATGATGCGGGTCAATGCCAAATTTGGCACCCACTACCAAATTCCCGCGGATCATGTGATTGGGGCCAGTGTGCTGCTGCGCGATAAACGTACAGGGAGGCTGGTGAAAGATGCCTTTTTGGCCAAAGAAAATGAGCGCTATGCCGCCCTGGACCCCGTTGAACTGGGCCAATACGAATTGACCAATCAAGCGGTCTTTCCACTGACAGGATTTTCGGGCAAAGTCGCCAATATTATTCAATACATCACCGGGCCCGTCGAAAAACCTTTTTTGGTGGCCGGTGATTCCAGTGGCGATTTTGCCATGTTACAGATGGCCCAATACCGACTCTGGTTTGCCCGCCTGGAGAAAAAAGGCTACCAGCAGGCATTGAGTCACCGAATTGGCAAACCCGAACAGGCCACGTGGATGATTCAGCCCGTACTGACTGCCCGGCAACCTGGATTGCTCAAAAACCAATCCCATTTAAAAGCCTTGTCGGGGATTGCCGGCTTAAAATTACAAGACCTGATTGAAAGTTTAGAGATTTGGAAAGAACGAGGCATGTACCGTGATTAAATCGCTATCTGCAGCATTGCTCTGCCTGGGATTGTGTGTCTCTGACCCAGTTTGGGCAGCGCCCAGTGCCAAACCTGATGCCCAAAAATGGGCTACCGATCCAAGTTTGGCACGCAATGTCCCACTGCTGCGCAAAAGCTGCTACCTCAAGGCTGCTCCAATTTGGGAAGATGGGGCCACCGGCCCCGTCATTCAAGCCAATCAGGCCTATCGGGACTGTCTCTTGGATCTCAGTGAAAAAGTTTTAATCCAGTATTACAATACAGACTTGTTAAAGCCACTGAAACCACGCCAATTTCTGGAAAAACACCTGGAATCTGTTTCTGCCTTGGCTTATACCGTGCAAACCAATGTTAAAGCCTGTTTGCCCCATTGTGGCACCATGTGGCAAATGATGGCTTCAGGCCAAGAGGGTATCGTGTTGGAAAAGCTGTTGCGCGACATGGCCGAACGCATTTTGCTGGAAACGGATGAGAGTTTATTGAGCGATCAGGCCAAATGGAAAACATGCTGGGAAACCCCCACATCTTGCCCTGCAAAGTTTTAGCCTCAGTATGGCAGAGAACAAAACCATTCCCTACCGAATCCAAAGTGAGCGGCTGATCATTCGCTGCTATCATCCTTCGGATGCCCCCCTGCTCAAACGCAGTGTGGATGAGAGTTTAGAACAGCTCAAGATTTGGATGCCCTGGGCTATTCACGAGCCAACATCTCTGGCCGCAAAGGTTCAGCGTTTGCGCCTGATGCGGGGACAATTTGATCTTGACCAAGACTATACAATGGGCGCATTTGATTTGGCTGAGTCTGTTTTAATCGCTGGCACCGGCCTGCACAAACGCGGCGAGGTCGGGGCACTCGAAATTGGCTATTGGGTTCACAGCGCCTACCAGAATCAAGGTTATGCCACAGAAATGAGCAGGGCCCTGGCTCAGGTGGCCTTTGAGTATCACGGTATTCACCGGCTCGAAATTCGCTGCGATCCCAACAATCTGGCCTCAGCAGCTGTGCCCCGCAAATTGGGCTTTGAACATGAAGCCACCTTAAAGCAGCGCGACAAAACCACATCAGGGCAAATCCGAGACACCATGGTCTGGAGCCTGTTTAAACAAAATTATCTGCAGGCCCCCTGGCGAGAAACCCCGTTACAGGTCTGGGATGGCGCAGATCAGATTCTGCCCAGACCCAGCCAAGATTAAGCATTTTAGGCTTCGGGCAGAGTATCCATCGGCGCCAATTTTTGGGGGTCGTCTACTTCATTGGCATAAATCGAAGCAAATTCAAAGGTTTTTAAAAATTGCCCCATTTGTTGCCCTTTGACATAACCACATTCAATTTTAAATTGGGCATCCATCTTGCGCATGCGTTGCCCCATCAATTCGATCACTTTTTGAGCCAAAATCGGGTGTTTACCGATCAGGTGATTGAACCTATCGCGGTCCAAAGCAACAACATGGGTGCGGCTGCCGGCCTCCACCGACGCCGTGCGCTCAAGCTGATCCAACAGGGCCATCTCACCAAAAATATCTCCGGGAACCAGGGTCCAGAGTTCTCTTCGGTTCATACCGCCGCCGATAAAGACATTCACCGAACCCGAGACAATAAAATAAACCTTGTCGCCGGGCTCCCCTTCACTAAAAATGCGGTCGTGTAATTCATATATCCGGCCATGCTGTTGACCCAGAATGGCCAGGGCTTTGTGATAAGCTGCGTTTTCTTCGGGCGTACTCATGACTGGGCTCCTTGAAACGTGATGAAAACGATTATACCACTCCAAAATTATGGGAATTGAGAAAAACTCGATATCGTGAATGGATGTGGAATGACGGGAATTAGGAGGGCATCAGAGGGGAATATTCGGCAGCCATTTGGGGGGAATATCCAATTGCCGTTTGTTTGAAAAGCGCTTAAGGGCCAGAATAAAGATCGGGCGGGTGCGGGCGGGTTCGATGATATCGTCG
>JBFWRL010000268.1:0-3844 GCA_050248915.1 Candidatus Sericytochromatia bacterium
CACAATCAGGGGATTGATCTCCGCAATGGAACAGTCGTTTTCGGTGTAAATTTTGTAGAGGGCTTTGATAAAGCTGGCAGATTCTGCGGGCAAATTGGCCCCGTAGATCACCTGTTTGATCTGGTAGTCGGTCAGACCAATATTGGGATCCACCCAGACCTTGATAATCGCTTCGGGATGGCTCTCGGCCACTTCTTCGATATCCACGCCGCCCATCGAACTGGCCATTAAAATGGTCTTGCGCGCAGTGCGGTCGAGGGTAATGCCCACATAATATTCTTTGGCAATATTGATCGCCTCTTCAACCAAGAGCTTGCGCACAGGCAACCCTTTGATATCCAGACCAAAGAGGGTTTCCGACACCGCTTCAGCGTCACTCAGGTTGACGACTTTGATGCCCCCGGCCTTGCCACGTCCACCGACATGGACCTGGGATTTTAACACCACTTTTTGCAAGGAAGGATTGGCTTGGCTCAGGCGTTGAACGGCCTCTTTGACTTCTGCCACGCTGAATGCGGGAATGCCTTGGGGAATACGCAGACCGTATTTGGAGAAGACTTCTTTGGCCTGAAATTCATGCAGTTTCATAGTAGTACCTTTTTCTCTGAGAATCGCATACAGCGTACCATATTTTGGGTCTCAGTGATCGGCTCGCTGCGGTCTGAGAGAAGCACTTAGCTGCGATATCTAAATGCGCCGCTGACAATCCCATTTTGATAACTCAGGCTCTCAATACTGGTGCCTTTGGGCAGCTGATTCTGCAAGAGGGTATTTAAGGCGATCACAGGCATGACCAAGCGGCCATTTTCTTTTCGCAGGCGTATTCCCTGCGCCTCTAACTGCTCACGCAGCTTGCGGGTGGCCATATTGCTCACGTCAAAGAGTGAGAGCAGTTTGGCTTCGTCCACTTTCAGGTAAATATTGCTGCCATCGGCGCTGACGGAGACTTTGGCATCCACCAGCATCTGCTGAAAGTCAAAAGTTGCTTTGTTATTGCCAATCTGACTGCCACTGGGGGTTTGATCGAGGGCCTGTTTGAGCTGGAGATCCAGCATTTTGCCCAATTCTGCAGGGGTTGGGCGAAATTTGACATTGCCCCAGAGATCGGTATTTTTGCGGTCGCCGCGAATATCCAGCGTCAATGACATGCGGCCAAAGCTGGTGCGCACATCGGGCAATTCCAATTTGCCGCTGAATTTGCCATTTTGGATATCCCCCTCTTTGAGCACCACCTTGATTTTTTGACCAGGCGACAGGCTCACCCCTTGTCTGGCCAGCCCGGCGAGAATCGCCTGGGCATTGGCATCACTTTTGATCATGTCCTGCAGGGTTTTCATGTCGATTTCAGCCAGCAGACGCCCGTCTTTGAGGCGGGTACCCGTGACTTTGCCCTGGTTGAGGGTGACTTCGACTTTGCCTGAGAGATCGGCGGTGGTGGTGCTGCCATTGGTCGTAACATTGCCACTGGCTGAGACTGTGCCTGTGGCTTGACCAGAGCCCAAAATGCCCAGGTTGGCTGAGCTGATCTGGGCATCGACCCCGGGGCCCTTGACCGCGACTGTGAGATCCCCTAATTCGGTATAGTCGGCATTGGTTTGGGATTTGCCCAATTTGCCTTTAAACGTGAGTTGGCCGTTGACAATATCGGCCGTCAGGCCCGACAGACTTAAGGTTCCCCGGCCATCCACTTGCAGATCTTGGGCACTGAGCGTTGCGGTGGTGGTGGCTTGGCCCTGGGCCTCGCTGCGGGCGCTGACATTAAATGAAGCGGCTTTGAGACTGTTGAGCAGGGGGGCCAACAGGGCCTTTTGCTGGGGATCTTTGAGCATGGCTGCCAGCTCTTCGGGTTTGGCTTGGCGAATTTTTTTGATCTGGTCGAAGCTCAGGCCCAGGGTTTTGTTGAGATAATTCTGCATCGGCCGGTCGTTTTGGGGCAAAGAAAACTGTTTTTTCAGGGTGTCTTGTAAGGCCTGAAGCAGCTCGGGCCGCTCGGCCATGCTCAATTCGCCAAACGAGCCAGAGATCTGGGTGGCCGAAACGGCTTGGCCCGTTTGATCGGTGGTCTGTTGGCCCAGACTGAACTCTCCGGGCTGAACTGTGACATCGCCATGGGCATCTACCTGCGCCCCCCCACTGCCAAGATGGGCCCCGGCTTGGATATCTTTGCGGCTGTGGGCAATTTCTTGAACTTTGTCTGAAACCTTAAAGCCCCGATCCGCGGTCTCTTTTAAATAGTCCGCAACCTTACCTGTCCGGCGGAAATTGTCTGTGGCACGGGGAAAGCGGTCCATCAATTGCTGGGCCTGGGTTTCCAGGGCCTGTTTGACATCAAATTGGGCTTTTTGTTCGGGGCTGGCTTTGCGGTATTGTGAGACCACCCCGGCCAAGAGGACCGAAGCAGGCACCCCCGAATGGCGCTCCAAAGCGCGGGCCTCACCCAAAGCCCCCTGATAAAAGGCCGTGATTTCTTCTTGGGAGAGCAGTTCTTTGAGTTTTTCGGGGGGGGCGGGTTTGCCTTCGTGGGTATATATTTTGCCCTCGGCCTCCGCATTGACCGTGGTTTTGCCCATTTCCACCACGGGTTTGGCTGGGTCGGGAGTGGTTCCCGGCGCGGGCTGATTGACTGAGACTTTGTCTGTTTGGGCTTCAACGCTGACCTGGCCGGTCGAGCCACCGGGGGTTTTGCCTGCCACCGAGGCCTGGGCTGAGAGGCCGCGCAATTCGGTCAGGGTGGCTTGGTCGTCTTGGCTCCAGCCCAGGCTTTGCAAGCTAAAACTAGCTTGGCCCGTCACACGGGCATTTTCGCCCAGGGCCTGGGTTAGGCGAAAGAGATCTTCCACACTTTTTTGCACCGTGTCGGTATTAAAAAAGTCGACCAATTTGCGGGTTTGGGTTTCGCTGATACCGAGTTTACTCGCCAATTCCGAGATTTTGCCAGGGGTGGCCGAGGCCAACATGGCCTGCAAATTGTCTTTGGAAAGCATCTGCAAAATCTGGTTAAACTGCTCACCTGTAAAGCCGAGATCTTTGAGCTTTTGTTGCACCAGGGCTTTGTATTCTGCCAATTTGGCCTCTACCAATTTGACATCAGCGGGGGTCAGGGTCAATTCGCCTCGGGCTTCCCCTTTGACCCCCTGGGCATCCAGTCGCTTGCGCTGGTCTTCGAGCGAAGCGGTCAGGGTCTCGGCACTGACCGCAACCTGCCCCGTCTGGCGGCCATATTCATCGCGGCTGGTGATTGTTGCCGAGACCCCTTGGGCCGAGAGATCCAAGGCCAGAATCTGGCCAAACTCAGCCCGCTGCATCAGGCCTTCGAGTTTGCGGGCATTTTCGGCCAATGCGGGATCCGCATCGGGGGGCAATTTGCCCAAGGCTTCGAGGTCGGCTGGAGAGTCTTCGCGCAGGCGTTGAATAAAGTCATCGCTATAACCCAGTTTGCGCAGGGCGGCATGGGCTTCCCCGCTTTGGGGATCTTCGCTTTTGAGAATTTTTTGCAGTTTCTCCAGGCCTTCGCGTGTGATATGTGTCTGGCGGCTGCCAAGCGTCAGGCTTTGGGCCTTTAAAGCCAATTCAATTTTGCTCTTGGGGTCGCGCAAGAGGCGCTCCAATAACTCTTGCGAGCCCGATTTGATCTGCTCAATGGTTTCGGGGCTCAGGCCTGCGGCGCGCAAATCGGCGTGTAAAGGCCCACTTTGAGGGTCTTCAGCCAGCAGCCGCTGCTGGATTTCTTGCAGGGTTTTGACATCCATTTTGAGCTTGGCTTCGAGATCCTGGCCCTGCAAGCGGGTCACGGTCTGCCCATTGCCATCGGTGGTTTGGGTATACGCCGCTGAACCGCTCAATT
>JBFWRL010000269.1:0-3765 GCA_050248915.1 Candidatus Sericytochromatia bacterium
GCCATGCGAGCAGATTCATAACTTGACCAAAGCAGCACGTTTTGCGACCTCTTCAGCCATCTCTTGGGTCACACAATAGGTCAGGCGGGCATAGCCCTCACCATCGGCCCCAAAAGCCGTACCTGGGGTAATCAAAAGTCCCGCTTCGATAAAGCCCTGTAAGAGCTGTTCAGAGCTGCTGCAATGGGGGTGGCTAAACCAGAGATAAAACCCGGCCTGGGCCCCAAAGACGTCACAGCCCACAGACGTTAATGCGGCACTGATCAGATCGCGTTTGCGGCGATAACCGTCGGCAAAATCGCGGGGGTGTTGGTCATCATTCCAGGCCGTAACGCCGCCGTGTTGAATAAAACTCGGTGTGCCCACACCAATGGGCTCGCGCAATTTGCCCAACAGGCGAATCACTTCTGTGTTGCGGCTGATCAGCGCGCCCATGCGGTAGCCGGTCATGTGGCTGCGTTTGGAGAGCGAACGAAAGACCAACCAGCGTTGGCTTTCGATCTCCAGGCAGGAGGCCGGACGCTGCTCGGTATAATAGAGTTCGTTATAACACTCATCCGAGCAGACAAGAAAATCGTAGCGCTCAGCCAAAGCCAACAGTTTTTCAAAATAGGCCCGATCGGCCAAAGCTGTGGTTGGGTTGTGGGGAGAATTGATCCAGAAGAGTTGGCAGCGCTGCCACTCCTCGGCGCTAAAACTGTCCAGATCGGGCAAAAATCCGCTTTCAGCACTGAGCGGCAAATGTTTCACGGCAATGCCCAAGGTGCGGGCTGAGGCCTCGTAGACCGGATAAGACAGAGAGGGAATCCAGATCTCTTGCCCTTGCGACCAGTCAAACAGGAGGGGCACATGAAAAATGGCCTCTTTGGTGCCGTTGCAGGAGAGAATCTCTTTGGCAGGGTCAAAGGTCTGGCCATAATAGCGCAAAGCCCAATTGGCCACCGCTTCGAGATAAAAACCTTCGCCCCGATTTTTGGGGTATTGGGAGATGGCTGTGGCCTGCAAAGCCGTTACCACTGCGTCTCTCACCGGGGGGTAAGTGGGTTCAATCGGGTCTCCCATGATCAAGCTGATAATGTCTCGGCCCTGGGCCCGCAGCGCGTTGAGGCGCTCATTGAGGGCGGCAATAAAATAAGTTTGACCTTCAAGCAGGTAATGATTGAAGTGCATCATAAAGTTTCCTTAAAATCACAGGCTGCCCCCAGTGTGACACGAGCCCGGCTCCAAGATAAAGGAGATAGACCCCCAGAGATTTAAAGGTGGCGCTGCAAAAGGCCGGGAGGGGCCGTTGTCAAAGAACCACTTACCACAAACAGATCTTCTGCCAGGGTTTGGACCACTTCGGCCATTTTGAGCCGTTTGCGCCAATCTTCGGGCAGGGCTTGCGAGCCATTGATCAAGCCCACAATTTGGCCCGTGATCGTGCCCGTGCTGTCGGAATCGCCAGAATGATTGACCGCCACACGCACAGCCCTGCGGAAATCATCGGGATAAGACAGAGCGCAAAACAAGGACATCGCCAGGGCCTCTTCACCCACGGCACCGGGCCAGCCCACGCCCATCTTTTCGATGCGCTCAGGGGTAGGCTCTAAACCCGCCGCCTGCATTTCCAAGGCCCGATCGACATGGAAAAGTGTTTCATCGTGGCCGGGATAGGTTTTGAGAATATCCAAAATTTTGATCGCCGCCGGCTCCAAGGGCTCCCCATCTACCAGCAGCGCCATCAAAGCCGCAAAATAACCCGCAGAGAGATAGCCGCTGGCGTGACTGTGCGTGATGGCGGCGGCATCGGCCCCAATTCGAAAGGCCTTTTCGGGATCTTGCCAAAAATAGAGCCCCACCGGGGCCACCCGCATAACACCGCCACAGCCTTTGCTCTCATTCAGGGCATAATCACGGGTGCCCATTTTACCGCTGTGCAAGGCATTGAGACAGGTTTGGCCCGGCGCTTTTTGCTGAAACAGGCCCTTTTGCTGCAACAAAAAGCCGGTGCGCAAAGAGGGGGGAATGGGGTAATCCTGGGTAAAGAGCCAGCGCAGATAGGCCTGGTGGATCAGGGTCTGCAAATGCACATCGCGCTGATCGGCTTGCAAAGAGAAGCGGACCAGGGCCTCTGCTGTAAACAGGGTCATTTGGGTATCGTCGGTAAAATCCGGGTCCACCAGGGCATCAATGCCGCCTTCGCCATATTGCTGGCGAATGGCGCGGATATCCTGAAATTCAATCGGGTTGCCCAAGGCATCCCCCAAAGCGCCGCCCAAGAGACAGGCCTGATAAGCATCTAAACTGTGTAAATTTGGCATTGATTCCCCCCTTTTACGCATCCATCTGGATCGACAGTCCTTGTTTTAGTATAGCCCCAGAGGGAAGTCTTGTGAAAAAGAGTGTCGCAATCACTCAATGGGGCAGCCTCTTTGTCAGGCTGCCCCAGAAGATTAAGAAACCAGCAACGCCGCTTCGGGATCGGCCTGAAAGGGCAGCAGATCATGACTGAGTTCAGGCAAACTGCTCACGGGCACAATGCGGGCGCGGTCGAAGCCATTAAATTGAGAAGCGGCAACCATACTGTAAGCGCCAATATCCGGCGTAAAAAGTGCATCCCCCAACTCCAGGTCCACAGGCAAAGGGGAGCCCTGGCTCATGATATCCACCCCATCACAGGTGGGGCCACAGACCACCGCATCGTCCCATGCAGCGGTCTCTTCGAGAGAGCGCCCCAAAGGCAAAAACAGATAGGGCTGATGATCGTAGAGAATGCCATTATAAGCCCCATAGACCCCATCGCTGAGATAATACCAGACCCGCTGATTGCGGTGGGTTTTGCCGATCACTGTGCTGACCAAGGTAAAGGCCCCCGCACAGATCACCCGGCCCGGTTGGGCTTGCAAGACATAGCCCTCGGCCTGGGCCTGAGCGGTGAGCTGACCAATTTCAGCCAAAAGCGGCTCCACAGCCAAGGGCCCACTGCCATCGGCTGACCCCCAGGGAAAACCGCCGCCAATGTCGATCAGGCGCAGATCGATGCCGGTTTCACGCTCAAACTCTTTTAAGACCCAGAGCGAGGCCTCCAGACAGCGCTCATAATTGCCCAAATTCCAGGACTGGGTGCCAACATGAAAACTAATCCCACCGGGTTTGAGACCGAGTTTAAGACAGTTTTTCAGCAATTGCAAAGCCTGGATGGGGGGGCAGCCAAATTTGACGCCCAAATCTGTCTGCACGCCTTCGGCGGGTAAACTGATGCGGATCAAAACCAAGGGCTGTTCTTCTGGGGCCAGATCCTGATAGACCTGCTGCAATTTGACCAGTTCTTCGGGAGAGTCGGCCGTGGTCATGGCCACCCGGTGTTCAACCATGGTTTCGAGGGTGCGCCGATCTTTGAAAGGGTTGGCCAGAATGATCCGGTCGCCCGAAACGCCTAAAGCGATCAATTTTTCAACCTCCGCCGCAGAAGCGGCATCAAACGACCAGCCCGCCTGGGCCAAGTAAGTGAGAATTTCATCGCGGTCATTGGCTTTCATAGCATAAAAAGGGGTGACCCCTTTCAGATTCTTTTCAAAAGACGCAACGGCATCAGCCAAGGCGGCCTCGTCAAAGAGGTAAAAGCTATTGCCAAAATAGTGGGCGGGAATCAGGCGGAGTCGTTTTTGTAAATATTTGAGACGTTTTGTAATCAAAATCGAGGTGTTTTTCTGGGGGGGCATTCATTCAAACTTTGTCTATTAGAATAGTGGTTAAAAGGTAAAAAAAAAGATATAAAATGGT
>JBFWRL010000270.1:0-3655 GCA_050248915.1 Candidatus Sericytochromatia bacterium
CGGATCTTTCGTCTAGCTCTGCCCGCTGATTGGGTTGTGCCAAAGGCTGAGATAGCCAGACTTCTGGCGCAAACCACTGGCACAAAGGGCCCCCAACCTGCTTTAATAAGGGCATGTTGCAATTTTCTCAAAAATCATCGTGGTTTCAGCCGTGGCGCTCTTTGTCTGGTTTGGTTTTGGGACTTTCGGTACTGAGCATTTTCACGGCCTGTGTTTCTGTTGATGCCCGTTCTCAGCAGGCTGTCGCTTCGACTTCTCCGGTCGTCACCCAGGTTTCTGCGACACCCTCGCCAAGGCCTTTGGCCAGCCCGGTTTTGCTGCCTGCGCGTTTTGGTGAGGTTGCCTTGCAAGTTGAGTTGGCCCGCAGTGAGCAAGAACAGCAACAAGGCCTGATGTTTCGCAAGAGTATGCCCGCCGATCAGGGCATGTTGTTTGTGTTTGAAAAAGAGCAGCGCTTGGGATTTTGGATGAAAAACACCTATCTGCCTCTGAGCATTGCCTTTCTCAATTCAGCCTTCAAAATTGTGGATATCCAGGACATGATGCCCCTCGATGAAAATACCCATGTCTCTCTCTCTCCCGCCCTTTACGCCCTCGAAATGAATCAGGGTTGGTTTCGCCAACACAAAATAGACGTGGGTGCCACATTGGAGATCCACCTACCTGCGGAGCCATCCTAAGTCAGGGGTACTCCCCTCACAGATTCCCTGTTGGGAGACAGGATAAAATACCCAGAGGATCAGGTCTGACAAGAATGAAAAACAATTGGGAACATTTACCCCTTCGCCTTGCTGCGCCCCGCCCTTTTCGGTTTTGGGGGACAGTTGCCTTGCTGCTTATCTTTGGGTTTGTGCCATTGATGTCTTTGGGGCCTTTTGCCGCGCCCGCCCAGGCCCAAGTGCTGGTGGCCTCGGTGATTCAACAATTGCAATACAATACCCAGGAACAAATGCTGGGTTTTGTCTCCAGTGGCCGCCCTTTGCCGCAGATTCAATATCTGCCCCGCGAAGTGGGCCGCAAAGTGGTGATCGATTTACCCGACGCGATTTTTCCCAAGGTGCGCGATGAACTCACGACCCAGATTCCGGGCGTGGAAAAGGTGCGGATCAGCCAATTTAGCAGCAATCCTCCCGCTGTGCGCATGGTGCTTGATGTTGAGCCCGAAGTGGACGTGGCGATTCGCACGGAAGCACTGAGCCAAGGCTTTCAGACCTGGATTCAACCCCGTCTGCGGGGCGGATCTTCGGCCCACAAAGTCTTCAAAGTCGATCCACCCCCCCTGCAATTGGCGGCAATCCAGGCGGCTGAACTGCGCCAAATTGAAGTGCGCAATAACAATCTCCATTTGACGGGCTCGGGCCCCCTTTATCCCGAGATTCGCAAGTTGGATGCCGAAGAAAAGCGCTATGCCGTCACCCTTTACAATGTGCGTAGCAGTATTACCGGCAAACGCCCCGAACTCAGTTCCAACCTCTTCCGCGATGTGCAAATTGCCAATAGCAGTGATCGGGTTGAAATTCAATTTAAACTCACCCGTGACGATGTCGAAATTGTGCCCTTTAGCGAAGAAAACAGCTGTACCATTCAGTTTTTGGTGCTGGCCTCCTCCAAAAATCTGGCCCAGCTCGACGAGATCGAAATCATGGAAATGGATCAACAGGTCACACGGGTGCGGATTCACACCAACCGCCCCTTTGATTACCAGATCTACGCCCTCGAAAAGCCCCACCGCCTGGTGATGGATACCTTGGGCACGGTCTTGACCCAGCGCGAAGACCTGCGCAAAATTCAATCCAGCAGCAATTTGACCCAGATTCGCATGGCTCCGGTGAATCGCCAGCAAAACACAGATATCCGCTTTGTTTTTGATCTCAAAGGCGAGGCCAATTTCCAGTACAGCACCCATGATCGCTATGTTGAAATTGTGATGCAGGCCCGTGAAAAAGATCGCGCGCCCCTTTTGCCACCAGACAGTCGCCGGGCCTTTATTGTGATTGATGCCGGGCATGGGGGCAACGACCCCGGTGCCATTGGCAAAGGCGGTACCCGCGAAAAAGAGGTCACGCTGGCTGTCTCTGAATACCTCAAACGCTACCTCGAAAATGATCAGTTTAAGGTCATTTTGACCCGTGCTGAAGACATGGAGATCTTGCTCCAGCCCCGTGTGGATGTGGCCAATTTGCGCAATTCGGATCTGTTTATCAGCATCCACTGCAATTCGATGCCGCCCAATAACGAACATGTGCGCGGGATTGAAACCTATTTCACGACGCCCCAGAGCAAAGAGTTGGCCGATATTTTGCACCAATACTTGGTCAAAGAACTCAAGGCCCCCGATCGCCGTGTGCGCAAGCGGGGCCTGTTTGTGACCCGCAAAACCAAGATGCCTTCGGTTTTGCTGGAGATCGGCTTTCTCTCCAATCCCCAAGAAGAGGCGCAATTGAGCAATGGCAATTATCAGCGTCTGGTCGCCAAAGCGATTCGCGATGGGATCTACGACTATCTCTCCAAACACAAACCCGTGCGTGGTGGGCAGCTCTAGCCTGATGAAAAAATGGGCGCTTGCGATTGCCTTTCCGCTGTTTTCATTGTTTCCACAGCATGTGCAGGCTGCACCTCAGCGCACCGTGATTCTGCCCTTTGAAAATCTCTCAGCGCAGACCGAAGATCAGTGGCTGGGCAAGAGTTTTTCCGAAAACCTGACACAGGGCCTGAGTCAATTGCAGGCCCTGGAGATTTTGGAGCGCAGCCAAATTCAGGCCCTGTTTAAAGAACAAAATTTTGGTCAGAGTTTGCAGGTCAATGAGCAATCGGCCCCGCAATTGGGGCAAATGCTGGGAGCCAAATGGATTTTGATTGGCAGTTATCAGCGCCAAGGGCAGCAACTCTTGATCAATGCCCGCTTTGTCAATGTCGAGACCGGAAAGGTAGATCCGGCCCTCAGCGTACAGTTGCAGGGGCCGGTCAATCAACTCTTTCGCTTGCAAAGTCAATTGGCCACGGCCCTGGCTGAAAAACTCAAAATTGTGACATCTGAGCGCGAGCGTGTGGCTTTGGCGGCCCGTTTTCAGCAGACCACTTCGACCGAGGCCCATTCCCTGTATCTACAGGCCCAAGAGGCCAGTGCCGCATCAGATGCCCGCAAAGCCTATGGCCTGTATCAAAAAGCCCTGATCTTGGATCCTGTTTATGTCCCAGCTGTCTTGGGGCAGGCTGACAATCTGGTCAATCACGCGATTTTAAGCCAGCGCTTTCAGATGAATCTCTTGGATCTCTCGCCTGAGCAGGCCTTACAAGCGGCAAGGCAATTGTTTAAATCGCTTTCACTCACAGAGCAAGAAAGCCTCCAGGGCCGTTCGCTCCAGGCCCTTTTGTTTTATGCCGGTGGGGACAAGCCCCAGGCTTTACAGGTCTTGCAAGCGGCTGCCAAGGCCCATGGCGATCGGCCCGAACTGATTCTGCTCTTTTTTCGGCTCTATTCAGATTTTGGCACGGGCCTGTCTGCTGAAAATGCGGGCAAGATCCTGGCTTTGCTTCAGCCGTATATCAAAGACAACCCTCACTTGAAATATGAGTTGGCAACCCAAGCGCTACACAACCTGGGCACGGGGGTGGAACTGCCTCAAATTCGCCTTTGGTTAGAAGAAACAGCCCA
>JBFWRL010000271.1:0-3640 GCA_050248915.1 Candidatus Sericytochromatia bacterium
CCGAGTGTGGGGGTGATTGATCAATACCAATTTGTCGTGACTTGGCAAACTTGGAACAAAGTTTCCCAAGAACACAAAGTGGTAGCACACCTTTATCATCTCAAACTGCCCTTGCCACGGACCATTACGCCAGCAAGTTCTCCCACCCCAGGGTATAATCGGGCCTATTGCAATGAGCGGCAAAAAGCCTTTGACAATTCGGAACGGGGGAGGGACAGAGGCCGTTATCAACCCATGATGCCCGTCAGTTCGGGCCAATTTGAAACGAATCGCTTAACGACCCAATTTTCTGGGAGTGCCTGTTCCAAGTATATGGAGGCAGATTTGGCCTCGTATGAAGTCAAGTTGCTACAGTCACAAGGGGGATATGCTTTTTTGGAATTTAATCCGCAAAAAATCTCTCTGGAAACAGCCAAACGCTGGATCAGAGAAGCAGACTTAGAGATCCCGTCCTTGAAAGAGCCCGAACTAAAAACCTTTGCCCTGCGGGCCCATTTGCTCAAAAACTATGGCGACCTATTTGGTGAAATTGTGTTTACGTATATTCCTGTCCCCGCATAAATGTTCCCAGATTTTTGTCTAATTTTAGGTATAATGCGCCTGGAGCAATATGATGCGCCTAAGACTGACTAAAAACCGCCTGTTTATCTCACTGGCCCTGTTTCTGGGTCTGATTTGTTTTGGCACCTTGGGATACATTGCCCTGACCGGCAGCTCGGTCTTTGAAGCGCTCTACATGACCATTATCTCGATTACCACTACTGGTTATGGGGAAACCATCGACATTTTACACAACAAACCCGCACGGGTTTTTACCATGTTTTTGCTGCTGTGTGGGATGGGGATTACGGTATACTTTGCTTCATACCTGACCGCCTTTTTGGTCGAGGGCGAACTCAACAATATTCTGAGCCACCGGCGCATGAACAAAGAAATTGAAAAACTCAAACAACACCTGATTCTCGTGGGTGGGGGACAAACGGCCTTTTACGCTGTGCAAGAACTCTTGGCGGCGAATAAACCCTTTGTGGTGATAGAAAAAGACCCCGCCGCCTTTGCCTATTTACAAGAGCATTTTCAGAATTCCCACCTCCTGGGTTTGATCGGGGATGCCACCAACGACGAAGTCTTAAAAGAAGCCGGCTTGGAGCGGGCCGAAGGCCTAATCACCACTTTGCCCGACGATCGTGACAATCTCTTTGTGACCATTTCAGCCCGGGGTCTCAACCCACAAATTCGGATTATCGCCAAAATTGTTCACCAGAGTACGGCAGATAAAATGCGTATGGCAGGTGCCAATGAAGTGGTCTGCCCCGACTCAATTGGCGGATTGCGCATGGTCAGCCAAATGATCCATCCCCACGTGGTCAAATTTCTCGACACCATGATGCGGATCAAAAGTGAACAAATTCGCATCGAAGAGGTGCGGGTAAAGGGTGAAGGCTGCCACGGCAAATCCCTAAAAGAGATTCGCTTGCCGGAGCAATTTGGCAATGTCTTGGTGCTGGCTTTGTTGCCCGGTGGCAATCACGAAATCCCCCTCTACAACCCCATGGCAGAGACCCATGTCCACACTGGGGATACCCTGGTAGTGATGGGGAATATTGACTGGATTCACCAGGCGCGGGACTTTTTTGCGCTCTAAAACGGATTCTGCTCTCGCCAAAGCGCCACCCGTGGCAAGAGTTCAGCCAGAGAGTCGCCGCCAAATTTTTCCAAGACAAATTCAGCCAATACCAAGGCCAGCAGCGATTCTCCGATCACGGCCGCAGCGGGCACCGCACAGGTGTCTGATCGCTCAATATGGGCCTCTGTGGCTTCACCACTTAAGCTGTGGACCGACATCAGGGGCTGCATGAGGGTGGCGATGGGCTTCATGGCTGCCCGCAAAACCAATGGCTGGCCTGTGCTCATGCCCGCCACAATGCCCCCCCCGCGATTGCTCAGGTAATGGACACGGCGCGGACTGTGCAGGGGGTCGGGGCCAGGAGCGAGTTCATCGTGGGCCAAAGAGCCGGGCACACGGGCACTTTCAAAGCCCAGGCCCAATTCAATCCCTTTAAAAGCGTTCATGCTCAAAAAGGCCTCGCCAATGGCCGCTTCGAGCTTGCGATCCCATTGGCTATAGGTGCCCAGGCCGATGGGCAGGCCCTCGGCGTAGATTTCGACAATGCCCCCAAGGGTATCTCCGACCTCTTTGGCGGCGTCAATGGCCGCCACCATTTGGACTTCTGCTTCGCTGCCCAAGCAGCGCACAGGGGAGGCGTCGGCTTTTTCATTTAAAGCCGAAACGGGCAGGTCCATGGCTGTGGGGTCGGAAACAGCCCCAATCGCCACGACCCGGCTGGCGATCTCGATGCCCACTTCTTCGAGCAAGCGCCGGGCCACAGTGCCCAATGCCACGCGCATGGCTGTTTCGCGGGCACTGGCTCTTTCGAGCACATTGCGCAGGTCTTGATGGCCATATTTAATCCCCCCGACCAGATCGGCATGGCCGGGCCGAGGCACAGTCACCACCCGTTTGACCGGGCCTTCTATTGGCCCTGCAGCCATGGTCTCTTCCCAGTTTTTCCAATCGCGGTTGGGCATGAAGAGGCCAATGGGGCTGCCGAGGGTTTGGCCATGGCGCACCCCAGCGGTGATTTGCACTTCGTCACTTTCGATTTGCATGCGGCGGCCCCGGCCATGGCCTTTTTGGCGGCGGGACAAATGGGCATTGAGATAATCCAGGGTCAATGGCAACCCGGCGGGCAGGCCTTCGAGTATGCCCATCAAGGCAGGGCCGTGGGATTCTCCGGCAGTCAAAAAACGCATGGGGTCTGTGCTCCCTTGTGTAATAAACTGAGAACATCAAAAAATTCAGGGTACGAAATGGCCACACATTCCGGGTTTAAGATGCGGGTTTCACCTGTGGCCACGAGCCCCGCAATCGCAAAAGCCATCGCAATGCGGTGATCGTGAAAGGGCTCAATTTCGGCCCCAGACAAAGCCTGAGGGCCTTCTATGGCAAAACCATCCTCAAAAAGTCTGATCTGGGCTCCCATGGCGCGCAAATTATGCGCAAGGGCTTCTAAACGGTCGGATTCTTTGACCCGCAATTCACCTGCTCCGCGCACCTCGGTGACGCCGTTGGCCTGGGTAGCCAAAATAGCGATCAGGGGGACTTCATCGACCAAATCTGGGATTTCGTGGGCATAGACCCGTGTGGCTTGCAAGGGCACTTGTTGCAAACGCACAATGCCAAGGGGTTCGGGATTGCCGAGGGTCATTTCTTCGACCACCACGGCCCCCATGCGTTTGAGCACATTGAGAAAGCCCAAACGGGTGGGATTGAGGGAGACCCGGTCAATTTCGACCCGGCCACCGGGAATCATGGCCGCAGCAGCCAACCAAAAGGCGGCGGTAGAAGGGTCTCCGGGTACATGCACCGGAGCAGAACTTAACACCTGCCCAGGTTCTATTTGCAAAATCCCGTCGTTTTTATTCAATTGAACCCCAAAATGGGGCAAGAGGCGCTCGGTATGATCGCGACTGCCAATTTCCCCGCGCAGGGTCACAGGGCCATGGGCATAGAGTCCGGCCAAAAGCAGGGCACATTTGAGCTGGGCACTGGCCACAGGCAATGCGTAATCCAGCCCAT
>JBFWRL010000272.1:0-3615 GCA_050248915.1 Candidatus Sericytochromatia bacterium
ATCTTTAATTTGACCCCCGATGAGAGTTTTACCTCTTGGCTCTCGGTCTATTGGGGCAGCAAAATTGCGATAACGGCGACGCTCTTGATCTGGATTTCGGGCTTTCTGGCCTGGCGTTTGGGTTACCAAGCCGCCCGTTATTTTTTGATCGCCTGGAGTTCACTGGTGCTGGGCGCCTTGGTGACGGGTTTTACGGCCTACGGCCTATTGCCCACCTCCTTCTGGACCACCTATGCCCTGCAAATTGGCACGGGTATTGAAGTTGTGCTGCTCTCGATGGCCCTGGGGGATCGTCTGCGTATGGATCAGCAAAAGATCATGGAAGCCCAAGCGGCCCGCCTGCAACAAGAAAAATTGGCCAAACAGTCCCAGGAGCGCATGGTCGAACGCCTGAAAAAACTCGACCGGCTCAAAGACGAGTTTATTGCCAATATTTCCCATGAATTGCGCACGCCGCTCAATGGCATCATTGGCATCTCTGAGTCGATGTTGGATGGGGCCACAGGAGAGATCAGCCGCGAGCAAAAATACAATCTCTCGTTGGTGATTTCCAGTGGCCGCCGACTCTTTCACTTGGTGAATGATTTAATCGACTTCTCCCAGCTCAAACACAAAGAGATCCAATTGCATCTCAGACCCGTTTGGATGCGTGAAATTGTGGAAGTGGTGCTCAAACTCTCCAAGCCGCTGGTGGGTCAAAAAGAGCTCAAACTGATCAACAAAGTGCCCGAAGACGCCCCGCCTGTGATGGCTGACGAAGATCGCATCCAGCAAATCTTGCACAATTTGATCAGCAACGCGATCAAATTTACCCCCGCTGGCAAAGTGGAGATCACCGCCCACACCACCCGCCAACACCTCGAAATCACGGTCTCAGATACGGGGCCGGGCATAGATGAGGCCTGGCATGAACGGATTTTTGAGAGTTTTGAACAGGCCGATGGCTCGGCCATCCGGGAACACGGGGGCAGCGGTTTGGGCCTGGCGATCACGCGCCATTTGGTCGAACTCCACGGTGGGCGGATCCGCGTCGATTCAGCCCCCGGCAGAGGGGCCCATTTTCACTTTTTATTGCCCCTGGCCGAAGATGTCCAACCGCAAGAAGTAAGGGTCCCGCGCATTCGGCTCTTTCCCTCCACAGGTGAGCTGGAAGAGGTCAAAGAATTGGTCCGTCAGACCCGGCCGCTGACAGAATTGCCCAGCGAAGAAGCCCCTTTTCGGATTTTGATCGTCGATGACGAGCCTGTCAATTTGCAGGTCTTGGTCAATATGTTGGCCCTGCAGCGCTATTCTGTGACCAAAGCCAACAGCGGCAAAGAGGCCTTGGACGCGATTGAAAACCAGACCTTTGACCTCATTCTGCTGGATGTGATGATGCCCAAAATGTCGGGTTATGAGGTCTGCGAAGCCGTGCGCAAACAATACCCGGCCAATTCCCTGCCGATTGTCTTTCTCACGGCCAAAAACCAAGTGGCGGATCTGGTTCAGGGGTTTGAAACGGGGGCCAATGATTATCTCACCAAACCCGTTGCCAAAAACGAATTATTGGCGCGGATCAAAACCCATATTCACCTCTCCAAGATCAACCTCTCTTATGCCCGTTTTGTGCCCGATGAATTCCTCAAATTTTTGGGCCACGAGAGCATTTTGGACGTGCGCCTGGGCGATCAGAGCCAACAGGAAATGAGTGTGATGTTTTCGGATATCCGTTCTTTTACCTCGCTCTCCGAGCAACTCAGCCCCAAGGCCAATTTTGACTTTCTCAACGATTACCTCAACCGCATCAGCCCAATTATTCGCGTGCATCAGGGGTTTATCGACAAGTATATTGGCGATGGGATCATGGCGCTCTTTCCCGAAGAGCCCCAGCAGGCCGTGGATGCCGCCGTGGACATGTTACACGAGGTGACCGTGTTTAACCTCGAACGGCAGAACAGACATGAGTTGCCGATCCAGATTGGCATCGGCTTGCACACAGGCCTGCTGATGCTGGGCACCATTGGCGAAGAACAGCGCATGGAGGGCACGGTGATCTCCGATGCGGTCAATACCGCCGCCCGTCTCGAAGGCCTGACCAAGCTCTACGGCTCACAATTGATCATCTCTGAACAGACGCGCAGCAAATTGAGCCAACCCGAAAAATACAGCATGCGCCATTTGGGCTGGGTGCGGGTCAAAGGCAAAATCCAATCGATTTCCATTTTTGAAATCTTTGATGCCGGTATGGTCGAAGACTTTACGGCCCGCTTTCGCAGCCTCGATCTGTTTGAACAGGCCGTGGCCGATTATTTTAACCGCGAGATTGAAGCGGCACGGGCTGGATTTCAAGCCACCCTGGATGCCAATCCCAGCGACACGGCCGCCCGCTATTATCTCGAACGCTGTGAGCGCTTTTTGAGTCAGGGTTTGCCCGATGATGTCAGTCCGGTCTTTGTTTAAAGATGGGTCAAGTCCCGCTTTCGGTTTTGCGTTATGCCTGTCACTACCTGCCCGAGGTCTTTAAACCTGCCGCCCACATGCCTGCCATGTACCATTTGGCCGATGCGCTGCTCTGGGTGCCCAGCGGTATCTTTGAATGTGAGTTGGGCAAAGACCGGCATGACTTGGCCTTTGCTGCGGGGGTGATTCCCAGCGAGCCGGTCTGGACCCTGCTACAGCCTTTTTTACTGCGCAGCAGTCAGGCTTTGCCCAACAGCGTTCGCATCCATCTGAATGATTTCTTAAACCAGGTTCAAAGCCCGGATTTTCTGAAGGCCATACATGGCCCTTCACTTTGGTTTGAATGGGCCTTGGCGGCAGAATCTGGGCTGCCGCTCTTGGATGGGCTCTACCTCAAGTCGGATCATCTGGACCATCCCCAATATGCCTTGTTAGACTGGCACAACTTCGTCACTGACATGTATTTGGCGTTAACAGGCGTGCCGTGTCCGGCTTTGGAGCAGGCCCAAATTGAGACCGTGCTTGGACTTTTGCCAGAGTCCGTTCAAGCCAGTTATCTGGGCCTGATGTTTGCCCGCAACAATACCCTCAAACTCTGTTTGACTTGCCCTGAGCTGGATTCATTACAAACCCTGATTACACGTTTGGATTTGCCCAGCGAGGCCATGACGGATCTGTTTGAACGACAGCTGGCAATGTTGGGCGATTTTTGGGTATTAAATCTCGATCTGGGTCCCACTTTTCGAGAGCGCTGGGGCTTGGAAGCATACCTTCATCCCAGCCACAAACAGGATCGGGAGATTGTCCAAGATTGGACCTATTGGCTCAATGCGCTCTCTATGTGCACCCCCGAACAGGCCGAAGGCATTCGCCAATGGCAGAGCGAACCCCTGCCTTTTGAGCAAGATCCTGCGGTCAGAAAAGCCAATTACAAATGCCTGAATCATTTGAAGTTTATCAGCGAGGGGGGGGAGTTGAGGGTCAAAGCCTATCTGTATTTTGCCTGTCGCTTTCTGCGAACCATCAGCCGCTGATCTGCAGCCTGTTCTGCGTCGATTTTCCGTGCTAATATTAAGTGAATATTAAATAATTGTTTTTTTTTTGTATCTGGAGACAGGTCACGCAGGACTTTCTCTGATAAAATTGACATCTGAAATTCTGTCTACATTTTCAAAG
>JBFWRL010000273.1:0-3482 GCA_050248915.1 Candidatus Sericytochromatia bacterium
CCGCGTGATTCTGACGGGTTATGCCACACTCGAAAGTGCGATTCAGGCCACCAATGAGGGCTTTGACGGCTTTTTGACCAAGCCCTTTGAAAACGAAGAGCTGCGCGCCAAGATCAAAGAGTATTTTCTCAAAAAGCACATGAAGCAGTTTGTTTCCCCCCAGGTCTTTGCCGAATTGCAAAAAGATCCAGATTTAATCCAGCCCTGCAAACGCGACGTAACCGTGCTCTTCTCAGACATTCGCGGCTTTACCCCCATGGCCGAAAAACTCGATCCCAATGATCTGGCTTATCTGCTCAATCACTATTATTTCTCACCCCTGGGGCAGATTATTTTTGAACACCGGGGCACCCTCGACAAACACATTGGCGACGCCATCATGGCCCTGTTTGGTGCCCCCCTTTCGGGGCCCGATGACGCTTACCGGGCAATTTGCGCGGCCTTGAGTATGCGCAAGGCGGTGGATCAGATCAATTTGGATCTGCGTGAACGCAAAACCGGGGCGCTGCTCACCCATCAATTGGCCACCCAGCACTACCTGCCGGTGGGCTTTGGCATCAGCAGCGGCGAGGTCGTGGCCGGGCTCTTGGGCTCGACCTGGAAAAAGGAATATACCGTGATTGGCTCAGCCGTCAACGTGGCTGCCCGTCTGCAAAGCCTGGCCGGGCCTGGCGAAATTTTAATCTCTGAGAGCACCTACCAATTGGTGCGCTCCCAGGTTCAGGTCGAACCCCTGGAGCCCACCCTGATCAAAGGGATTGCGGCCCCCGTTCAGATTTACCGGGTGCAAGGCGCGGTCTGAAGATGGGGGCTTGGCACAAGCGGCTCTCCCACCTGGCCTTTGTACTCTTGACCCTGTTTACGCTGGGGATGACGGGTTTTAGCAGCGTTCAGGCCTTTAAACAGGTTAATCAGGTTTTTCCGGGCTTTTGTTATCTGGATATTGGCCAAGGCTATCTCTTTGTGAATGCGCTCAACCAGCGCAGTTGGAGTGGTTATCAAGAGGGGCTGATGCTCACAGACACCATCCACAAAGTAGATGGCATGCCGGTGCAAGATCATACCCACCTCAAAACCCTGCTGCAATCACACAAACCCGGCGATGTTTTGCATTACGAATTGCTCAGCAAAGGGCAGCTCAAAGATCTGTATATTCCGGTGCAACGCTTTACCTGGATGGATTTTTGGTTGGTTTTTGGGCTCTGTTTGGCTGCCACCCTGGCCCTGCTGAGCAGCAGTTTGGCTGTGTATATTTTGCGCACCGAGGCACAGGGTACCTGGGCCTTTGTGCTCTTTAGCCAGATCATGGCGTTGTATTCCATCACAGGTTTTGAGGCCAGTTTTAACCACGGCACGACCTTTTTCTTTTGGCTCACGAGTGCCCTTTTGCCCGTGACGGTCTTGCAATTGACCTTGCAATTCCCGCGTGAGAATCTGCTCTGTCAAAAGTTCAGATGGTTGCTGCCTGTTTCGTATGTTTTGGCCGCCCTGATTGGGGTTCAGCCCTCTTTGCCAATGCTCTCGCAGCACCCCCATTTTTTGCATTATATGCTGCTGCTGTTTTTGGCCATGGCGGGCCTGAGTGGCAGCTTTTTCTTCGGTTCGATGATTCGGCTCTACCGCTCACGGGAATTGGCCGATCACCAACAGGCCACGGTGGTCAAGCAGCGGGTTAAATTGCTTCTAACAGGGGCTGTTGTGGCCTTTGCCCTGCCGGGAATTCTGGCGGTGGTTTCGGTCAGCTTTCCGCGCATGTTTATTCCCTTCAATTACCTGGCCCTGATGCTGGTGATCTTTCCGATCAGTGCCAGCTTTGCAATTATTCAATACAATCTCTTTAATGTGGATGCCTTCTTAAAAAAACTGCTGGTGCTGTTTTTTTCGGTGGACAGCACCCTGCTGCTTTATGTGCTCTTTTATGTTTTCTTTGAACAAATGGGTCTGCAAAAATTTCGCGCCTCTCCAGCTTTTTCGCTCGGTTTTGCGATCTTGATCATGGTGCTCTTTTCACCCTTGCACCACCTGCTCACCCATGCCATTGAACGGCTGTTTAACCGGGGCAAACAGGACTTTTTTAAAGCCAGCAACCACCTCAATCAGCAATTGGCGACCTTGCTCAGCCGCCAAGAAATTCTCGATTTGCTGGCCCATGTGCTGATCGAAGATCTCTCGGTCGAAAAGGTCATGATTTGGCAAGCCGGTGAAGACACGATCTTTTGTTATGAACAGGGCAAACCCGATCAGGTCTGCGATGTGGCCTCAGCCACCTTGCTGCGCCAACAGGCGGGCAATTTGCAAAACCTCAAAGCCCCGCTGTTTATTAGCGAGGTCTTGGAGAGCAAGCGCTACGCCGAAGAACTGCGCCAGCAATACCTGCCAGTCTTTGAAAAATTGGCGGCGGTGGTCTTTTTGCCGCTGATCTTTCAAGACACCCTCAAAGGCCTGCTGATTCTATCGGGCAAAAGCAATGCCGAGCCATTTGCTGCCGAGGAGTTAAACGTCTTACAGACCTTGAGCTACCAAACCGCGATTGCGCTGGAAAACGCCCGCTTTTATGAGACAATCCGCGAACTCAACGAAAACCTGGAGCAAAAGGTCGAAGAGCGCACCCAGGCTCTGACCAGCGCTGTGCAAGAGAAAGAAAAGACCCAGGCCCAGCTGATTCGCTCTGAAAGTCTGGCTGCAATAGGTCAATTGGTGGCAGGCGTGGCCCATGAACTCAACAACCCGCTGGGTTCGGCCCACAGTCTGGTGCAATCGGCGATTGAAATTCTCGAAGAGCAGCCGGAACTGACCCCCGATCAAGAAGATGTGGTTGATGACCTCAAATTTGTGCTCAAGGAGCAGAACCGGGCCAAAGAGATTGTCAGCTCGCTGCTCGATCTCTCGCGCCAAACCACCTCGTATGCTGAGCCGGTCAACCTCAATTTGGTGATCGACGATGCGATTCGGATCATGCACAACAAATACAAATACCTGAATGTCTGTGTAGAAACCCAGCTTGACCCAGATTTACCTCTTCTACAGGGCAATTTTGCCCAGCTCGGTCAGGTCTGCATTAATATTATCCAAAATGCGATTCAATCAGTGGCCAGCCAGGTTGGCCGGGTGCGGATTGAAACGGCCTGTGAGGGCGATACGGTCTTTTTTCTTTGTCAGGACAATGGGAGTGGGATTCCGGGGGACAAAGTGCGGGATATTTTTAAGCCCTTTTTTACGACCAAAGGGGTGGGTGAAGGCACGGGGCTGGGGCTGTATATCTGCCATGAGATTGTGACCCGGCACCAGGGGCGGATTGAAGTGAGCAATGCGGTTGAGGGTGGGGCGGTGTTTAAGATTGTGCTGCCGCTGAAGCAGGGGGTGGCGGTGGGGGTCTGAAGTTTTTTGGGGCCCTTGTTGGATTTGAGGGATTGGTTTTTTGTGGGTTTTGTTATTCGGGTAATCGGCTCAGACGCCCTTGGGAGGGGGCATTCCGGCGTGAG
>JBFWRL010000274.1:0-3456 GCA_050248915.1 Candidatus Sericytochromatia bacterium
CATAAAGCTCATTGAACTTGGACATAATCTTTTCCTATGATATTCATTCAAAGACTTACAGAACACGCCTGATGCTTTCATGGTAGCACAGAGCAGCCAGGGGGGAGAAGACAGGTCTTAGAACCTAATCCATCTCCCCCCTAAGGTATAATGAATCCAATAAAACCAAATTCGGGCTTCAGGCCCCATTCAAGTCACAGAGAGGTCTTTACTGCATGAAAGAAGTTGTCATTATTCAAGGTGCCCGTACCCCTTTTGGTCGCTTTGGCGGTGGTCTTAAAGATGTCTCTGCGATTCAGTTGGGGGTCGCTGCACTCAAGGCCGCCCTCGAACGCAGTCAGATTGAAGCCGCTCAGGTTGAGCAAATTATCATGGGCAATGTGGTCCAGTCTGGCGCTGATCCCATTTATTTGGCCCGCCACGTAGGGATTTACAGCGGAATGCCGATCGAAGCTCCGGCCCTGACTGTAAACCGCCTCTGTGGCTCGGGTCTGGAGTCGGTTGTTCAAGCCGCTCAGCTGATCCAATTGGGCGAAGCCGAGATTGTCGCTGCCGGGGGCAGTGAGAATATGAGCCAAATCCCCTATGTTATGCCCGACGCCCGCTGGGGCTACCGCATGGGACATAGCCAGGTGATCGATCTCATGACCGCCTCTTTGATCGACGGCTGCACAGGTCAGGGCATGGCCATCACCGCTGAAAATCTGGCCGAAAAATACAGTATCAGCCGCGAAGAACAAGATGCCTTTTCTGTACGCAGCCAACAATTGGCTGGGCAGGCCCAAGCTTCTGGCCGTTTGGCGCAAGAAATTGTGCCCGTGGAACTCAAAGACAAAAAGCAAACGGTGATCGAACACGATGAACACCTGCGCCCTGAGACCACCGTCGAACAATTGGGCAAGCTCAAAGCTGCTTTTAAAGCCGGTGGCAGTGTGACGGCTGGCAATGCCAGTGGGATCAACGATGGCGCAGCGGCCCTGATCGTGACCAGCGCCGAAAAAGCTGCCGCTCTCGGTGTGAAGCCCCTGGCCCGGATCAAATCTTGGGCCAGTGTCGGTGTTCCCCCTGAGATCATGGGCTTTGGCCCTGTGCCCGCTTCACGCAAGGCGCTCGAAAAAGCGGGTTTAAACATAGACCAAATCGACGTGGTGGAGATCAACGAGGCCTTTGCCGCCCAATATTTGGCGGTTGAAAAAGCCCTCGAACTCGATCGCAGCAAGGTCAACCTCAATGGTGGCGCCATTGCTCTGGGCCATCCCCTGGGGGCCTCTGGCGCACGGGTGCTGCTCTCCGCCATGTATGAATTGCACAACCGCAATCTGCGCCACGGCTTGGTCAGCCTCTGCATTGGCGGTGGCCAAGGCATTGCCATGGTCATCGAAAACGCCCAACTCTAGTTTTTGGCAATGGATGACGCTGAAGACCTCTACGCATTGCTACAGGTACATGCCAAGGCCAGTCCCGAAGTAATCAAAAAGGCCTACCATACCCTGATGCAAAAAAATCACCCTGATCGGGGTGGCAATTTGCAATTGGCTCAGCGCATTAACCACGCTTACGATATCTTGATCGATGGCGATAAGCGCAAGCGCTACGACCTCTGGCGCGAAAAAATTGCCCGCCAACGGGAGCATTTGCGCACAGAGAAAGAGGCTTTGGCCCGCAAAGTCAAGGCAGAAGCCGAGCAAGTGGCGGCGTTCAAAGCCGAGCCTGTCGAACTCAAAAAGCTCGAAGGCAATTACCAAGCGCCGATGCTCTGGGGCACACACCTGTTGCTGGCCGATGAACGCGGTCACCGTGTGCTCTTGATGAACCTCAAAGGTGAGGTGGTCTGGAAGTACGGAAAAAAACAGGGCCAAAGCTTAAAAAAACCCCATATCGCCCTATTCACCCCCGAAGGCCACCTCTTGGTGACAGATACGGGCCAACAGCAAGTGCTCAAGCTCAATCTCAAGAAACAGACGCTTTGGAGTTATACCTATCAACAACAATCGGTGCAAATGCGGGCCATGGCCCAACCCAGTTTTGCCACAGCCACTGCAGCCGGCGGTATTTTGTTGACCGACAGCGGCCACCGGTCCGTGTTTGAGATTGCCTCCAATCACGCAATTGAGTGGCAATTTAACGGGCAATTGGCCTTTAACCTCAAATGGACCCATACCCTGATTCGGCCAGAGGTCTTTTTACCCGTCTCAGCCTTTGAGGTCGAACCCGGGGTGTTTTTGGTTGCGGATCAAGGCAATGGCCGGATTTTGCTCGTCAATCGCAAAGGCAAATTGCTTTGGATGTACCCTGAGAAAAAAAATGAGACCTTGGCTGCGGTGAATTTTGCATATCGCTTGAAAAGCGGTAATATTTGGATATCGTCGGATAAACTGATCGAAGTCAACCCCAAGGGAGAAGTGGTCTGGGAATACAGCAAGCTCAGCGATGTGGATATCAAGCAGGCCTATCCGCTTGAAGACAGTCGTTTTCTGGTTGACTTTTCCCATTTGGTCAAACGGGGCATCAACCAGGAGATTATGCAGTTGGATCACACGGGCAAAATTCTGTTCAGACATTATTATTCTCAGCACCGCTTTATATAAACGACAAGCGGAAAATGGGCGGGTCCGGCAGGGCTAAGTTGTGCAAAGAAACGTGGAGAGATTAAGAATGGAAAATACAAAAATCCAAACGCTCTGGAATATGTGTCTGGAGCTCAAAGATAAGCGGCAGTCCCTGCTTGAACAATGGCGAAATACCCAACATTATCTCGACAGTAAACAGACCCTGATCGAAAATGAATTTCAGATTCTGCGTCAGAACAATTCAGAACTGGCTGAAGATGTGGATTCGCTTTATACGCAGTTGGATCAATTTCGGCATTTCTGGAAAAGTTATTTTGGGGATGTGGTGGGACTGCAACAGTCTTTTGCCCATTTGGGTGGCTCTTACCAAGAACTCAATGGCTCATTTGGTCAGCTTTACAGCGAATTGGCCCATCTCAGTGAAGACATCAAAGCCTTCACCTCTCGCACGGATGCCTCAAGCGATGAATTAGAGGGCCTGCGCACGCGCTTTGCGGCACAGCAGCAAAAACTGCAAGAAACCTATGCCCAATATCAGGCCCAAAAAGACCATCTCGACACCCTCAATCAGGAAAAAAGCCTGCAACAGGACAGCATTACCAGCTTGCAAGGGGAGTTGACGTCCCTACATGGTCATTTTTCAGAATTGGGCAGCTCATTGCAGTCCTTTCACCAAGAGCTTGGCTCTTATCGCGAAAAATGGCAAGCCGAAAAAGCCGCCCATTTACAAGCCATCCAACATTTAGAGACCGAACACGGTGACTTATAAAAGAGTCACGAAGCGCTGCAGACCCGCCACACGGAAGTGCAAGCAGATCACTCCCGCCTGCACAAAGAACATGCTGATCTCACTGCCAGCCACACCGCTCAAACTGAAGTTTTAAAA
>JBFWRL010000275.1:0-3355 GCA_050248915.1 Candidatus Sericytochromatia bacterium
TTGGGGGGTGTGAATCGCCAAACCCACCGCCCCCGAAATGCTGTGGCAAACATGGATAAACTCCACATCAAAGCTGCCGATCTCAACCCGTGAGCGGTTCTTGATCGGTCGAAAGAGTTGGTTATAGACCTCTTCCACATCGGTCACCCGCTCTTCGAGCAGACCCAGGGTCAATTCTGTAGCGTAGAGCGGCGGCGGGGAATCAAGCTTTTCCAAAAGTGGCACCAAGCCCCCCACATGGTCCTCGTGGGCATGGGTCAACAGAATGCCCGCCAATCTGGCTTGGTTGTCGATCACATAACCCATCTCTGGCAACAAATAATCGACCCCGTAGAGGTCTTCTCCGGGAAACTTAAGCCCGCAATCGACAATCAGGATATGTTCGCCATTGTCTACGACCCACATATTTTTGCCAATTTCGCGGATCCCGCCGAGGGGAATCACGCTGTAATTCTTTGTCATTTCTGTCATTGTGCACGGCACTCCTTCACAAAGGCATTCCAAGTCTGACTCACCAACTCAGACTCAGCTTCAGTCAAAGCAGTCAAGGGCAATCGCACCCCCCCAACAGGCATGTCACAGAGGGCCAGGGCCGCTTTGGTCGGGCTCGGGCTCGGGGCGCAAAAGAGCACACGGGCCAAAGGCAAAAGGGCCAAATGCAAGCGCTGGGCTTCGGCCAATTGCCCGGAGGCAAAAGCTGTGAGCAAAGCTTTGATTTCTTTTCCGGCCACATGGCTGGCCACAGAGATCACACCCTGCCCCCCAATGGCCAGTATCGGCAGGGTCAGGGGATCGTCGCCACTGTAAATCACAAACTCAGGCAAGCGGCGGCGCAATTCGCTCAAAAAGATCAGATCACCGGAGCTGTCTTTGATAGCGACGATATTGGCGATTTCAGCCAAGCGGCAGACCGTCTCCACGCTCAGCGCCACACCGGTGCGACCGGGGTGGTTGTAGAGAATCACAGGGATCTCGACCGCTTGGGCCACGGCACTGAAGTGCTGAAACAAACCCTCTTGGGAGGGCTTGTTGTAATAGGGATTGACCACCAGCAGGGCATCTGCTCCAGCTTTTTCAGCCGCTTGAGACAAACTCACGGCCTCAGCGGTAGAATAAGAACCCGTGCCAGCAATCAGGGGCGCACGGCCCTTGAGATGCTGGGCCAAGATTGTATAAATTTCAATTTTTTCGGCATGGGTCAGGGTTGGTGACTCTCCCGTCGTTCCCACCGCCACCAGGGCATCAGAACCCTGGTCCAATAAAAAATCCGCCAAAGAACACAGGCGGTCGCGGTCGAGTTGGAGCTGGCTGTCGAAGGGGGTCACCATAGCGGTACACAAGGTACCTAAAAAAGGTGTATTGGGCCTCATAGCAAATTCTTTCTTAAAGAAAATAGTGTGTGCAAAGGGTTATTCGCTTTCAGCGTCACTTTCATATTCAAGTTGGCTGGTTTCTTTTAAATCGCGGTGGGTTTGTAAGAGGGTGTGGTAAAACTCCATTAATTCAATCAAAGTGGCCTCGCACTCGTCTGGCGAGCAGGTGTTTAATTCTTCACTCAGCCGGGCAATCTGGGTGAAGAGATGATTTTCCATAAAGCTGACATACTCCAGATCGGAGCCGTGTTCGCTGATACGTGGCCTGAAAAAATCGCTCAGGTCCACTTCGTCTTCGTTGCGCACAAGTCGAACGCCACGCTGTTCGAGGATGCTGCGCTGGCCCCAAAATTCATTCAGCAAAAAACGCAGGGTCATCAAAGAGCCGTGGGGCAAGAGATACGGCGAGCGCATCACCAAATAGAGCGCTTCGCGGAAGCTAATTTGTTCAGTGCTGTCATTCATGATCAAACTGCTGAGATAAAATTCAGCAGAGAGAGGCAGATCTGCGACCAGCGTTTGGGTCAGACCATTGATAAATTCAAAAAAGCTCTTGTTGATAATCGCGTGGCGGGCCAGGGCCTGCTCATCGTCGCTGGGGTTGTTCAGGCCCCATTCCAGCAGGGGCAAAAAGTGAATAAAAAAGTCGATCACACTGCTCTGCAGGGCTTCGGAGATCTGCAATTCGGGGGCCTGATAAAGCTGTGCAAAAACCTGAAAGCGCTCGTCAAAGAGTTTGCGCGAATCGGGCAGCAAGACACGGGCCAGGGCCAAAAAGAGATGCCCCGAGCTGAGCAATTTTTGAATATCTTCCACCTGGGTGCGTTCCAAGGCCAGGGTTTCACTTTGCTCGTGGCCGACATCTTTGCCCATCTGCTTGCGCACAGATTCTTGCTGTTTGGCCTGCTGGCTGACAATCTCGTCGAGCACCTCTTGGGCGATTGCCCCCTGTTCAACCAATAACTGACCCAGGGGCTTGGCGGCGGGGCCTGACTGCATCTGTACCGACAGGGCCTGATTGAGCTGTTCACGCTGGATCAGGCCGCGTTGGATCAGCAATTCCCCTAGGGGCTGCTGAATGCCAATCCTCGCCTGCATAAAGCTCTCAAATTCAGACTGTGTGAGAAATTCAGATTCAATTAAGATCTGGCCAAGCAGCCGTTCGGGGTTTTGTTTTTGCAGAAAAAGGGCCTGTTCCAATTGCGCCTCAGAGAGCAGGCCGCTTTCCAGCAATTGCTCTCCGAGGGGCTTGAGGGTATAAACAGACAAATTCTGCATGCAGGTAGTGATCCTTTGGAAATGGGCTTCAGGCTGTATCAGTATACCTTAGAGGCGGGGCGTTAGGGGTGAGGTTTTGGGGTTGACGTTCGTCGAGCAAAGGCGCATTTTTCACATCCAGGTCTTTTTGCCGGCCTCACGCATCAGCGCTATTTTGCAAACCGCCTTTGGTCTGGATGTGGTTTTGGAAGACAAAGGAAAATTGGGGTTGGCTTCAAAACCAATTCCCTAGAAACATCCCCCCTGCTCTCTGGTAAGATAGAAAACAAGATTTTCCTTTGCGTTTTCTGTCTGATATTGCCACAAGGAGCCCCTTATGCCTTTTCTGTTGAAACCCCGGTTTTGGAAGTTGCTCGTGCTTGCTTGCCTGCTCAGTACGCCGGCTTGGGCTGCGGAGATGCCTCCCCGCGAAATGGAACTGCGTGAAAAAATTATTCAATCCCCCAAAGTGGCCGAACATTACGAGCAATTGGCGCAATTATTGTTGGAGCGTCTGCGGGCGGATTGGCTGCGACAAGACCCCAGCATGCGGGGGGCCTCAACCCTGAGTGTGGCCGAAGATTTTAACCGCCGGGCCCGCGAATTGATATATTTGCTTGAAAAGGTCAAAGAGATCAAACCCAATCAGGTGGAGTTGCTGATCCAAATGGCTGAAATTCATTATCTCTTTCTCGGCTCCCCCCAAGAATCCGCCAAATTGCTCA
>JBFWRL010000276.1:0-3268 GCA_050248915.1 Candidatus Sericytochromatia bacterium
AAGGCGTTGCTTGTGCTGTTTCCAGGATGCCGTTGATTTCAATTCCTTTGATCCATTCTGTATGAAAAATCAGCGTATCGAGCAAAATTGCAAAGGTTTGCATGCCTCCCAAAGAGGCAAAGGAGATATTCAGAATGTCTTCTTCAAGCCCCTTATTGTAGGTTTTTAGTAAACTGGCTATTTTCTCAATCGGGCTTTTGCTTAAATCCAGTTGCATGAGGAAATACTCACCATTCTGTTCCAGAACAGTGGCTCCATATTCAGCTTCAAAAGCGGTTTTGTGTTCAGGCAAGTTAAATTTCAAAATCAAGGTACCGCTCTGAAAATCCACCAAATCTGTCCCATTGACTTGGAGGCCCGTAACTTTATAGCCATCTTCCTGTATACTTTCGCCATTATAGGCTTCCAGGTCTCCCAAACTATTGGGTGCAAATGGATTAAAGATATTGGTATCATTGTTGCGTACCCGTGAAGCCTGATTTTCTTCTGGCTGCAGCTTTCTGCGACGCAGCAGTGTCCCGGCTTCGCCGCCTTCAATAATTGAAACGGTAAATTGTGTGCCTTTTTTGCCATTGGCAATCACTCTCAGCGCATTTTGCGAATTGAGTAAAAGACCTTCCCGTTTAATTTCGCGGGTTTGGCCTTTGATATCCCCTGCTTTGATCCAATCTACACCGTTGATATTTACCTCAAGATCGCCACTCAGGCCATGTGGGCTTTCTAAATACAAGGTATAACGCTGATTGGTATCGGGTAAGGCAAAGGTGTGAAGCTCTTTCAGTTTGCGTGGCCCATATTCATAGGTTTTTTGGAAAACAATGGGGCCTGTGGGCAAGGATTTTATTTCAAATAAAGCGTTGTCTTGGTTGATTTTTAGAGTTAAATCCAATGTTTTTGCTGACTTGCCAGAAAAGGGCTGAAGCAACCCAGCGTTTAAATGCACCCCAATCGGGCCCGTATAAGGTTTATTTGTTTTGATTTTTTCAGCAATCACCAAGGCCTTCTGGCGCATTTGCTCGGCATAGCTCAAATCTTGAACAGGAGCCTGTGCTTTGAATGCTGAAACAGGTGCCTGGGTTGCCGGTTGAGGGACCACACATGATGCCAGCAGACAGAGGGATAAAAGATAATGGAGCCATTGAAAGTCTGGTGTTGATTGCCGTTTATACATATTTTTCTCCTAATAGCTCCAGGTAAATTCCCCTTGGGGGAGGGTGGTGTTTATGGTAAACAGTGATTCTTCTTTGCCTGTGGTCAGATCGATGAGCTTCAAATCTCGGATGGGATTTTCTTCGCTGTCTTCGGAATGTGCGAGAATATGCACCAGTTTGGTGAAGTCTGGGGAAAAGGCTTCGGGCATCAGAACTCGCCCATCTTTGAGATATGTGTTGATTTTGTTCAGATCAGGCCGGGAATTGCGCTGGTGTTTGGCATAATCATATTCAAAGTATTCCAAAGGGGGCAAATTCTCAGCCTTGCCAAAGATCAGTTTGTTTTCTGGAGAGATTCCCCAAAAGAACATATCCACCCCAAAGGGTTTTTCCAGATAAAAGAGTTTTTCAATCTGGGTCATTTGATGATCTTGAAGCAAAGCCGTAGCATAAGTCACCGGGGGCCGCTGGTTGGCAGGCAACCCTTCTGATTGGTGCCTGGCCAATAAAACCAAACGGAGAACGCCATTTCTTTCAAAAACATGCTCAATCTCGTAATCAGCTATCTTTTCATCTTGGATAAATTTTTGAACGGATTCATCGGGTTCTATCGGTGTAATTTCCTGAGTTGCACGATTGAACTTTAAGATTTTGTTTTGTTTTTGCACATCTTCCCAAAAATATATAAATTGAGAATTAATGAGTTTTCCACAACCAAAGAAATAGGGGGTTTTAATTTTTGTTTCGTTGCCTTCATAAGTCAGTTCAAATAATTGGTAATCATTTTTTGAAACGCTTTTAGGAAAAGGAATGAGAATCGATTGTGTTTTATTGTCGAAATATAAGCTACAAGAACCTTCAATATGTCTTTGAAAAGTTTTCTTTGATTGAAAATCAAATGTGTAAGTGTAGTTTTGTTCCTTCGCGTAAGTATGGTTCGGTTCTGCCTCTTTATTATTGCTATATTCAAAAACCAAAAATTTATTATCCGGGGACCATTGCACCCGATTGATTTCCTGCCTGTATTTCTTTCTCAAAGTACCCCCCATGCCCGCCACTGGACTACACCCCATAAGCCCCACTACTGTGGCTGTCAGCGAAAGAGTCAAAAACTGCTTAAATAAACTGTTTTTCATCCCTCAAACTCCTTAAAGGTCACCCCAAACGGCGTGGCATAAATCACCGTGTGGCGCGGGTTTACATCAAAGCTCTGCGGATCGGGAATATGCACCACCGTTTCAGCCGCTCCATCTGCAGTCACCTCTGTCTGATAGCCAAAGCCAAACTTCCCATCAATGGTGGCGTAGCTGAACTTGGGAAAGACCATAAACCCCCGCCCTGTGAGCTTGAGATGCATCGGCTTGCCCCGCTCCCGCAGCACTTCCACGCTTTCAATCTGGGGCTGCAAGCTGCTCACTTCAACGG
Organism: Candidatus Sericytochromatia bacterium; assembly: GCA_050248915.1. Lineage (GTDB taxonomy): Bacteria > Cyanobacteriota > Sericytochromatia > UBA7694 > UBA7694. Next base: position 2,577 of record JBFWRL010000276.1, read on the forward strand.
GCGCGGGCTCTCCCACATTTAGCAGGGCATCGGTGTACCAGCGATTGAGTTCGACACTCAGGCGGTGGTTGCCTTTGAGGTAGAGATCGGGTAAGAGCTTTGTATTCAGGCGGGCCTTGATTTCAGTGGCACTCACACTTTCGACCTGCAGCAAGATGCTGTCATCGAGCAACACGCGGGCTTGGGGCTCATTGCCCACAAAGCTTTGCTGAACTAGCGGTGACTCCCATTGAAAGAGGAAGTCTTTGAGCTTGAAGGCCTTTTCGTTGCGCTTTTCAAATTGGCCTTGAATCGTCAGGCGAATTTCAGTCCCGGCATAGTCGGGGCTCAAAGCTGCTGGGGCATTGGGGCCCATCACTTTTTCGCCCGTCTCTGTCAGCAATATATCTGTGATCAACAATTCTGGGCTGCGTTCACAGCGGGAGCGGGGTTTAAAGTCTTTCCAGTCGCGTTCAGCCAATTTGGGGGGCTTTCTGTGTTTTTCGTCTTCGTGCCGTTTGTCATTGTTTTGATCAGATTTCCCACGCACCGATTGCAGCAAAAAGTCTTGCAAACTGGTCTCTTGGGGAGGAGAAGCGGCATTGAGGGGCGATTCTGAGAGTTGACAGGCGCTCAAAGCCAAACAGAGCAACAAAAAAGCGGGCACAAATTTCATAAAACCTCCAGAACAGACGAGTGTGGAGCCAAGCCAA
>JBFWRL010000277.1:0-3192 GCA_050248915.1 Candidatus Sericytochromatia bacterium
CCCACATCGACGATACCACGCCAAGGCTGGGACAAAAATTTCATGCCCACCACCAACAAGAAAATGCCTCCTGTCAGGCAATAGGCCACAATCTTGCGCTTGCGGGTGGTGCCAAAAAAACACATACAAAAGAGGGGGGCGAGTAAGGCCTGTTTGAGATTGGCATGGTCTCGCAGCCAGCGCAGGCGGGCGGCAAATCGGGGAGAATAATGCATTTGAAAACCGCGATAACCTTCGCTATAAGCCATAAACCCCACCCAACCCAATAATGCGGCCCAGTGCAAGGGACTGAGGCGGGTTTGAAAGAGTTCAACAACATAGGGCATTACCTTGTAAAAAGCCTCTCCGATCAGAGCAGTAAAGCCAAACAGACCCCACGTTGCGGCAAATCGACCCAATGCAGAAGGGGGAGAAACGGTGGGGAGGGTATGATCAGCAGTGGAATAAGGCGTGGCGTTCATGGCAACCTGAGAATTTAGTTTATTTTGCTTCTTTCAAAGCTACACACAGCATATCAGGCTGTGTTCAAAATGGGGATGGATTTGCTGAACGGCATGCCAAGGTTGGTGGCAAAAGGCAAACAGGGGCCAATTTCAACATGAAAAAAGCCCCCTGATCACTTCAGGGGGCTTTGACTTATCTACGGATTAATAACGGCTGTTGCTATAAGAGCGACGGTCTCCACCGCCACCATTGCCACCACGGAAACCGCCACGATCACCACCGCGCTCTTGGCGGGGTTGTGCTTCGTTGATATTCAACTGACGGCCCATAAAATCTTTGCCGTTAAGTGCAGAAATGGCGCTCTGACCAGATTCAGCAGAGTCCATTTCGACAAAGCCAAAACCACGAGGACGACCGGTTTCGCGATCGGTGATCACACGTACGCTGCGAACTTCGCCATACTGTGCGAAGAGATCGCCCAGGCTCTGTTCATCAGTTTGATAGGAAAGATTGCCAACGTAAATATTCATTGCGAAAAAAATACCTTTGTTTAGTGATAAGTATGGGACTCCAGTCAATCAAAACGCAGCAGACAGTGGGAACTTGGGGACGCGGGAAGCAGACGGAATCCTTATCACCGGCGAAACAAAGTCAAAACACAAAAAACGTGACCAACAATCGTGACAGCGAACAGAATGTGACGTTAAAGTCTCATTGTCATTTAAGCATATCATGAACATTTCTCTGCTTACAAGAGGGGCTCAGGCTGATTTTGGGATCTTTAAGGTACCCTGGGCCCTGAAAAAGGCTGGTTCGTCTCTGAGGGTATCTTCAAGAGTGGGAAACCGAGTTGGTCAATTTTGCTTTTGAGGGAGGAACCTTTCTGTGGGAGTCCGCGTGGGAGTCCGCCAATACGAGCCCCGGAGGGTTATTTCATCCGTATCATTGACTCTTTAATCCCAGTGCTGCTGACAGCGTCGGATAGAAATCAATCATATAGTGAACCCGGCTGATCTTTAAGAGTGTTTGGCATTGGGGTTGCAGTGCTGCCAATTTTACGCTTTTCCCTTGAGAAAGGATTGTTTGAAGGCTGTCTATAAAGGCACTTAAACCGGTACTATCGCGCATATCCATGCGGCTTAAATCGAGGACCCAGGTCTTGAATCCATCGTGTGTGGCCAAAGCCGATCCCACGTCTTGAACCAGTTTAAAGGCTGACAATTCACTGATTTGCCCTTTTAAGCTGAGGACTGCAATACCCTGTTCTTGAGCAAATTCCAATTGCATGATTTTTCTCCATGTGTTGATATGATTTGATTCTAATGCTTCACATCGGAGATAAATAGCGGAGAAGTCCTCAAACAGGGATCAGAAAAGTCTTACACAAGTTCAGATAGGGTTATTCACACACGTTGTAGAGTGTAAGGGGCTCCCAGCCAGGGTTTGATGAATAGGTTCCGCTCTGATCTTAACGCCAATTTTTCGCCACGCAGCAGCCCTTGATAGACTTCCCAGAGATTGTAATGCAGGTTTAATTCCCTTACGTCTTGCTGATGTAAGAGTCTGAGAAATGTGTGGCTATAATTCAGACAATCTTCTAAAAGTAAGTGGGGTGTATCAGGGGCTGCTGAACTCAACAAACGCCTGAGATTGCTTAGAACTTCGGCATAAAAACGAGACAAGAGGCCTTGATAGACCAATCGCCGAATCACAAACTCCTGAGGCCACCACCATTGACCTAAATAATAGGGCTCTGGGCCTTGACAGTATTCAAAATCGCCGTTTTGAATGGCTGTAGCTTTGGAACAGAAAAAATCCCAGATTTCTCTCAAAAGAGGTTCTGTTGAATGTGGCTGCATTAGACTTTCAAACAGTGAGCGGTAGCTGAGGCCCTGGCTCTGATGTAAAATCAAAGCCGCCATGCGTAAACAGCCGGGATTAAAAAAGTAAAAATGTACCCCCCAGCCAAAAGCCATGGCCCTGACCCAATCTTGTTTGGGAAGGCTGGCTGTGGCGATCACCAATTCCTGATACTCAGGGGTGACTTCATTCAAACTGGATTCAACCAAGCTGTGGACATAGACACAGCGTGATTTGACTGATTCGATCCCATGCTCAGCCCGGTAAGTGGGATCTGCCATTTTGGCATTGGGTAAAATCCCGGCTGTAAAGATATGAATATCATGGTATTGGCCATGGGCGATCAGGGTGCAAATACCGTCCACAAAACTCTCATAGGTCTCTCCTGGCAATCCCAGGATCATATCGGTATAGGCCTTAATATTCTCGCGCATCAGACGCACGCGTAACTCCTGAAAATAATTCAAGGAAATGTTTTCGCGTTCGACTTTTTTGAGCACTTCGGGATTGAGCGATTGCATAGACAGTGTGACATCCGTATCCAGACCCGCTTTGGCCAGTATGCGGTGCACAGCAAAAGCGCGGTCGGTGACATTTTTGCTGTTTTGGACTACCAGGGCCCTGGGATGCCCTGTCTGATGGCGCACTTGAGCAGCATGTTCGGCCAATTCTAAATCGCGTGTGAGAATCCCAAAATTGGCATCACAGCAAAAAATATATCCAATTTTCTGTCTACCAAACCAATCTAATTCTGCTTTGAGCCGATTCAGATCAAACCCGTTAACTTTGCTCTGGGTGGCAGATCCCCAATCACAAAAAGTGCAGGAAAATGGGCAACCCCGAGCTGTTTCCCAAAGAATCGCCCATTCGTGTTCGGGCGGGGCTTGG
>JBFWRL010000278.1:0-3126 GCA_050248915.1 Candidatus Sericytochromatia bacterium
CATCCGGAGTGGACGAGGTCTGTAATGCACCCGTCAGGTCTGTGGGGTCTTCTTTGCTGCCGCAACCCGGTAAAATGACCGAGGCTGAGAGCATGGTTGCTGTCAAAATGCGGAACAGTGCAGGGCGAAGGGTCATCATGACTTCGTCTTTTACTCCCCAGGATTATTAATAATAGGTTAATCTAAGTTAATTATAGTTTAAGACATCAGAAGCTTGCTAAACTTTTCGCGAAAAATGTCTGCTACTTATATTCTAAAGCTTGTAAGCACTTTCTGGCAAAGAATCCAGGTACTCAATGCTGGGCAGAACAATTCTGAAAAAAGGCTCTTTGCCACCACTCTTATCATACATTTCCATCATGCGAATGGCATAGGTCTGTGGGTCATAGCCGATGTGTTCGTAGGCAATTTGAGGATTGAGGCTGTGCGTGCCCGTGGGCACAACTTTGAGAATGTTCACTTTGTTGCCAGCCACAGTCGCTGTGCCGAGCAATGTGGCTTTATAACCCGAAGACAGGCGTTTTGTGGCCCCAAAGAAATCGGTGTCATCGAGCGGGAATTTATTGACGGAAATCAGCCGTTCATCGGTTTTATCGAGATCGGTAACGACAAAACTCAGCGCGCCTTGGGGGCGAACTTTTACTTTATTACCTACCCCAGAGGTATAGAGGATCTTGGTTCCAGGGGGGCTTTTGCTGGATTGCAAAACCTCAATTTTGACCGTATTGGGTTGACGTGTAATGAGTTTGAGTTTGTTGGTGACTGTGGCCCCGGTTTGGAGGTGTTTTTCGACTTTTTCAATCGTACACTGGATCGCACCCGCGGCAATAAAGGTGTTGAGTACTTTCGTCAACTCTGCTTGGCCTTTTTCAGCCGCGCTGGGAGTAGCGGGTTTCGCAGGTGCTTTGACAGGCGCGGTTGAAGCGGGTGTTTTGCTAGGACTGCGGGTAGGTGTGGTCGTGGTCGTAGGTTTGGTACTGGTTGTTGCAGGGGCTGAAAGGGTGGAACCCTGGGAACGGCTTTCAGCCACAGGCTGAACTTCGAGAGCCACAATCCGGGCTTTGATATCGTCAATGCCCGCCATAATTTTGGGCAAGGTCGCCAAAATTTGATCCGTTTGGGCAGTGTTGGTTGGGGCAATGGCCGTGTTTAAGGGGGCTGTGGGCAATTCTTCAGAGCCGGAGCCACAGGCGCTCAGAATCAAGCTACTGGCTAAAATGACTGAACTGACGCGGGGCCAAATGGAAATACGCATACTCTCTACTCTCCCAGGGCCTGAGCTTCAGGCTTTTGATATTTGTCTTATCCCTGCTTGGGCTTGCAAACTTGCAGCAGAAATATTAAATTAAATCAAAGACAAGGATAAATAATGGTCAAGACATGAATATACCGTTTTATTTGCCATTCCCGCGCACGGTGTTGAGTCTGCTGCTGACTTTTTCGCTGCAATTTGGCTTGTCAAGCAAAGCCATCAGCCAACCTCAGACGCCGACACCAGAGCAAGATTTCCTACCCCTCCTGAGAGAAATCATCAGCGAAGCTTATCCCGAACTCGCGGGAATCACACTCACCACCGGCAGTTTTTCAGAGCCCGATAGTTTTTTTCAAAGCAATTTTGAACTGCTCAGTCTGTTTTCAGAGCACCCCATTTATCGCATTGAAATCAATCCCCAACTTTGGCAAAATCCCCCGCCCCCCCTGGCGCTCAAGGCCGTTTTGGCTCACGAATTGGCCCACACCCTGGATTATCATCAGGGCAAAATCCCTGGAATTCTCCACATTCTCAACCAATTGCGGCTCTACGAAAGTCTGCGCAGCTATGAACATCACACAGATTTGCAGGCTATTTTCAGGGGCTTTGGCCCCGGCTTAAAAGCCTACCGGGAATGGCTCTATCTTCGACTTACAGCCCAAGCAATAGAACGAAAAAAAGCGATTTATTACAGCCCAGAGGAAATAGAGGCCTTGATGCTGGCCCTGAGCAGAAGTGAAAAACAAGGCAAAAAAGAGGCCCTTATGCGCTATTGGCGAGAAAATGTGCCCTTGAACCTCGAGGCAATTCAACAAGATCTGAAACAGTTTGATCTGCCCATTTAACTGACTTATTGCTCTTTGGCACAGCCCTCATAAGTGCTGCCCCGAAAAAAGATAGTGGCTTTAAAGGCATAGGTTTGAGCCCCATCGAGACAGGGTTCTTTGCTAAAGATGACCTGCATGGCTTCGGTTTCGGGGCTGCGGTAGCGAAAGGTGTATTTAGATTGATTGCCCGTTTGTTCTGGGGCTTGCCAAATCAGGCTTTCGACGATCGGAAACTCACCTTCCAAAGATTTAAAATAGACCGCATTTTTGGTTAAAACCCGCAGAGTCCATTCGGGTTTGTGGCCAAAGGCCACAAAATCACTTTTAAAACAGGTGCCCGAATTCATCCAAGGTTGCACTTGCTGCACCGCGTTGACACGCAAGGCTTTGCGATAACCCGAGGCAAAGCCTTCACCCGAAGTCAATGCGGCCACAGTGCCCGTCAATTCGACATAAACAGGTTCAAGATCGATCAAGCCTTTGAGCGCGGCATGACGTTTAAGCAGTTCGCCGTCGGGGTCTTCAACCCAAATTTCTTCTTTGCTGCCACAGGATTTAAACAATTGAAGGCCTTCTCCGGCCATAAATAGCCCCTGAAAATGGGCCAGGTCTGCGGTGGGGTTTGCACTTTTGCTGGGCTTGAGTTTGGAGGGTGCGCCAGAAGGAGCCGGGCTTCCCACAGAAACCGCCAAAGAGGCTGAAGGATCCGGTGTCGGCGTAGCAGAGGCTTGGGTATTCTGTTCTGCAGGTGGGCACCCAGTCAGCAGCAAACACAGCAGCATCAACCCCAATTTTATATGCATTTTTTACTCCTTTTCGGACCAGCCAGCACTGCAGCATACTAACTCCAATCGCCTCTGATCGCCAAGCAAGTTCTTACCTGACTGCCCTGTCTTGCTTCAGTACAGCCGGAGTGGCAGACTAGAGTCATCCAGAAAATAAATTTCAAAAGCCTGAGAGCCAGTTTTGTTGCGGTTTAAGAGCAGACAAAAGCCCCCAAAAAGAGATAAAGTTCATCAGTCCCACCCGTTAAGGAGGTCCCAATGA
>JBFWRL010000279.1:0-3080 GCA_050248915.1 Candidatus Sericytochromatia bacterium
GTTCAAAACCAGATCCTGCCGGTCTCTGTAGCGGTGGAGAGCCTCTTGGATCAGTTCTTTTCGGGCTCTGATGTTTCAGACTCAAGTGCCTGTTCGGGTTCAGTTTGAGTGGCAATGACAGTTCCAGCAATAACATCCACATCCAGCTCTGGGCCATAAGCTGTGGCCCGGTTGCGTCCCTTGTGTTTAGAGGCATAAAGTGCAAGGTCTGCCTTTTCGATCAGATCATCGCGATTTTCGGCCTGCAGAGGAAATTCGGCACAGCCCACACTGATGGTGACTTTAAACGATTGCTGCTCATAGATAAACTCACTGTTTTCAACGCTTTCCCGCAGGCGCTCAGCCACATGTAAAGCCCCGGAAAGATCGGTATCGGGCATGATCACGGCAAATTCTTCACCCCCATAGCGGGCGGGGGTATCCACCCCATCGCGAATGCTCCCTCCCACCAAAGAAGCCACTTTTTTAATCACAAAATCCCCAGCCAAATGTCCATAGGTATCGTTAAAGCGCTTAAAAAAGTCGATGTCAAACATGATCAATGAGGTGGGCATCTGAAAGCGCTGACTGCGTTTAAGCTCTTGTTCAAGCATATCTTGAAAATAGCGCCGAATATACAGGCCAGTCATGCCATCGGTGATAGAAAGTTCATACAATTCCGCATTTTTGATAGCAATGGCGACCTGATTGGCGCTGTCTTGGACCTGCACCAAATCCGCGGGCAAAAATCCGCCAGGTTTATTGTCGAGACTGATCACCCCCAAGACATTGTGATCCACTTTGAGTGGCAGGCAAAGCACATTTTGCAGCCCCTGATCCATGGATTGAAAATGATAGGGTTTAAAACGGGGATCTTTGAGCGGCTCATTGCAGAGCACCGCTTCGCCACTGGCAGCCACATGGCCTGCAATGCCTTCTCCCAAGGCAAAAGAAATCCGCTCATGGACTTTAACGGGGCTGGTGTCCAGGCTGGGATTGTAGACCACTTTGAGCAACAATTGTCCCGAAGAAGGGTCAACCAACATAATCGAACCCTGTTCTGCTTGCACCGATTGAATGATGATCATCAGCACCTGCAAAAGCAGATCGTTGCCTGAACGCGAAATAATCGCCTGGTTGATTTCATCGCGGATCGTCAAATTGGCAATCATGCCCTCTTTTTCCAACAGGGCTTGGCGGATCTCAATGCGCATCGAATCCAAGGTCTGGGCCAGACGGCCCAATTCATCTTTGGAATTGAGGTAAACCGGGCTATCCAATTCACGGGCCTCCACTTTGCGCGCCATTTGAGACAGAAGCAGAATTTTTTGCAGAAGATTGCGCGACAGCCCCAAAGCCAACAACAAGGCCAAAACAATGGCCCCCCCTGCCATCAGCAGCAGAATATTGCGCACGGAGCCTATCACCCTGTTCAACTCAGAGATATTTAAAGCCACCATTAACACATATTCCCCATTGCGTGCAGGCCGGGTCTGGCTGGCAAGAATATACGTGGGCCGTTTGCCTGGAACCAAGCCCCCTTTTTCATATTGTTCAACCAAATTGAGTGAGGTGGTTTCATCCAAAGTGGTCGCCAAGACCTCCAAATGGTCTTCTTTACTTAGAATCAGCACTTCACTGCCCGCGATTTTGCCAATGGCATCAGCCAATTTATTCGAAGCCCGAAAGGTCAGGCCCAATACGGCGATCGGCTGCGATTTAGAGGGGTGATAAAGGGGCAAAGCAGCAGAAATGAGCAAATGCCCCTGAGCAAAACGGCGGCTGCTTTTAAAATCCCCTTTGAGAGCGGATTGCACCTGATCCAAGGGGGTCAAGCGCTGACCCTGCAGGGGTTCAGCCACCATAAACTTACCAGAGTCATCATAGACTTCGAGCACGGCATCATACAATTGCAAATTGAGATCTTGATACAGGGTGCTCAATTGATTGATTAAATCCAGGTAGTCCCGTTTGAGGGCGCGCTCTTGGATAGCTTGAGTTTGGGCAATCACCTGACTTTTGAGCAGAATTTCCTGACTGAACTCTTCAAAGATATTATCGGCAACAATCGCCGTCTCTTGGGCCCGCAGGGTAAAAAAGTGTTCAATTTGACTCTGCAACAATTGGGAGCTCCAAAATGCCGAGAGCAGGGCGGGCAACAAAGCGGCCAGCAAAAACAGGGCGGGTAGACGAAAGCGAATCGAATTAAGCAGCGAAATCTGCACGTTGGTTCGCCTCCTTATACAGCCGTTTTAAGGCTTCATCAGTGAGTGATTCGAGCTTTTCGGGGGCATCAAACGCCTGCCCCAGCAGCCAATTCATTTCTTGCCAAACGTATTTCATCAATGGCGAATTGGGCATGGGCAAACCTGTTTGGGTCTGTTGATAAAATTGGCGTTTGTGCTCTGCAAGTGAATCATTTTGGTAAATTTCTGCCAAGACAGGCAAATTGTCCAATTCACGCAGCGCCAAAGCCTGCACTTCGGGCTGGGCCACAAAGGCCAACCATTTTTCGGCCGCATCTGGGGCCTTGGCCCAGGGGTTGATCCCAAAACCTTTGATGCCAATCAAGGGCTGAGGCACTTGTTTGGCACTGATTGGTGGCAATGGGCTGACCGCCAAAGACACACCGTTTTCGAGCGGAGCGGCAAGTGACCAGGGGCCGGAGATGATTTGGGCTGTTTGGCCAGCACTGAAGAGATTGAGCGTGGCCGAAGCAGAGCTTTTGGCGGGCACAGTTCCATTTTTTTCCAGGGCCAAGGCAAAACGAATGGAGGCCAAGAGGGGTTCGCGTTTTAAGGCCAACTGGCCTTGGGAATCAAAGAGTCGACCCCCAAAGGCATGAAAAAAGAGTGCGTGAAAGTAAAAATTGCGGTTATCGTACATCACTGGGTAGATACCTGGTTTGGTCTTAAAATGATGCCAATTTGCCGCCGGCGTGGGAAGGAGGTGGGTATTGCGAATCAAGGCCGCTACCTGAAAGACAAATGGCATGGCGTAGACCTGGCCCTGATAAGACAAACCGGTCCGGCTGAAAGGCAAAACAAGTTCCAGACTTTGGTTCAGGGGTTTTAATAAATATTGCTGGGCCAATTCCCCCA
>JBFWRL010000280.1:0-3057 GCA_050248915.1 Candidatus Sericytochromatia bacterium
CACCCATTGAGATCCTTTCTAAAGATAGTCAAATTCCAACCAGCCAATTCTGACGGTATCACCCGAAGATGCGCCGGCTTCTTTGAGGGCCTCGATGACGCCCATTTTTTCCATTTGTTTGTGAAAACGCTGAAGGGCGCGGGAATCTTGCAGATCTGAGAGATTTAACAGGCGTTCAAGTGCGTCACTTTCGACCACATAAATTTCTTTATCGAGATAGACTTCAAACTGGCTAAAGTCTTTGTCTGGTCGCGGTAGAGATTCTGGCACCTCCAAATCACTTTCTGGGATCGGCGGAAAGAGCGCCAATTGTTGTTGGATCGTGCGAATCAGGGCCTGTGTGCCCTGTTGGGTTGCGGCTGAAATGACCTGTACTGGTTCTCCGGTGAGCTTTTCAAAGGTCTGTTTTAAACTTTCAATTTCTTCAGGTAGCTTGATGTCTGACTTGTTTAAGACCAAGATCTGTTTTTTATCGCTCAGTTTGGCGGGGTAATTGGCCAACTCTTTTTGAATCACATGGTAATTTTCAACGGGATCGGGATCGGACATGTCGACCAAATGGACCAGCAGACGGGTGCGTTCGACGTGTCTGAGAAAATCATGGCCGAGACCAATGCCTTCACTGGCTCCTTCGATCAGACCGGGGATATCGGCCATCACAAAGCCATCCCCTTCGGGGAAGCGAATCGAACCCAAATTGGGGCGCAGGGTGGTAAAGGGGTAATTGGCAATTTTGGGGCGGGCCGCTGAAACGGCCGCCAAGAGCGAGGATTTACCGGCATTGGGCAATCCCACCAGACCGACATCAGCAATGGTTTTGAGCTCAAGCACCAGGACGCGGTTGACGCCGGGTTCTCCGGGCTCGGCATAACGGGGGGCCTGATACGTTGCGCTGACAAAATGGGAGTTGCCCCGACCGCCTTTGCCGCCCGGAGCGACAATCACGCGTTGTCCTGCGCGGGTCAGGTCAAAGAGCATTTTATCACTCTCTTTATCACGAACCTGGGTGCCAGGGGGAACCAGTATGACAAGATCGTCACCCCCTCGGCCATGCATGTTTTTAATTCCCCCGTTTTTGCCATGTTCGGCTTTAAAGCGGTGTTGATAGCGAAAATCGAGCAGGGTATGCAAATTTTCACTGGCTTCAATTATGACAGATCCGCCGCGCCCCCCGTCACCGCCGGATGGGCCCCCGTTGGGGACGTGTTTTTCGCGGCGAAAAGCAACGGCACCGTTGCCCCCATCGCCACTTGAGATTGTTATTTCTGCATGGTCAATAATTTTCATATGCTGCCTCCTTGAAGGTCAGCCGCAGCTCTCTTAGGAGCGTTTGCGGGTCAAAAGTTTCCAGAGCACAAGCCCCCCTAAACCCATGGCCACCCCAAATTTGAGTGATTTTTTGGGATCTTTGCCCGTAAATTGAGAGCTGGTTTTGAGGTACTCTCCAATTTTGGCGGGGGTCATGGCTGCGAGTGCGGTCAATGCGGCTGGGGCATTTTTAGATTGATGTAAGCTCAAAGCGAGCAAATCGTCGAGATTTTTATAGGTCTGAGTCTCAATTTTGCGAGCATGGCTGGCCCACATATTTTGCATAAAGCCAAACAGGGGAGAGTGCTCCAAGGCCCAAAGCAACTGAGATAAGGTCTTGCCGCTGATATGTTCGAAGGCTTTGTATTTGACGGGAATAAAACCCAGGTCTTTTTTGGTGATGGCAATGGCCTCTTGCAGCCCTTGAGCTGCCAAATTGAGCAGTTTTTTGTTTTGGCTGAGACTCTTGAAGGAGCAATCTGCCAAATGGAAGGCGGCCAACAATACAACCAGGGCCGCACTGGGGAAACGCACTTCTGCTTCGAGATCGTTGACCCCTTTGCTGGGTATGCCCCCTCTTTGCAATAACTGGACAATCTGATCGCGAATTTGTAGTGTTTCGTTGAAGGGGGCGCCAATTAAGGTCGGCAGGGCTTTGGGGGCCCAATATTCAATACGATTTTCGTTAAAATAGGCCGAGAAAGCCGGTGCGCCGGGCACAATCACCAGATCGGGCAGGGCTCTAAAGACCTTGAGGGCATCTTCCCGACCCGGCTGAAAAGTAACCAAAACCATGTGCTCTGCTTGTGCAAAACGGGCCTTGATTTGGGGCAAAGTGGCATCAAGTTGGTCACTGCGGACACAGAGGAAAAGGGCATCATAACGCGCATCTTCAGGGATTTCTGTCAAGAGTTGTGGAGCCGCAATATGCAGTTCGGTCTCAGATGAGCGATTATAAAGGGTGAACCCTTGGGTTTCAAAGGACTCTTTTTGATAAGGGCGCACCCAAAAACTGACATCACAGCCACTTAAACGTAAGTGGGTACCGATGACTTGGCCAATGGCGCCAGCGCCGAGAATAAGAACTTTTTGTATCTGCATGGTGGGGCATTATAGCAAAAAAATCTGTCTACGAACAGGGAATAAGCCGTTGATCTGATTGGATCTCCTTGTCTGAGCAAAAAATAGATTAAAATAATAGATGATGAAAAAAATAAACGTTCACTTTTTTCGCAAGCACCTTTGTCTCCCAGGGATTGTGCTGGCCAGTATGTTTGGGGCGATACCTCTGAGCCCCGCTTGGCCACAATCACCTTCTTTTGCCGATCTCTTGGTGAATCTGACAGCAGATGGCGTACTCGATCGCCAGGACTATAAACATATTCGCCAAGAGGCCAAAAAAACAGCCCAAATGGATTCCGAAGACAAACAACTGTCCCGCCATTTTTTGGGATTTATTTCCAAACACAAACAATTTGTCAAAATTACCTATCGTTTTTACCGTTCGAGCAATGAAGCCACCCGCCTGGATTTTTTCTTTGCGCCAAATTATACCGAAATCGACCAGATTCCCGGCACGACTTGGCCTGAGGTCCTGTCACACATCTCTCAAAATGACACCTTGTCAGAGACCCAGCAGGATCGCTATCGCGGTGGGGCTTCGGCACGTTTTAGTGCCCATTTTCTGCTTAAGCAGGAGTTTGCCTCTGCCTTTAACCGGATTGGGGTGCCCTTAAAGTTGCCACGACC
>JBFWRL010000281.1:0-2983 GCA_050248915.1 Candidatus Sericytochromatia bacterium
ACACGGGCAATGCCAATTGGCTGCGGGACAAAATTGTCACTTTTGCGCTGGATTATCAGCCCTCCCTTTTGGTTTTAAATCTGGTCAATATCTGGCAGATCGACCGCTTGGGGGTGGGAGCGCTGATCACCCTCAAGGCCCGACTGCCCAAAGCCACCAAATTGGCTTTGATGGCCGTTCAAGAACCTGTTTCAAGCCAATTACAGGCCATGTATTTGCGCCACACCTTTCAGATTTTTTGGCCGGGACAAACCCCCTGCCCGCTCTGTGGCCAATCAGAATGTACCCACACAGAACAATGGCAAATAATTCAAGCCGAATACCAATGGCAGGGGGCCCAGGGCTATGATAGCTATGACTGGCCCCAGCAAATTCAAGCGATTCCGGCTCCCCAGCCCGATTGGTTTCAGATCTATGCTCAAGATCCCCGTTATCAGGTCCTGGAGGCCGAGCGCCGAGATAAAGAATTTTGGCAAAAATTGCGTAATATTTTGTTTGTGGGGGCTTTTTCGAGCATTTTTGTCTGGGGGGCCTTTTCGTTGGTACTGATTGCCATGAACACCGATTGGAGCAAAGGCTTTGAAACCGCCAAACCCAAAATGAAGCGCTTTGACCCCCAAGAACGCAAATACAATAAACCCAAAATATTAACCCCTGAAGAAATCCTCGACCATTATGATCGCGATGGCGACGGCCTGTTTACCAAAGAAGATTGGAAATTGCTGAATACCCAGGAGCGATTGACCCTGATCAACCACGGCTTTCAGGAAAAACAGCTCAATAACCGCTCATCTCTGTTTGAACAGTTCAAATAACTTAGCCAGACGTTTTCTTGGGCATGGCAATTGATTCTCGTAGCTTGAGATCAATCGCTTGCCAGGGCAAAGGCTGCACCATCACACGCCCTGTACGGGAATCGTAGAGATAGGGGCGTTTAAAAAAGTCCTGAGGAAGCTTGGGCAAGAGCCCCAATTGCACCAATTCCTCTAAACTGGCGGGAAACGGCGAAAGCGCAACAGGGGGTTTGCTGGGACCAGGGAGATAACGCCTGAAACGGCGAGAATAGACAAGGGGAGCGGGTGTGGGTTTGACAGGTGCACCGAGGCGCCGTTTGTGAAAGGCTTCTATCGCTTGGCGAATGCGAATCAGATCACAGGTAATCGCTGTTTCAATAAAATTGCGCTCAGCTTTGTCTTTGACATGTTTTTCGCCCGCTTGTTTGACATTTTCGCTCCAGAGATGCAGCGAGACCATACATGCCCCCAAGGTATCTGCTTTGCGGTAGAGCTGTGCAGCCAAATTTTTGGTTACAACTGGGGCATGGGGCAAACGACTGGCCTGTTCAAAATAAACAGCGGCTTTTTCCGGCTCTTTAAAATAGAGGTGATACATCATGCCCATTTGATAAGGCAGCCCCCAAACTGTGGGATTGAGTTCCATGCCTTTTTTGAGAATTTTGACAGCATCTTCCCGCAATTCGGGTTCATAACCCATCACATAACTGGCAAAAATATAGGCCCCAATAAAATCGGGGTCCAAAGTGGTGATCGCATCAAAATAGCGGTATAAAAAGGGTGTGGCCTGGGCTTTGCCCAAACGATCACCGTAATACTGAATGGTTTCGAGCCAAATAAAATCGGCGAGCAAGGTCTCGTTTCCCAAACTGGTAAATTGCAAAAAAGCCGGGTCGGGCAAATAGAGCGCATCAAACTGATCTTTGTTAAAAGGCAGGCGGCGAATCTGGTGGATATGCAAAAAATGCATGGCATTGACAGTCAGGACAAAACAAACCAGTAGCAGGAGACGTACCCACATGGCCTAAAATTCCTTAAAGTCGAAGATGGCCATACTCAGAAATAACAACGCCAAGGCATACATCAGACCATAAGCCAAACTGCCCCCCAAGACTTCGCCCGGAACAGCGGAGGTCATCAGGTGATTTTTGAGGTTGAGCCGTTCCAGATCGGGCAGAACATAAAAGAGCAATTGGGAAATCTGTTCCAACATTGGGTTTTTCGAGAGTTTACCAAAAGCGACAATATCGTTGCTCATATGGCCAATGGTATACGCTGCCAAGGTAAAAATCGCTCCCATAATGGGAGTGGCAAAGGTCGAGAAAAAGATTGCCACCGCAGTTAAGACCACCATTTCAAGGTAGATCAGCAAAATGGCCTGGGCACTGGCTTCAAAGATTGGCAAAATACCACTCAAACCACCCGAGGTATACCAAAGCACAGCGTAAAAAGCCAGCCCCATCGAAAGGGTGATAATCAAGAGGGTCAGTGAGAGTCCCAGAAATTTTCCCAGGATAAAATCTGCCCGGTGCATGGGTTTGCTCAAGAGCAAATAGATCGTCTTTTTATCAATTTCTTTATTGAGTAAATTGGTGCCCACAAAAACGGTGATGATCAGCCCAAAAATGCTGATGCTGGAGAGCCCCAGATCCATCACAATTTTGTTTTCCTGATTGAGACTCAAAGAGGTCAATAAAACCCCTGACGCAATCAAGATCACTGCAAAGAGCAAAATGACATAGAGTATTTTGTCGCGAATAGCTTCACGCAAGGTATTGAGGGCCAAAGGAATGCTGCGCATTATTCGTCTCCCGCCTGGGTTTGGGCTTTGTTGACTTCATCGACAAAGAGATTTTCCAGGCTGCGGTAATGGGTTTTTAATTCGATCAGTTCGCCGCCCGATTGTCGGGCCACAGCCAACGCTTTGAGGGCTTTTTCAAGATTGTTAAAGGTGGCTTCCACCATGCCGGGTTTGTGTTCGACACAGCGCAGAGACAGACGTTTGAGATTGGTATGACCCAGTTTGTCCAATTTGTGAATCTGCATATGGTAGAGGTGATCCATCGGGCGCAACAATTGCTGCATTTTGCCAGTGAGGACAATTTTGCCATCGACCATGATGCCCACCCGATCACAGAGAGCCTCGACATCGGATAAAACATGCGAATTAAACAAGATTGTGCGGCCTT
>JBFWRL010000282.1:0-2966 GCA_050248915.1 Candidatus Sericytochromatia bacterium
CGCCACCGATCACGATTTTAATGCGGCGGTGAGTCTTTGCCTGGATCACCTCGATCGGGTCTCTTTTTGTGCTGGCAGCCACAATGAAGACAGCAATTACCATCTGGTAGCAGAAATGCAAAAACGGCAACTGCCCGCGGATCATTCCCGCATTTGGTTTGCCCAATTGTTGGGGATGAGTGACCACCTCAGTTTTAATTTGGCCCGCGCGGGATATAACGTGGTTAAATATGTGCCCTATGCCCCAGTCAAAGAAATTGTGCCCTACCTGATCCGCCGTGCCGAAGAAAATACCTCTGTGGCCGGGCAAGTGGGTCGGGAATTGGACCTGATTATGCGGGAAATCTCAAGGCGGCGGACCGCTCCTGCCAAGGATTAATAAAACCTAACCCAAGCTTAAATAGGGCTTTTCTTTCTTAAGGTCAGAAGGGGCCTTAGATGGGGTATAACCTGTTTATCAAGAGAGATAAATTGAAAAGAGAGAAATCGAAAAATGGGAAATATTCAAGTCACTGGTGCAAATGTTCAAGTTACCGTAGAAACCCGGATCACTGCCCGCCCACTTCCCCAACCCGTACCCGCCGCTCCTGCTCCTGCTCCCCTGGATAAAGGGGATGCCGTCGAATTCAAAAAACAAACCTCTGATCCTCTGGATATTGCCAAGAAAATCGCCGGCGGCGTTTTAATTGGCGGCGGTGCAGGTGCACTGGCCAACGGCATTGTCAATTCCATGGCTGCAGACCGTCTCACCCCTCCCAGCGCCGCAGGCGTGGCCATCGGGCTTTCAATGGGTGCTGGCATTGGCCTGCTCAATCTCGAAACCGGTGACAAAACCGTGAATCAAATTAAAAATACTGCTGCAGGCGCCTTAATTGGCGGTTCAGCCATGGCCATTGCCAATAGCGCCGTCCGCTCCATTGGATTTGATCAACTCACCGGCCCCAGCGCATTGGGCGTGGGCATGGGTTTGGCCATGGGTACAGGAATTGGCCTTGTTCACCTGGATACTGGCGATAAAAATACCAATGCCATCAAAAACACCGTTGCTGGCGCTTTAATTGGCGGCTCAGCCGCAGGAGTGATTGGTTCCGCCATCGCCTCCATGGCCGCTGACCGGCTCTCCCACGCCTCACCGATTGCCTTTGGCATTGGTGCAGCCATTGGCGCAGGTATTGGTTTGCTCAATACCGATAAATAAAAATCGACTCTCGATTACGTATCTCTCTCAAGCGGCAGGCCCTTCCTGCCGTTTTTTCTTTTTTGTAGCAGCAAGGGCCCTCCCAGGTTTAAACAGGACTAAAAATAGCTGGGATCTTCGCCGCGACAGACTTTGAGAATCTGCTCGGCCTCCCAGGGGCTTTTGGAGTCAAATTCGTTGATAAACGCCACCCTTTGGACCTCTGACAAAGACGTAACGCCCTCGACCGCTTTAAAATAGCCGTCTTCGGCCATGCTCATCAATTTGGCTTCTTTGCGGGCCAGATCGCGGATTTTGGCTGCCGGTTGGTGGTCGAGAATGGCCGCCCGGATTGTCTCATTGATGACCAACATTTCGTGGATGGCTGTTTGGCCCACATAGCCGAGCTGATTGCACTCATTGCAGCCTTTGGGCCAGTGTAATAAATTGGCATCAGGTGCAACAGCTGTGAGCCCGAGAAGATCGAGAAATTCCCGCGAGGCCTGATCTGTGACTTTGCAATGGGGACAGAGTTTTCGCACCAAACGCTGCGAGAGCACAGTCACATTGCTGGAAGCGATCAAAAAGGATTCCAGGCCCTGGGTTGCCAAACGTAGCAGGGCACTCATGGTGTCAAAACTGGGGTATGCCGTGAGTACCTTTGCACCTGAGAGGGCTATTTCCACGGTGGCTTTGAGGGTCTCGGGAGAATCTACTTCGCTGATCATCAAGACATCGGGGTCCATATAACTCATGGACTGAATCAACTCCGCAAAAGTCAGACCACTTTCGGGCGTCCAATTGCCTTGGGCCACCCCCGTTAAAAGCAATTCAACCGGGTTCTCAGCGGTGACAATCGAGCGTGTGAGCAAATTGAGGTAGTTCAAAGAGGCGTATTCGGTGGTGCTTTTGCCTGAACGCGGCGGACCCGTGATAATAATCAGCCCGCCCGGTTGAACCAGTTGCTTTTGCATGCGGCGCAAATAGAGCGGCGAGAGCCCGGTGCGCTCCAAATGCAGCAATTCGTTGGTATTGGCCCCCTGTTTTTGGCGAATATTGAGCACCATATTTTCGCCAAATGAACTCGGATATGTTGCTATGCCCAATTCAAATTCTTGTTCGTTGAATTTGGCCTGCACCCGGTTGCGCTGGGGGATCTGGGTGTGTTCTGCTTTTAAAGCACAGACCTGTTTGAGGCGGGCCAACATGGGCATACCCAGATTTTGCGGCAGGGCTGTTTTTTGGTTTAGGACCCCGTTGATGCGGTAGCGAATACGCAAATACCTGTCTTGGGGCTCAATGTGGATCGATGAGGCCTGATCGAGCAGGGCATTTTTGATCAGATAATTTAACATGCCCTCTTCTTGTTTGAACTTGCCATCGGGAGAGGAGAGGCTGACATCTCCGACAATCAGGGTCTCCACCAATTGTTTGGGCTCCGGTGGTGGCGCTACTGGTTTTTTCTCTTCTTCATAGAGGCTCAAACTGCTAAACGGCGAGTCTCCTGAGCGACTTCCTCCCCAGTCATCCTCCTCTTCTTCCACTTTTTTGACTTCTGGGGTTTGGGCTACCTGTTGTTGGTGGATATGGGCCTGTTTGGCGCGCTCTATCTCCTGGGTATAATAGGTTTTGAGTGCTGCGCGAATCTCTCCAGAGGGGGCAATTGCTGGCACGACCCGAGATTGAAAGTGGGTGTGCAGGTATTTTTTGAGTTTTTCATCTTGGGGGTCTTCCATGACCACTGTTACTTGGTCTTCGTCGCGGGCCACAGGCAGATCGGAAGAGCGTC
>JBFWRL010000283.1:0-2939 GCA_050248915.1 Candidatus Sericytochromatia bacterium
AGACAGATCTGGCATTTTTACAGTGGAGCAGGTATGCTCAAAGAACAGGAAAGTATTTTTAGGGTGTAAATCTTGATGATGCAAAGCTTAGAGATGGGTTCTAAAATATATTTCCTACAGACTCAACAGCCTGTATCAACATTTTCAGCAATTGATTGAAAAGGGAATTCTCTTGGCTTTACCGAAAGAAGACCTCTATGAAAAAAGTTGAACGCCTGATCGCTTTGATGTATCTGATTAAACGCCGCAAAGGTCTGCGTACCCGTGAAATAGCACATGAATTGGGCACCACCGAACGCACTGTATACCGGGATATTGCCTCTCTCAACGAAGCCTTTCGTGACTATGTTCAAATCATCTATACCGAAGCAGGTTATTATTTGGATCGCACGATCTATGCACCGCCGCTGCGCCTAATCGGCAAGGAATTAGAGGCTTTAAATGCGGTGGTTTTGGCGCTTGAAAATAACCATCCCCATGCCCAATTGGCCCGACAGGCTCTCAGCAAAATGAAGAGCGCTTATGCCGAAACAGAGAACTTGGATCTCTTGGAACTAGAAGCCCATTTACAGGTACTCTCACCCATTCCCAAAGATCGCGTTGAACCCGAAATACTTTTGGAATTGGAAAAAGCCATACAAAAACGCGAAGAGATTCAGATTGACTATTTCTCTTTTAGCAGTCAAACCCAAAGAGAGTTAAGGGTTCATCCCCATGCCTTGGTTTTGCGCAAACATGCTTGGTATCTTATGGCTTGGTCTGAGACCCATGGCAAGATCATACAATTGCGAGCGTATCGGATTCGCGCCTGCCAAAACACAAATACCCCATTTACCCCCCAGCTTGGATTTTCGGTCAAAGACTATTTTGCCAACCACTGGTCGGCTTTTCAAGGCAAACCAGAAGCCATTGTTCTGGCCTTTGATGCCAGAACAGCGCAATTGGTGTCGGAATTGGAATGGCATCCCAGTCAAAAACTTGATAGTCTGCCCGAAGGAGGCTTAAAAATGCATTTAAGGGCACCCGTTAATCCCGAATTGATCAGTTGGATTTTGGGCTGGGAAGGCGGATGCCGAGTTTTAGAGCCCCAACAGCTCAGAGAGCAAGTCATTCAGGCCATCAAAGCCTTGGCACAAAATCATGGTTTAGAAATCACTCCCTGACCAGAACTGTCAGACAGACTTGGTATGCTCAATACAGTTTGTTCTTAGGGAGCCATTATGAAAGAGCGAAGTTTTTTGAATTGGGCCCGGCAGCATGCGCTGTATGAAGCCTATCTCTTTTACTATATGACGGTTCCCCCCTGGCCATCGGGATTGCAGGAAATTGAAATAAGGATTTGGTGGAGCACAGATCTTAACACTGAGGCCAAAATACGCATTCGGATCTCTGGTTTTATCGACGAATGGCTCAAACACGGTCAATTAGAAAAAATAAAATACCAGACCCTATCTCAGAATTTCTGTGAAGAATTTCGACTCTTATTGTTTCAATCTGATTTTTGGAAACAGCAAGCGGGCTCGGACAAAGAGCCGCTTTGGCACAAGGGTGAGCAAAGCGAAATGGAAGGCTGGAAACAAAAGGGTGGCAAAACGCCAGAATTTCGCAAATACCTATTTGCGCCTTTAGAACGAGACAACGCGCTTTATGCCTTACAGAACAAACTCTTTGATTTAGTCCCCAAAGAACTCCGTTAGCAGTTGCGTTAGCGATTAAAAGCCAGAACGTGACTGCCGCCCCGTTTGTCTGCTTGGGCCATTTCTTCGGCCAATTTTTGCGGGGTCATTTCCCATTGGCCGCGCCCGCCTGGATCAGCCAGAACCAAATTGCCATTGGGTTTGACCTCCATGACGACCATATAATGGCGGCCCCCATTGCTGCTATACGGCGAACCAGTTTCTAAAATGGGCATGGCTCCTTTGGCGATTTGGGAGCGCAGCATCCCCACCAATTCATTGGCCTGGCCCGAACGGAAACTCTGATGGGCCGTCTGCCGCACCTGACCGCCAGTCATGCGTTGCACAGATTGTGCCACCTCCGATTCCGAAATCGCCCAAGCCCCATCACGGGCACTGGTAACACCCGCGGCTTGACGGGCCGTTTGAATCGCCTCCCGGCTGGAGGCATCATCATCGATAAAACCAAAGCGTTTGGCCACCATGGCTGCACAAGCGGGGCCACAATCGCCGCCGCCGGAGGCCAAACCATTGCCATTTTGGGTGACATAAAAATCGCCAAATTCACCTGAAACAGCCTCACCGCTGCCTGTGGGTAGGGTGCCAAAGGGATTGTCTACTGGGGCGGGCCCAGATAGACCGGGAGCGACAGGGTTAAACGGGGCTTCGTTATATTGTTTGACAAAATTTTGACTCAGGTTGCTAATACTGCTCGGCGCGCCTTCGGGGCGAACCAGCGATTCAGTCACAGGGGGAGAAGCCAATTGTTCTAAATCTTCGACCAACCCAGCCAAGACGGGATTGTTGCTCTGGGAGGAAGCCAATTCTTTGAGGGCATTCATTTCATTTGGGGAAATACCCTTGCCAAAGAGGCCAAAAAAGTGACCTTTGGAATCTGAATGGGCTTTGTCTAAAAACTGCATGACACCCGCTTTGGTTTCCGCGCTCAAACCAGGGGTATTTTCGAGCAAATTCTGCAATTGTTTCAGTTCATTTTTATCCAGGTTTTTGTCAGCCAAGCTGCTTTGCAAGGCAGATTGAAGTGAGTGAAACTGAGGGGACTGGCCTGTTATCGCGGTCATGCTGGATGATTCTCCCTGAAATAAAATGGCATTTTTGCTTACATTTATACTGTATACCCAGACTCAAGCAGATTGATGCAAAGCGCTTCAGAAAATTGATCTATACTGAAACAGAGCGAAAAGACGAGGCCGCGATGTGTTCATCCGACGAGACAAATAAAACCAGTTTTTATTACCACAA
>JBFWRL010000284.1:0-2865 GCA_050248915.1 Candidatus Sericytochromatia bacterium
GTATGTGCTATTGGGGGTGATCCCCAGATGTTTGTCTTTTTTGAAACGCTTCAAGAGCGCATTTTCATTTTTGACGTGTAAATCGAGGGTATAAATAAAGCGCATCTCTGCGGGTTTGCGGGCATCCACTGCCCGGCGAAAAATCTGGTGGCCCAAAAGTTCTTCAGAAGCAAGTCCGAGGCGCTTGAGCAGGGCGGCTTTGAGGTCCGCCTCTGTGTGTTCGAGGGGAAGTTTAAATTCGGTGAGGCGTAACATGACTTTTATTCTTTGGTCTGGATTCTTTGATCTGGGGCTGAGATAATCGGTATTTTAACAGCTATGGGCCTGTTTTGATCGCCTTATTTAACGCAAAAAAGGCGTTTTAAGTTTTGAAAAGAGCCTTCCATCTGTGCCAAAAATTGGGCTCCAAACACCTGCAACTCCCCCTGAAATGCCCGCAGGGCAGGGCGTAAAAATCCGATTGTTCTTCGATATTCTGCTTGAGAATGGGCCAGTAATCAATGATATCCGTGCCACAGGTCAAACTGAGTAAAACCCGCAGATTTGGGCTAGGCCCATAGGGCTCGGTGCTGTGTAAAAAGCCCTCGCCAAAGACAATCGCTTGATTGGGGGTGTAGCGGTACACTTGGCGCTGGCGATTTGGCAATTCATAGAGCAGTTGACCGTGTTCGGGGCTGAGATCGAAGAGAGGGGTGATCAAGGTATAAGCTGGGGCACCTGGGCGATAATCATAATGCCAATTGGGATCGGGGGCCTGATTTCCGACCACAAAAAAGCCGCAATACATCACCAGCTGATTCTTGTGTTTGATTTTGGGCTTGAGGGCCTGCTCCAAACCCAAGGCATCAAAAAAAGCTTTAAACAAGGCGTAATTCGAGGCCTGGCGATTGGCGACCCAAAACAGGGGGTCGGTATCGTAAGAACAAAGTGAATAGTTCCCCCCTGGTAAAAGCATATGTTGGTATTTGCCCCCCCGCAACAATTCGTCTTGGGCAGGGTCTTCGAAAAAAGGCCGAATTTCCCGCTCAAATTGCCTTTGCAAATCGCAAAGCAGAACGTCTGGATATGAGAAAGTAAACGCATTGAGATCGTTGTGGAGGGCACTGAGTTGAAGCATCGTCCCCATTGTAGCGTCCTTTTTTGCAAAAGATTGTCTGGGATCAGCAAATTGATGGGGAAAGTTTTAAAAACAAGCGCCTGAATTTTGGTATTTTTGAGAAAACGCCAAGGATTGACTATGCCTGCCAAAGTGCTCCTGTATATTATGTTTTTGTTTTGGGCAACAAAACCGATTCAAGCAAAACCCACACAGACAAAAGTCGTGCGCCCTCCAAATATTGAATCGGCCTGGGTCGAAAAATTGTCTGAACAGAACCCACAAAAATGGGGCGACAGTTGGTGGGTGGTGACCTGGCAAAATGGAAAAGTGGAACAGGTCAAAAGCCCGCCCAAAATACGCCAAAATATCAAATCAGTTCGCTGGTATGTCAATGACCTGGAAAGGGGCGTCACTGGACTTCCCCATGGTGCAATCATCCAACTCAGCGGACGTGAGACAGTCACCTATGTCTATCCTGCTTTTTGGAGTGGCCAGGAATGGCTTTTGGAAGGCGAACTCAAACAAAAAGCCCCACAGGCCTACCGCGAGGTGCTGATCCAAGCCACTCGGCAACACCGTGCCATCATTGCTTTGCAAAATGAATTGCAAAATCAAATTGGCCTGATAGATCAGCAAGTGGCTCTGGAAACGCTCAAATTGGACTACCAAAAACCGGGTTTAACCTCCCAAGAAAAAGACTATCTCAAGCGGCGCTACAAACACACCAAAAACATGATTCAAAACTATCAACGTTTGCTCGGAGATCCCCCTTCGGTCAAAAAGGTCTTTCCCCTTACTCTGGTCAGAACTTATTTTTTCAGCGAAGAAATTGCGCGCCTGCAAAAGCGCATCACCGACCAGAAAATCCACATTGACAAAATTCAGGGCAGGTTCAAACAGGCCTCAGCTTCAGAACAACCCAAGTTGAAGCTGACTCTGTGGCAATTGGAGCAAAGCCTGGCAAAAATGACTGCCATGCTCAATAAGATTCAGCAAACCGAATTAAACTTTAAACAGAGCAATGCCCTGCTTTATTATTAAAACTCAATTTGTTTACGATTCTTAATAATTAAATTGACAACAAGTTAACTACTATTTAACTTAATCATCGTCAAAGGTTAAGAATCTATTTTTGGATCTGCCCGATAGAATTAATATCTAGTTAAAGGTAGGGAAAAGAAATGGTTAATTCAATCTCAGGTTCCAGCTACGTCACATCCCCTTACGCCTATGCCCCCGCACAATCGGCGACTGTTTCGGCCTATCCCTCCCAAAGTGTCAGCGCCTATTCCTCTGATGCCTTTATTGCCTCCAACCAGACAGGCGCTTCAGACACCCTCGACCCCAATAAACAAGCCTCTGGCATGAAGCGCATGATGAATGGCCTCGGTAATGCCTTTGGCCGCATGGCCGACTGGGTGGGCTTGGGCACCATTTCTCACTATGCCAAAGAAAATATGCAGGCCTATGATGCCAACAAAACCAACAGTCTCGATACCCAAGAGTTTACAGCAGTCAGCAGCCTGATAGCCAAGAGCTTTCAGGAAGTAGACAGCAATGCCAATCAGGAGATCAGTTTTGGTGAGTTCAAACGGATTGTGGGCGACATTGTCGATGCCAATTTGAAAGCCCTCGATACCAGCCAAGATGGATTTTTGAACTACAATGAAGCCTTTGCGGGTGGTTATGTGGTCAACCAGGGCAATCAAGATTCCTTCCGCAACCACGACAAGAACCAAGATGGCCTGCTGACCCGCAACGAATTT
>JBFWRL010000285.1:0-2832 GCA_050248915.1 Candidatus Sericytochromatia bacterium
TGCTGGGCCACCGTGGACGCCGTTTGATCGATCACCTGGTGGCTTCTGATTGGGCCCGTGCCAAACCCAAATTCAAAAAAAAGACCGGTTTTGAGCCCGCATTTGTCCCTACCCTGGACGAACCGCCCCTGCGTTTACTTTGGGAGCGAGAGCGATTCTATGGGGGTAAATTTCCGGTTTTGGCGGCCACGCCAATAAATACAGCTTCTGCTCCAGACCTGGGTGGAATTCTGTCTTCCGTATTATTGGATATAAAATCCCGCTCTTTACACAGGCACCACCAACAGACCCCCCGAAGGGTCGTGGGCAGCGAACACGGGGGCTTGGCTTTGCAATTGGCTGTCGAACGCAATTCACCTTACACCCGAGCAGAACTGGGCCGGGCTGAGTTTTTCTCCCTCTGTCGCGACCATTATTTTCGCCACGAAGCCTTGGTGCGTGAACAATTGCAACAGACCGGTGCGGGATTTGATCCTGATCTGTGGCAGAGCCCCATCCGCGATGCGGGGCGCGAAACGGTCGATGCCCTCTATGAATACCTGCATCGGGCTGGTTTGACTTATGAACAGGAGTGTATTGCCTACCACAGCCCCGCTTCTTCGTCCGTTTTGGTGGCTTCAGATTTGCGCCGAGGCACCCACCGGGTGCGGGCCCGACATTTTTTAACCGTTTGCGCTGCAAATGCCGAAACGGCTGAAGTGGCATTTTACTTCCCCGAATACCTGCCTGGAGTGGTGGCTTTGGGGGTTCATGACGAAGGGCCTTATGCCCATTGGGCAGGCCAAGAAATTCAACACCCCCTCTATGATCAAAAAATTCCGGTCATCGCCTCATTGGAGCTGGAAAATGATCTGGAATTTATTGTGCCCCTGGCGCGCAAATACCATGAGCGTTTGGCCCGAGAATGGCAGATTTTGCCGGAAGTCCAACTCTTTGATGCCGATGGCCGGGTCTCTGCACCGGGGTACGAAAAGCACAGTGTCAACGAAGCCAGGGACAAAATTCTTGAACAATTAAAGCTCCAGCTGCGCACAGAACCAGGAGATTGGTCTGTGGAAGCACTTTACTGTGCGCGCTCGGGGGTGAGTGTGATTCCACGCTACAGCACGCAACTATTTGTCAAAATCGATGAGGCCGTGCGCCTGCTCTATCGCAGTATTGACGAAGATGAAGTCACTTTTAGTGCGCCTTTGTGGAAAGAGCGGATGCTCAAAATTCTCTCTCGGCTTTCAGTCTGGTGTATTTCTCGCCAGTATTGGTGGGGCAATCCCATCAACAACAGTGAGAATGTCTTTTCCACCTGGTTTTCGATGGCAGCTTGGGCCTTGCAAGGGGCTGGCTGGCCAGAAAATCCCAAACCAGAACCCATCGATGAGGTCTTTGTCGATGCCGAATGGCTCTTTCGCTGGATAGTCCCCTCTCTGTTGGTGGGCATCATTGTCAGTGGGCGTCCCCTGTTTAAACATATTCATGTACATGGCACTTTACATGTCATGGAGCGCATGTTGTTGCCCCAACCCGGTGCAGAGCTGAATGAACAGGCCGCGAGAGATGAGGAACGTTTTCTGCAAAGCATGGTCAAACGTCCGATGAAATACCGCTTGGGGAATGTGGTTGAGCCTGTGACCTTGATCCGCCGTTTTGGCGCAGATGCCCTGCGCTTGGGATTTGTCTTCTCGTTGACCTCCCACTCTCCAGAGGTGGCCATGCTCTCCGAAGATCGCTTGCGGATGGCCCGCAAAACCTTGCATGAATTGAATACCAAAGTCAGCGGTTTTTTTCAATTGGCACCGAGACTGCCCAATGAAGGCGCGATCAGCGAGGACATGCTCGCAGAGGATCGGGAAATCTTAGCGCTGTCCCGACAATGCCTGGAAAGGGCCATTATGGCATATGGACTGAATCATTTTTCCGAAGTGGGGCATCTATTGGTCTTTGCGGTGAAGAATCTGACAGAATATCTGAACCGCGTGATCGCCGTTCGACGGGGGCCAGATTTAAGCAGCTCAGTTCCCGTGGTCTGTGCTGTTATTCAGAATTATGAAGCTGCATTTTCACCCTTGTGTCCCTTTTTGTTTCATAAATTGCAGCATTGGGTAGCCTTGCGATCGGGGGGATTTAACGCACCACTGGCACATTAATTTGGGGATCTAAACACGATAAAAAGAGGGATAGAGATGTTTAAGGCAATACCTGTAGCCTGTTTGGGCTCGTTATTATGTTTGGCGATCTTGGCCTGTCAGCCCACCAATCAAACCCGTCCGACGCCGGCATCGACTGTCAAGCCCACAGCTCTGCCTCAGCCAGGTCTTTTGGCCTCAGCGCAACCCACGGCTTCTGTCACAGTTCCTTCTCCCCAAGCCACACCTCTCACCTCCGCAACGACCCTACCCTCTGCTCAAAACACACCCAGCCCAGCGTCCAGCCAAACTCCAATCATGCTGCCCGCTGAGGTCAGTCCAGATTCTGCTCTGCGCCAAGAAATTGTGAAAAAATTGGCACGACTGATGCCAGAACTCACAGAATCGCCCTCAGTGACAGCACTCACCCGTCAACATGCTTTGCAAATAGCCATGAATCCCAAAGACACTGCTTTTAAAGTGCAGGCAAATTACGACCCCGTTGCACCCTCTGGTTTGCAAACCCAAATACTCAAGCAGGGCATTTTTCCCTCTGACAACCTTTTAAGCGCTTATTTTTCAGATTCCAATCGCGAGCGACTATTACAGCGTTTTCAGCAACAGGTCTCTGATTCTGTGGGGGTCTTGCCCTATACCCATTTTGGGGTTGAGGTATTGCGCAAAGATTCGGCCTGGGTTGTCAGCGTGGTGT
>JBFWRL010000286.1:0-2803 GCA_050248915.1 Candidatus Sericytochromatia bacterium
TAATACCCTGCGAGACCCGTTTAAGCGCAAAGACTATGAACGCACCCTCGATCGCGTACGCGAGGCCGAAGAGAAGGCCCGTGAGGCCGAAAAAAAAGCCAGCGAAGCTGAAAAAGCCAAAGCCGATCCCACGCCACCTGCTGGGACGCGTCCCTTTGCGGGGGCGCCCCCCCGTCCCCAGTCGACTCCCCAAGCCGAAGAAAAAGCCCTTCAGGCCCGCAAAGAGCAGGCCGATGGGCATTTTAAACAGGGCAAACAATACGAAGCCAAAAATTTGCTCGATGATGCCGTGCGGGAGTACCAAGAGGCCATTCGGCTCTGCAATGATGTCGCCAAATTTCACAGCCAATTGGGATTGGCCTTGCAGAAGAAAAATTGGGGGGGCTATGCCCAGGCGGAGTTCAAAGTGGCCCTGCACTTTGATCCCACCGACAAAGTGGCGCTCAAAAACTACCAGCCCAGCGCAGGTTTGAGTATTCCCCGCAATTCACTCGGGTTTAAACTTTTGAACATGTTTAAAGGCGGGAGCAGCAATCGCATTGGCGATATTCTGATCCAGCAGGGCCACCTCAAAAAAGACCAATTGCAACAGGCCCTCAAGCAGCAGAGTGATCAAAAATTGCTCTTGGGCGAAATTTTGATTCGCATGAAATACATCAAACCTGAGCATTTGGCCCAGGCCCTGATTCATCAAGGTGAGGCCCTGGCCAAAGACGCGGCTGAGAATCAGAAGTAAGCGGTGTTTTAAATTACAAATTGTGCCCAGACCTGTTAAGATAAAAACAAATGTTTGAACTGGGAGTGGCCCAATGAAAAAAAGTCCTTTATTCGCTTCTGTCTTGGTTTTTGGCCTTTTGGCTGTGGGGGGCATTGGTTTTTCGATTCTGCCAGAGCAAATGGGCATGGAAGTGGGCGAGGCAACTGCCAAAACCGTGGCTGGACCTGTCAAGTGGCGCAGTTATGATAAAGGCCTTAAAGAGGCCCAAAAGAAGAACAAACCTCTGTTTGTACAGTTTTATGCTACCTGGTGTGGCTATTGCCGCAAAATGGATCAAGAGACTTTTACCGATAGCAAGGTGCAGGCCCAATTGAAAAAATTTGTCGCGGTGCGTGTGACTGAAAGCTCTGAAGAAAAGGTCACCCATCAGGGCAAGGTCATGACTGAGCGGGAGCTGACTGCCGCCCATGGGGTACAGGGCTTTCCCACCTTGGTCTTTATGGAACCCGATGGCAAAGTGATTGGCAAAATTCCCGGCTATCTCGGCCCTGATGAGTTTAAAGGCATGTTGAAATTTATTGAAACCGGCTCATACCGGACCATGGACTACGAAGCCTTCAGCAAAAAACAGGTAAAAAGTTAGCTGTCAAAGTTAGCTAGTTTTGTCCTGGCCCTATTTGGGCCCCACAGAAAAGGCCCCCGTTTTAACGGGGGCCTGAACTTTTTTAAGGCTGTTTAGAGCGATTTGCTCACATAGTGAACCAAATCTACCACGCGGTTGGAATAACCCCACTCGTTGTCATACCAAGAGATGACTTTGACCATGCGTTTTTCCAAGACCATGGTTAAAGCCGAATCCACAATCGAAGAGATGGGGCAGGTCTTGTAGTCCATGGAGACCAATGGCTCATCAGAGACCTTGAGCACATTGGGGTAAGCGGTGGCGGCAAAGTCGCGCAGAATTTGATTGACTTCTTCGATGCTGGTGTCTCTGCTGACTTCGCAGACCAAATCGACCACAGAGACGTCGGGGGTGGGGACCCGCAAGGACATACCATTGAGTTTGCCGTTCAGTTCGGGAATGACCAGACCCACAGCTTTGGCGGCACCGGTGGTGGTGGGAATGATCGACATGGCCGCAGCGCGGGCCCGGCGCAGATCTTCGTGGGGCAAATCGAGGATGCGCTGATCATTGGTATAAGAGTGAATCGTATTCATCAGCCCACGCACAATGCCCAGCTTGTCGTGTAGGGGTTTGGCCACAGGGGCCAGACAATTGGTGGTGCAAGAGGCATTGGAGATGATGTGGTGGTTCTGGGGATCATATTTTTCATGGTTCACACCCAGCACGATGGTAATGTCTTCGCCTTTGGCAGGTGCAGAAATGATCACCTTTTTGGCGCCCGCGTTGCGGTGGGCCACTGCTTTGGCGGCATCGGTAAACAGACCTGTGGATTCAATCACAATGTCCACGCCCAATTCGCCCCAGGGCAAAGCGGCGGGATCGCGCTCACTCAGCACCTTGAGTGCTTTGCCATTGGCGTAAATGGTGTCGCCTTCGGCTTTGACTTCGCCAGGAAAAATGCCATGGATCGAGTCGTATTTTAATAAATGGGCCAGGGTTTTGGCGTTGGTCAAATCGTTGACCGCCACAATTTCAATATCGTTCATCTCTGCCGCGGCGCGGTATACCTGACGCCCAATGCGGCCAAAACCGTTAATGCCAACACGAATAGCCATAAATCTATACTCTCCTTGTGAATAAACTGCGTGAATAAACTACTGCTTCAGGATAACACGAGGGGGGCAGGTATTAGGGGGGATGGTGTTCGGTGTTCGGGAACTGCCACTTCGCTGAGAATCTCACACCAGCTTGGCTCCCCAGTTTGCCTAAAACCTAACATTGAGAACCTCAGACCTGCTAAACTCCAGCATCCTGTCACATTCGCGCGCGCTCACATCACTCGCTTTTGCTCCCAAGGCCTTTACGCTGGATTTTGACCCACGCTGGCTGGATCCTTTGCGCCAAAGTTTTTACCTGGATCTCAGTGCCTATTTAAATGCCCCTGAACAGCGAGCGATCTT
>JBFWRL010000287.1:0-2779 GCA_050248915.1 Candidatus Sericytochromatia bacterium
TCTTGTTTTCCTGTGATGTCGGCAAAGACAGCCTGCGTAAAGAAGGTTTGCTTTTAAAGGGCATTTACAATTATGACCTTCTTTTTCAGACCCATTTTGGTTTGGAAAAAGCAGAAAGACTCGAAATGGGTGAAACCAGTATGACCCATTGCATGTTAATTGTGGGGGTCGATCTCGATGAAGAAGGCAACCCCATTAAATGGAAAGTCGAAAACAGCTGGGGTGCTGAGGTCGGCAAAAAAGGCTATTTTATTATGTCGAATGAATGGTTTGAAGACAATGTCTACCAATTGATCGTTCCGAAAAAATACCTGAGTGAACCAGAATTGGCGCTCTTGAACCAAGAGCCTGTGATACTGCCCCTCTGGCATCCGATGTTTTAGCCGCCTGGATTTTCGGCCCCAAACAGCTCTCCGACTTCGACCCGCTGACCGCGGGCGAAGTCTCCAGCGGCCATCTCTTTGCTGTCGGCGGGGTGAACCCGCAACAATTCAAGAAGTCCAACCCCTGTTTGGACCAAAATGCTCTGTTTGAGTATTTTGGCAACATGGCCGGGCAAGCGGGTTTCTGAATCGTGCCACTCACCCGCATAAACCTGGGCTTCTTTGATTTTTAGGGGTTTGCCCCTGAAAAACGTATAAGTTTCAGGCCAGGGTTTGAGGCCCTGAATCCGGTGGTACAGGGCCTGTGCCGGTTCTTGCCAATGGAGCAGCCCGTGCTCTTTTTTGAGCAAGGGGATTTGGGTGGCTTGGCTTGCATCTTGGATCTGGGGCAAAATATCTCCTTTGAGATAACCCGGCAGTGTTTCTATCAGCAATTCTGAACCCAATTTAGAGAGTTTTTCAGTTAAGCTGATGCCGGTTTCGTCTGCCGCAATTGACAATGTCCGTTTGAGCAACATGTCTCCTGTATCCATGCCTGCATCCATGAGCATGGTGGTGACCCCTGTCTCACTCTCACCATTGACCAAACACCATTGGATCGGCGCTGAGCCCCGATATTTGGGCAAAAGTGAAGCGTGGACATTGATGCAGCCTTGGCTGGGCAAATCCAAGACCTCTTGGGGCAATATTTTGCCATAAGCGACCACCACAAAGAGGTCTGCACCCACCGCTTTGAGTTTTTCCAAAACTTCTGGAACATTGCGCAGTTTGCTGGGCTGATAGACTTCTATGCCATGGGCTTGGGCCAAAACCTTGACCGGGGGTGCTGTGAGAACCTGTTTGCGTCCCACAGGTTTATCAGGTTGGGTGACCACCATTTTCACAGGATAGCCCGCATCCAAAAGTGATTGTAAACAGGGAACCGCAAATTCAGGGGTTCCCATAAAGATCAAAGCAGGTTTCACGCCAAGGCAACCGCAGCCTCAGCATTCTGATCGGCCTCTTCTTCATATTCTTCTTCATCACTAACAGCAGGCAATTCCCCACTTAAGATTTTTTGAATGCGATCTTTGAGGATGGGAATTTCGCGCTGCAAGACAAACTCATCTTCCACCAATTCGGTAAAGAGCACACCATTTAAGTGATCAATTTCATGCAGAAGGGCCCGAGCCAAAAGGCCTTCACCGGTGACTGTGATTGTTTTTCCCTGTAAATTCATAGCTTGCACCACCGCTTTGGCAGGGCGTTTGACATCGGTGAGTAAATCGGGCAAACTCAGGCAGCCTTCGGGCCCCACTTGTTCCCCTTCGGTGCTGATCACTTCAGGATTGATCAAAAAATAGGGCCGATCCTGGTACTCATCGCCACAATCGACAATAATAAAACGTTTTGACACACCCACTTGTGGGGCTGCGAGGCCCACACCGTGGTAATGGTACATGCTTTCGAGCATGTCTTCCGCGAGTTTGATCAGTTCACGGTCGATATTTTTAATTGGTTTGGCGGCGCGGGTCAGGACAGATGCACCGTAATATTTGAGGTCGAGAATGGCCATGGTCGAGATATCCTACTGTTTAGTCTGAATTTATGCTTATTATAACACGCTGCTTCCCAGGGTCGGTCAATAGGCTTGTGCTGGAATCTGAGTCGCAATCTGAATTAGAAGTCATGTTACAATGCAAGGCATTATTATAGTTGCCGATTTGTTGAAAAAAATTTGCCAATCTTTGATCTGACATAACACTGACAATACCAAGAATGAAAAGCTGGACTAAATGATGGGAATCAAACGGATTTGTTTGATAGATGACGACAGTATTGCCGCATTATTGGTTTCTGGATTGATTAAACGCCTGACACTCAATCAAGAACCGCTCCAATTTTGGGCCTATACCCAGGGACAAGAAGCCCTAGACGGGTTGAACGAACTCCCAGAGAGTGAGTTTCCGGACTTGATTTTGCTAGATTTGGGTATGCCCGTCATGGATGGCCATGCCTTTCTCAAAGAATACGCCTCTCACTTGGCGAATCTGCACCCCCAGACCCAAGTGGTGGTTTTGACTTCTTCTCTTTTGAAAAAAGATCAGACGGCCTGTCAGGCTTATCCCTTTCTAAAAGGATTTTTGATTAAACCGCTGTTGTTAACCCAACTTAAAGAATTGTTGGCACTCGACCGGGTGGCTTAACCTGGTTCCACCATCGGAAAACTCAATTGAAAGCAAGTGCCTTTGCCTGGTTCACTGCTGACCTGAATCTGTCCGCCCAACATTTCAGTATGTGTTTTTACGAGATAGAGGCCGAGCCCATGCCCTTCAACCTGGGGATGAAAGCGCTGATAAATCCCAAAGATCTCAAGTGAATGTGCGTTTAAATCGATACCGAGTCCATTGTCTTCA
>JBFWRL010000288.1:0-2721 GCA_050248915.1 Candidatus Sericytochromatia bacterium
CCAGGCCAGCCCAAGCAATGTTTGATGGAGGGTGTGAATGACCTTAAAACCAAGATTCTCAGGCTCTTTGGGCCACAAGTTGAACTTAATTACCAACTTGCACCCTCCGAGGGCTGCTCAATGTAGGTTACAATCGGAAAAAGATAGATTTTTCCTGTGTCTTTTGTTTGTTGTGTTGTTCCTACAGCCAACACACCTCGCCCTTGTTGCTGGCCTTGGGTTTGGATAGCATGGTCTATCGTATAAATAGATGCTTGGTTGAGGGGAAGGATGACAGAACGGAGCGGCTGAACTTGGTTATCTTTAATTAGAAATAAATATAATTCTGAGGAAGTTTGAGTGGGCGCATAGCTCAATAAAAATCCTTGGCCATCTGAAAAAGCAAAAGAGAACGAATGACCTTGAGGGATATTTATTCCAAGGGATTTTGTATCCATCAATTTGAAGTCCTGAATCAGATGTAGTTTAAGTTCTGATTGCGTCGTTCTTGTTAAAATCCAACCTTTTCCTTTGTTATCCAGTTGGGCAAGGGGGTAAATTAAAGATGTGCCCAAGGATTTTTGAGATGAGTTTAATTTTTGGTTGTGAATTTCTTGCAAAATCCATTCTGCTTCTGTGGATTTAAATAAAGCGATTCCTTGGGTTTGATTGAACCAGACCAAAGGGTGCTCTTCTGCTAAAACAAATTCAGATAATTCAATGAGTGAGTTGTTATAGTGGTGGGATTGAATGGGAATATATGCCAAAGGATACTTAAACAGGTTTTTCTCTCGTAATTTTCTGCCTGTCAGAACACCAGAGAGAAAGCCATTACCCTCACTATTTACGATGGGAGTCTGACTTAAAAAATCCAGCCCTTTTCGCTGATAATCTATGATGTTTGTTTTATTATTCAAGATGTTTCCATCAAATTCATTTGTCAATCGCTTAAGCGGGCGTTGATCTGCATCAGAGGGTAAAAAAGTCCCGATATGAGGGGAATTAATGGCTTCTTTATAAATTATTTCGCCTTTGCCCGTTTTTTTCCAGAGAATCTGTGGTTGAATTCCTTGCAAAATCTGATTTTGGGAAAGAGAAATCGCTTGATAATTGTGAAGAGTTAAAATCTCTGTTTTCTCTAGATTCGAATTAAACATGAAGCCATTGCCCTGCTCATCTACTTGTATATCCAGTGAAAGTGATAAGAATTGCAGTGACATTACCTGTGGTATTTGGGGCGACAATTGTCGTCTTGATGCTGGCGTATCAGCATTTAACGAGATAGATTGACAGCTAATAAGGCTGAATTTTATTGTAAAAAAAAATAAAATACAAATAGTTGTTTGTTTTTGATTGATCATTTAATTTAATACACTAAATGAATAGATTTATTGTGGACCTAAGGGAAAGTTGTGATTTTTTTGCATATCCTGGATTTTCTCGTTTTTTTTGATTATCTATAATTATAAGTTACAAATGTAAATATTGTTCGTTTGGCTGTAAATGAGTGAAAAGAATAAGACATAGCCTGGGTTTTACTGGGGGTGCACAGCGGGTTCAGCGCTGGTGGAACAGTTGCAAACGATGGGGTTATAAGCCGAAGTCTTTAATTGGGAAGAGGTGGATTTTGCCTTCTGCCGCACCTTTGGCACTGCTGCCAATGGCCAGAAGTCCTTGGCCTTGGGGGGTGAGGTGCACGGTGAGACCACGAGGAAAACGGCCATTGAGGGGAAAACGCAAAAATTGGGATCTTTTTACCTGAGCGTCTTTTTGCACTTCTTGGTCCCCCCTCTTTTGAGCCAATTCAAAATAACTCAATTCGAGTTCGACATCTGGGGATGGGGAGGGCCAATTCATGTGATTATGACTCAGGATGACACCTTTATCTGCAAATACCACCATTTGATGCTTGCGATCAAAACGGTGTTTCACTTCGAGTTTTTGGCTGTTGATCCAATTGTACTTTTCGATCCTGTGCAGAGACCATTGATAAGCCGAAGTTTGTAAGGCAATAACCCCATTGCCTTGTTGATCCAAATGAGCAAGGGGAGGAGTGAGCGATTGGCCCAAGTCGATTTCTGGGGATTGAATTATTTCTTGCTTGATTGCTTTGAGTTTCCAGATTGCTTGCTCCGTCTGATAAAGGAGCAAGCCTGCTTGGGTATGAAACCAAGCCATGGGTGTTTGCTTGGATTGGATCGGTTCAGCCAAGCTGATTAAATTATTTTGCAATTGAAAATTTTGAATGGAGACATAGGCCAATGGATATGGATGGAGTGTTTCTTGTTGCAAATAGGGCTTGATAACGCCACTGACGGCCCCATTCCCCTGTGAATCTAACTGGGCAGAGGCCAAGAGCTGCTGACCAATCTGAGTTTTGTCGCGGGTTGTCGTCGGTGAGTCCAGTTGAAAATCTTTGAGCTTGGCCCGTGTCCACCCTAAGGGCTTTGAAGACGGACCGTCAGTGTCAAACTGCTTAATGGGATGCTGTTCACTAAAGAGAATTTCCCCCATGCCGGGGCTTTGCCAAATAACAATGGGTGTAAGTCCTGAAAAGGTGAGTGCTTTTTTCTCAGGCTGGTAACGGTAATTCTGGAGCACAAATGCCTTTGCTTGGGTTATTGAAGAGCTGCTAGAAAGATAACCATTGCCCTCCGCATCGAGATGAAATTGGAGGGTAACGGGCATTTCATAGAGCTCACTTTCTTCTGCCGGAGACACAAGACCCTTGGCGCGAGTAAC
>JBFWRL010000289.1:0-2695 GCA_050248915.1 Candidatus Sericytochromatia bacterium
CTTTGGTCAAATGGGCCACCCCTGCCCCCACATCACAGACCCGAGCCGAATCAGGTAATTGCATCTGGTCCAGCATTTGAAAAATGGCGTCTTCAGAATAGTCTGGGCGCTGCAAATACGCTTCAGCAAGGTCTGTATAATTCCATGCAGTTTTCATGATCCGTTCTTCTTCCTCAGCTGATAATTATAAGGTATTGGGGGAGGGATAATTTTAGAACCAAAATCCAGTGCAATAGAAGCGACTGCAAAGACTGAAAAAATTAATCAAACTTATGTTAAAACTTCAATGCATTTCAGGGTATCATAACATGTTAATCTCAGAGATTCCAAATACTGTTTTGATTGGGATACACCAAATACCATGCCCCTTTTATCTCCTTTTAAGGCCTGTGATTTGCCGGAAAATGTCGCCTCTGTTTTTTGGATTACCGGACTGGCTGGTTCGGGAAAAAGCACCCTCGGACAAAGACTTTGTCAGTTTTTGCGCGAGCAGAACATTGCAGTGGTCTATCTCGATGGCGATGTCTTAAGAGAGGTCTTTGGCAGCAGTGGCTATACCCGCTCAGAACGCCTTGTTCTGGCGTGGAAATACAGCCATCTCTGTCATATGTTGGCTGTTCAAGGCCTGAGTGTGGTCAGTGCGACGATTTCACTGTTTCACGAAGTGCAGGCCTGGAACCGCTTGAACCTGCCAGGTTATACCGAGATTGTTTTAAATGTGCCTTTTGACCTACTTCTGCAACGCAATCCCAAACAGCTCTACAGCAGGGCTCTCGCGGGGGAAATTTCTGATGTGGTTGGGGTCGATATTGACCCTGAATGGCCGCTCAAACCAGAACTGGCCTTGCAAGTAACCCAAGAGATCTCTGCTGAAGCGCTTTTTCAAACCTGTCTTGAAGCTTTGGGGCTCAACGCCCTCAAACACTGATCTGAACTGCTTGTAATCTCGGATCCCATCTGTTAGCATGACCTGAGAAACTGACTGTCAAACGAGGAAACCATGGAATTTCACGAGATTGAAGAGCCCCTGCGCCAACTCAGCGCGCAGTATCAAGACATCCGGAGGTCGCTTTGACCTCGCTGAATTGCAATCCCGGATAGAAAGTCTCGAAATAGAAACCCAGCAGCCCGGATTTTGGGATCATCCCGAAGGTGCCGCCCGACGCTCCCAAGATCTCACCGCTTTGCAAACAGAATATGACCGGATCATTCGCTGGGAAAAGACCTTGCAAGAGAGCCAAGAATTGTTGGACATGGCTCGGGCCGAAAATGACAGCGCACTTTTGCCCGAATTACACGCCCAGCTTGAAAGTCTGAGCCAAGAACTGCGCCAATGGGAAGTTGAGCGTATGTTGAGTGGCGACTACGATCAATCGCCTGCCATTGTGACTATTACCTCCGGCGAAGGGGGCACCGATGCGCAAGATTGGGCAGAAATTTTGTTGCGAATGTACACCCGCTGGTGTGAAAAACGTCAATTGAAAATGGATCTGGTCTCGATGACGGAAGGGGATGAAGCCGGTATCAAAAGTGCCACCTTTGTGGCCACAGGCAACCATGCTTATGGCCTGCTCAATGCCGAAAAAGGCACCCACCGTCTGGTGCGGATTTCACCCTTTAACGCCAATGGCAAACGCCAGACCTCTTTTGCCTCGGTCGAAATCACCCCCGTCATCGATGACCGCATTGAAGTCGATATTAATCCCGTCGATCTCAAAATTGACACCTTTCGCTCCGGTGGGGCTGGGGGCCAAAATGTCAACAAAGTGGAAACAGCCGTGCGCGTCACCCATTTGCCTTCGGGGATTGTGGTGGCCTGTCAAAACGAGCGCTCACAGTTGATGAACAAAGACACTGCCATGAAAATCCTCAAAGCCAAATTGTACGAGCGGGAGCGCTTGGCGCACCAACAAAAAATTGCGGATATCAAAGGCGGACCCGTTTCAGCCAGTATGGGGAGTCAGATTCGCTCCTATGTCTTTCATCCCTACAAAATGGTCAAAGACCACCGCACTGATTTTGAAACTTCCAATTTAAATGCTGTAATGGATGGCGAGATTGATGGCTTTATTGAAGCCTGGCTCCGACAAAATATGGCAGCGGTGGTATAAAATATGCGCACGTTTACACGTTTGGGGTTGTCCTTTCTGCTCGGTTGTTTGGTATTGACCCCGGCTTTGCCCCTTTATGCCGAGCCCTCTTTTCCCTTCAGCGATGTTCAACAGCTCAATCATGAGCAATTGCAGGTTCAAAAATACAAATTGCAACGCCTGCGGATCAAACAAATGCAGAGCTATTGGCTGATCTTGCGGGGTATCAACGAAAAGATCGACGATCTCACTCTGCTCAAAATGATAAACAAAACCCAAATCCTCGACGACATTAACCGTGGCCAGATGATTGGCAATGGCGTTGCTCTGGGAGGCTTGGGTTTGGCCGGTGCTGGCGGTTTGATGATGGGCAATGTGATTAAATTTAATGGATCGTTTTGGGTCGGTTTGGCAGCCATTATTGTGGGGGCCGGGATGGCCATCACCGGTGAAATGATGGCCGGTAATATTGGCGATGAATTTTCTCACATCCTGGAGCAGCCACAGGCGGAACGCTTTGTGGCAGAGTATAATGAAGAACTAAAAAAACAATTGGGCATCGCCCATCTCCCAAATTTGGACTAATTTTGGATTGAAATTTATGA
>JBFWRL010000290.1:0-2642 GCA_050248915.1 Candidatus Sericytochromatia bacterium
AGGCCAGCGACATGCAGAATAGCAGTTCACCCACTTGCTCAATGAGCGCCTCCATGCCCCAACGTGTGCGGGTTTCACGTCCAAGAATGCGGTAGCCGGGTTCGGGATTGCGGTTCTGAACCAGACCCACCAGATTGGGAATCTCAGTACTCAGTTTTTCAACCAGGGCCGCCAAAGCGGGATGCTCCCAATCGCGGGTGACCAGCCCAACCAAGATTTGGGCGTGGCTGGTGGATTCGCGTATGAGCACATGGCGCAGAAAACCAGATTGGGTCTTTTCGTCATAAATGGGGATATTGAGTTGGTTGAAGGCGGCTTCGACCTTATTCAGGGCGGCATTCATGGCGGGGGGATGAATCAAACAATCTTGGATTGGAACCAAGGTGTGGCTGCGGGGGGCAAAAAATCCGCCCCGTGCTTGGCCTTCAATACTCTGAAAGGGAAACTGGCCTTTGTTGCGGTAGCGCCAGGGATCTGTCATGCCCAGCGGGGCTTTGACCCACTTTTCCAGTTCTACTTCCGGCAGTTTGCCCAGACGCGAGAGGGTCTCGATCAGCAGGGCCCGTTTGCTCTCCAATTGAGCGGGGTAGTCGAGGTGTTGCCACTGACAACCCCCACAGCTCTCGGTCAGTGGGCAAGGGGGGGAAACCCGTGTCGGGCCATCATCCCAGCGCTGTACCATCAGGCCCCGGCCATAGTCTTTTTTGACTGAGACCATCTCAACCGCACCGTGATCACCGGGCAAACCACCAGGGACAAAAACGGGATAGCCAAAGACCTTGCCCAGGCCTTCGCCGCCAGATACCAGTTTTTCAATAGTGACTTCGAGCAGGTCTCCCTTTTGCAATTTGCGCATGGTGGCTGACACAGCCTTTCTCTTTGTTGGGTCTCCCCATTATAGCCCGGCTGCTGTTCCGCGCAGAGGGTTTACCAGAGATTGCCCAAATTCAAGCCACCACAGACCAGTAAATTGATTCCCGTGATAAACGCCGCTTTGTCTGAGGCCAAAAAATCCACGGCGTGGGCCACGTCTTCGGGCTGCCCCAGGCGTTTGATCGCTGTGGCTTGTCTGAATTTTTCCAACAATTCAGGGGGAGCGGCCTGTTTAAAGCGTTCGGTTTCGACAAACCCCGGACTGACCATATTGATGGTAATTCCATGGCGGGAATAGTCAATGGCAAGGTTTTTGGTCAGCCCTTCCATCCCAGCTTTGGCGGCACAATAAGCCGGATAAGACCCCGCGCCGACCACTCCCGATAAGGAGCCGATGCTGACAACTCTGCCCCAGCCGGCTTCCCGCATGGGCTCTAAAAAGAGACCACAGAGTTGGGCCAAAGCCCCGAGATTTACACTTAGGGTATTTTGCCAATCATCTGGGGCCATGCGGGTCAGTTTGGCTGGGCGATAGGTCGGTGCGGCATTGTGTACCAAGACATCGACATGGCCAAATTGGCTGTTTATCTGGGTTTTCAGGTCTGCATAACCCGCCGATTCGCTCAGGTCAAAGCAGAGATACGTGGCCTGGCCCCCTTGGGCTTCAATTTGGGCACAGACCGTTTTTAATTCTGTTTCAGTCCGGCTGAGCAGGCAGACCTGATGGCCGCTGCCAGCCAATTCCAGGGCAATTGCTTTGCCAATACCACGGCCAGCGCCAGTGATCAGGGCCTTGCGGGGAGTGGGGTTCATAGGGGCCACCTGTTTTCAAAATGATGGGCTGTGAGACAGCTTTTGTGTTTTTTCAATATACCCTGTTTTTTTCTGGGCTGCCCGCAGAAAACTTTGACAGAACCCCTGCTTTTGAATACACTGAAATACACTCAATAAACTGGAAAGTACCTGCCATGACTTCTACGCTTCCCCAATCGCCCGTTGCGCGTTTTTCACTCAAAGACCAGCTTTTTAACTCAACCAAAATTGAGACCTTGGGAGGGCGTCTGAGAGCTGTTTATCCCCATTTTCAGGCCCAGGCTTTTACCCAGGCCTGTGTAGAGGGCTTTCCCGAACGCGAACTCAAGGCCCGAATTGGCTGGATCCGAGCGCAACTCAGGGCCTTTTTGCCCCAGGATTACCGCACATCAGTGGCAATTTTGCTCAAGGCCTTGCCTGAACCTTGCAATCCCGATTTAAGCGATGATGACTTTGGCGATTTTATCTACGCGCCTTTTTCGGATTTTGTGGCCGTCTATGGCTGCACCTCAGCAGATTTGGTTTTTTCTCTGTCAGCCATCCAAACCATCACCACCCGTTTTTCGGCCGAAGATGCCATCCGGGCGTTTATCAAGGCCTTTCCAGCAGAGACCCTGGCCACTTTGGCCGATTGGAGCCAAGCCGAGCATTACCATGTGCGCCGGTTGGTCAGTGAAGGCACCCGGCCCAAATTGCCCTGGGCCCAGGCGATTCCCATTCGCTGGGAGCAGGCCGAACCTCTCTTAAACCGTCTCTATACCGACCCGACCCGTTTTGTCACCCGATCGGTGGCCAACCACCTCAATGACTGGTCCAAAAGTCACCCCAAACAGGTAATCGCCACACTCAAGCGCTGGCAACAACAAGCCAAACAAACCCCTGCTGAAATGGCTTTTATTACTCGGCATGCGCTGCGCACCCTCTCTCGCCAGGGCCAAACAGAGGCGTTGGCTCTG